>ONIM01000067.1 GCA_900317885.1 uncultured Bacteroidales bacterium | reverse complement strand
GGTGAACAGTGCAGAGGCTCCCGGCAACTGTACCTTCGGTGGCTTCGTAGGCTATAGCAACAGCGGTATCGTAACCATCAAGAACTGCGTATCTATCGGTGAAGTCCAGTCGGCTGTTTACGGTCAGTTCTTCGGTGCTGTTAAGCAGAGCAGGTCGGCTATCATCAACAGTTATTATATGGGCGATGTTGTTAACGGTTCTGCCAGTACCGTCGAGATTCCTGCTATCTTGACAATACCCGACGAGTTGGCAAGCGGCGAGATAGCATGGAAGTTGAACGAGGAGGAATTCCTGGATGCTGTCTGGCGTCAGACTATCGGTGAGGATAATTATCCAAAGCCCACCAGCGCCGGTGCTATCGTTTATCAGACTCCCGACGGATACGCTTGCATCTCCGAGGATCATCCCGAAACCTTCGATTCGTTCCGCGATGGTATCATAGCCAACGAGACAGCCTTCATAGACGATGAGGAACTGGTTGCTTATCAGGTACTGGTAAATCAGTACAAGGAAGCCATCGCTTCTTGGGAGGCAATAGATAATGTTACCGACTTCCTGGCTGCTTACAAGGCTGCTTTCGCAATTAAGGAGAGTGTCAAGGCTTCTGCCAGCAGCTATGCTGCATACGTACAGGCCTGTCAGGCTGCTGCCGACTATATCAAGGATAACGGTCTGGAAGGTGAATATGCAGAGTTCCTCGTAACTTATCTCGAGGAGACTATAGAGCCTAACAATGACTATCCTAACGGTAGCTCTCCATATATCATGGAGAACTGCAACCTTGACGACGAAGCTCTCGCTGCTGAGGTTGCCTTTGTGAACAAGATGTTGGAGAATGCTCTTGCAGGTGGTGTAACTCCAGGAACAGAGATTACCCGTCTGATTGTTAATCCTGACTTCACAGAAGGCGAGGATAAGTTCGATGGTTGGACCAAGGAAGCTGGCGAGGGTGCTAGCTTTGCTACCGGCGGTGTTCCCGAAGTTATGAATATTGCCCGTGGTAAGGACGGAACCTTCGATATCAGGCAGACCGTAACCGACCTGCCCAACGGTATCTATATGATGACTCTGAACGGCTTGTTCCTGGACGGTGGTGATATCTACTCCAAGTTCTATGCCGGTCAGCTCTATCTGAACAATACCTACAACTACTTTATGACGTCCAGCGAGGATATTATCTACGAGGCTGATGCCGTGGATAAGGAGAACTGCCTGGAGGGCATCCTGTCCGTCACGGACATCACACAGTATTTCATGGATTCCTACACCAAGACGATCCTCGCGGATGCGAAGACCAAATATTTTGATATCGCGGAGACCCTGAACGGCCATGTGCTCGTGGGTGATCCCGAGGACCAGTTCACGGACGGACGCGTCATCGTTGCGGCGGCCTCCTCGACCAGATTCCTCGAGTATCTTGAAAAGGGAGATCTCGTCATCATGAGCGACCGCACGGATATGCAGATCGCGGCGCTCGAGAACGGGGCGAAAGCGCTTGTTATCACATTGAGCAGCGATGTCTCGCCGGCGGTCAGAGCGTTTGCGGCGGCCACGGGCGCGGTTCTCATCGCGACGACGTTTGACACCTACACGGCTGTCCGCCTGATCAACCAGGCGATCCCGGTCAAGTATCTGATGCGGAAAGAGGGCCTGATCTCCTTCAAGCTGGAGGATTTCACGGATGACATCCGCGAGGTCATGGCGAAGCACCGCTACCGCGCGTATCCGGTCCTGAACCATCAGGGTCAGTACGTCGGCATGATCGGCAGCCAGAGCCTCATCAATATGAATAGGAAGAAAATCATCCTGGTTGACCACACGGAGAGGTCCCAGGCTGTGGATAACCTGGAGCAGGCGGAGATCCTGGAGATCGTGGATCACCATCGCATCGGCACGGTCGAGACGATCAGCCCGGTTTATTTCCGGGGCGAGCCGGTCGGCTGCACCTGCACGATCCTCTACTCCATGTACCACGAGCTGGATATCGACATCCCGCGGCCGATCGCCGGCCTCATGATGTCCGCCATCATCTCCGACACGCTGCTCTTCCGGTCGCCGACCTGCACCGAGCGCGACAGGGTCGCCGGCAAGGCACTCGCCAGGATCGCGGGCGTCGACATCGCGGAGTACGCGAAGGAGATGTTCCGGGCGGCCAGCGCCCTCGGCAGCAAGACGCCGGACGAGATCCTTCATCAGGATTTCAAGAAGTTCGTGTTCGGCGAGACGGTCTTCGGTGTCGGCCAGATCAGCTCCATGGATCCGGATGAACTGAAGGACATCGCGGAGAAGCTCCGCCCGCAGCTGCCCGTCGAGGCGGCCAAGAGCGGCATGAGCATGGTCTTCTTCATGCTGACCAACATCATCGAGGAGGAGACGACGCTTCTCTGCTACGGCAAAAACGCGGCAAACCTGCTTCTCGAGAGCTACAATACGGAGCTCACCGGAGAAAATAAGGATATTGCAATGCTTTACACAGCAAATGCTGTATACAAAGTTCATGTAACTGTTGAGGGAAAAGCGGTTGTCGGTACCATAAGCGGCAAAACAGGGATGGAGGCAATCGGCGAAGGAAGCTGCTCCTCTCTGTTATTGCCGATGAACCCTATTCAGCGTAACATAAGTATATCAGAAATACAACTCATTTTCGTCATAGATCCTTGCGGAATAAACCAGAAACGCACAATTGGATACACAGGACGCCGGCATGCGCGATTTCGCACGCGAAACCCTCCCATATACGAAAAGAACGGTATCCGAATGGATATCGTTCAGACTGTAGACAAACCTATGCGGCAACGCTTGGACACGCATGGGGGGATTGTGAAGGGGGGAGGGCGAAGGGATGCCCCCCTTCACGTTCCATCCATGCCAAAATGGGAACTTTTTCGGAAGTATCCATTTTGGCGTCTCAAGCTGTCGACACTTTGTCGACAGCTTGAACGGTATCCGAACGGATACCGTTTTTTGGAAAAGGTACTGCGTATCAATTCAAAAACGCGTTGGAATACAACACCTGTTTAGAGAGTGTGTATTCA
>ONIM01000020.1 GCA_900317885.1 uncultured Bacteroidales bacterium | reverse complement strand
TCTTTTGACCATACTCCGCTTTCTCTTGGTAGTCAATTTTTTGGAGCACAAACTTACCCACATGCCAGTGCATCATTGTCAACTCTTGATTGACATATATCGCAACTCGTTGACGGGATTGTTCAATAATCTCTACAACACCTTGCAAAATCTCTTGAAATACAGGTTCTGATACTAAACTATTTTCTTTATGTGCTAACATTTTATATTTTGTTGCGAAGATTTCAGTTAGTCGCAAACAACGTCAATAAACGCCTTTTATTATGTCCTCCTGTTTTACGTCAGTGAGTGACAGAGAGGTTTCTAACCTTTGCGAGTGCAAAGGTACACAAAAAAAATGACACTTGCAAATAAAAGTGCCATTTTTATGAATTTTAAACAAAATTACTTGTATTATATTTCTCTCTTCTCTGCAGAACTTTGCAAAGCGGCTAAATCTTCATCAGTTGCAGCGGAGAGTTCCAGTTGATCTTCACGATCCGCCTCTGCGGCAGCAAAAGCTTTACGACGGGCATTAAACTGCTCGTAGATAGCATTCACATGTTCCTCCATCTGCCGATTACTGATAGTTCCTGAGCCTTGCAACACTACTTTGCCTTGGAAATTCAATAATCCATCCACCGTGTCACGCCAATAACGCAACGTTAGATCCTTGCGCTCCCTCACGCGCAGTTCCGCGGTATCTAAGAAGAGCGTCGTCAAACGATTAAGCGTATCAATCTCACCTTGCTGCAAATAGTTCTTGGCGATGTAGATATCCTGCTTGCGAACCACGTTGCCCTTCCATGAGGTAAGCGCCATATTAGGCTGCGAAGCATCTGCTCTATGCACAATAATCTCTGCCGCTGTCTCACCCGTCACAGCATATAGCAGTTTATTCTGCGTCTCTGCGAAGAACATCTGAGTCGCTTTGTCCGTGCTGTCATAATCGCTACTTAGAGCCAGCAGATCACGCACTTTTTGATAAAAGCGTTTTTCAGAGGCGCGTATCTCACGTACGCGTTCGAGCAATTCGTCAAAATAATCCGGTCTTCCGTTGGGATTCTTCAATCGCTCGTCATCCATCGTAAAGCCTTTAACCAGATACTCGCTAAGGTGTTGATTTGCCCAGATACGAAACTGCGTACCACGTTTGCTCCGCACACGAAATCCCACCGCCAAAATCATCTCTAATGAATAGAAAGTGACGTTATATTGCTTGCCGTCTGAAGCAGTTGTAAAATAATTTTTGACAACTGAATTAGCATCTAACTCGTTTTCTTTCAATATATTAACTATATGATGACTAACTAATTGCTTAGAGGTGTCAAAAAGTTCTGCGAGCTGGGCTTGGTTCATCCACACACTTCCGTCATGCGCATAAAGTGCTACACTTGCACGACCGTCAAGTGTGTTGTAGATGATAATATTGCTTTCGCCGGATTGCATGGTCGCTTTTACAGTTGCGGACGCAAAGGTACAAATAAATTACTTAATCTCTACAGCTTTGATGCCGTCGCGCTCAAGGAGGGCATTGATGGTCGGTTCGCCGCCACGGAAACGTTTGTACAGATCCATCGCTTTTTCAGTACCACCCTTCTCCAGGATGTTCTCGCGGAAACGCTTTGCGGCTTTCTTATCGAAAATAGAGCCGTTCTTGGCTTGCGCAGCCTTGAAGACAGAGAAGGCATCTGCGTCGAGGAGTTCAGACCACTTGTAGCTATAGTAACCTGCGGCATAACCGCCGGAGAAGATATGCGTGAACGCGCAGCACATCTGCGTTCCGGGGACGTTCGGCAGAACCTGTACCTGCTCCATTGCCTCATCGCTGAAACGAACAACGGACTCCACGGTTCCGATAGCCTCGTTTACCTCAAACGGCTTCTCCAAGGTATGCCATGCCATATCCAGATAGCCGAAGCTGAGCTGGCGCGCACAAGCGTACGCAGCATGGTAGGTCTGCGAAGCATGCATCTTATCCAGCAACTCCTGCGGCAGACTCTCGCCTGTCTTATAGTGCTTTGCAAAAGTATCCAGGAACTCTTTCTCATCGATAAAGTTCTCGTTGAACTGGCTCGGCAGCTCCACAAAATCTCTCGGCACATTAGTACCGCTCTGCGCAGCATACTGGCAGCGAGTCAGCATGCCATGCAGGCCATGACCGAACTCATGGAGGAACGTACGCACCTCGTCATACGTGAAGAGCGCCGGTTTGTCTGCCGTCGGACGGGTGAAATTCATGACGTTCACGATATGCGGACGATGATCTTTCTTACCCTTCATATACTGCGGCTGGAAGTCGTTCATCCATGCGCCGCCACGCTTGCCGTCCCGCGGATGGAAATCTGCGTAGTAAACCGCCAAGAACTTACCTTTCTCGTCAAACACCTCATAGGCCGTCACCTCAGGGTTATACACCTGAATCTTCTTGTTCTCCTTGAATTTCAGGCCATAGAGTTTCTCTGCGAGTCCGAAGACACCCTTCTTGACATTCTCCAACTCGAAATACGGACGCAGATCATCATCAGAGATAGCATATTTCTCCTGTTTGAGTTTCTTGCTATAATAGCTGAAGTCCCATGGCTGCAGATGTGCCGCATAGAAACCGTGCGCATGAGCGTAGTCCTCTAACTCTTTCACTTCCTCGCGCGCAGCCGGCATATAGGCGTCACGCAGCTGATCCAAGAGACGATATACATTCTCCGGCGTCTCCGCCATGGTCTTATAGAGCGATTTCTCCGCGTATGTCTTCTTGCCAAAGAGTTTCGCGAGCGCCAGACGCGTATTCACGATCTCCACAATCAGGCCGGTGTTGTCAAACTCGCCTCCGACACATCTGCCGGCATTCGCCATATATAACTCACGACGGATGTCACGGTTGTCCATATCCTGCATCACAGGGATGGTAGTCGTCGGTTTGAGGTTCAGCAACCATCCCTCCTGTCCTTTCTTCTCAGCGTTTACACGAAGCATAGCCTTGGTGTCGTCATTCAGACCTGCCAAGAGCGCCTCGTCGGTAATAAGCATCGTCCAGGCGTTAGTTGCCTTGAGGACGTTCTGACCGTATTGGAGGGTCAGCTGACTGAGTTTGGCGCTCAACTCGCGATAAGTCTGCTTATCCTCAGGACTCAGGTTTGCGCCGTTATTGGCAAACGACTCATAGATATCCTCCAGCAGCTTATACTGTGCTTTGTTCAGTTTGAGTTTCTCTCGCTGGTCATAAACCGCCTTGATACGCTTGAACAATCCCTCGTTCAGACGAATCGTAGAGGAGTATTCCGACAATTTCGGAGAGAGCTCCATCTCAATCTGCTGCAGCGTGTCGTTGGTCTCTGCACTGGTAAGGTTATAGAAACAACCGGCAACTACCGTCAGCAACTCTCCAGAAGCCTCATACGCCTCGATAGTGTTGGCATAAGTCGGGGCCGCGGGATTATTCACGATGTTGTCAATATCCTTCAGACCTTGTTTGAATGCCTCCTCAAAAGCCGGCATATAGTGCTCCGCATGAATCTCATTAAAGGGATACGTGCCATGCGGCGTCTTCCAGTTCTTATAGTCGAAGAACGGGTTGGTTGCAGCAGTAGCTGCTAAAACAGTAGTGGCAAGAGCCATAGTCAGTAATTTTCTCATTGATAATTTCGATATGTCGATATATCGGTCTGTCGATATACCGAAGTTAATATTATTTCCCCCGGAGAAGATTGATGTCGCCGGACATCTGATAAATGCCTAAGACAGACTCATCGGCGTTGAGTTTCTTCTTGTTGTACGAAGCCTTCATCATAAAGGACGCATTCTTGTCAGCATCGGTACCCATAGCCCGTACGACATAGAAATACGCACCTTCTGCTGCCGGACGGCCGTTGATGTTACCATCCCACCCTTTTGCCGGGTCGGTCGATTCATATACTAATTTGCCCCATCGGTTATAAACCCATATATGGAAATCCCGAAGAGACCTGTACGCCACGCGGAACTCATCGTTCTTGCCGTCACCATTAGGTGTAAACACGTTCGGTACCGCCAGATACGACTCCGCGATTGCTACCGTCACCTCCATCGAATCGGACGCACAAGTAGCATTATTCACCGAGCAAACAACGCGGTACGAACCCGGTTCGGTAAAGACATAACGTATATCTTTGTCATTACGCGTAACTATCAGTTCCGTAGAATGATAGATCGACCATTTATAGAATTGCGCAGCCGGCGTGGGATTCGAATAAAAAGCCACCTCCAACGGACCACTGTATTCCGACGAAGCAATCAACTCCTGAGAAATCGGACGGTTGCGTTCATTGGATTTCTCGCCTTCTTTGCCGCGGGTCGTCGCCAACGACATGAGTTGCATATTGACAGCCTTGATACTATCTATCGGAACGTCAATCTCTATACATGCGGAATCCTTCCCTAATGCCTCACGGATAGCCAGATCATAGCATAATTTAATAGGCGTCGAACCATAGAGTGCCGGCAGATGAAAAGCAGGCCGAAGCGTTGAAGTCATTGTGGCTGCCGAATCTACCCACTCCTCCGTATTCCATGCGAGCGCATTATAATCTATGGTACACGCGCGCGCATACGAACCTTGCGAACCATCCTGACGCGTATACACATAGGGCTTAGTATCGCCTTTCAGACGCAAGATAGTAGAACCGCATTCCGTCTCAGCCGAAAGCTCCAAATCCGAAGGCTCGGAATAATGAAACACATAAAAAGGCTCAGAAATCATGCTGCCTTTTTGGATATAATACCCTCCTTCGTCCAAATTATACTGGGTCTCGATATTCGTCTCTACTTCCCCGGTCTCAATACTATGCCAATCAACCTCGCCCCATTTGGAGGTAATATCGATAGAACCGCTAAAGAAGAAAAGCGTATCGTTTCCGTTCACTACCTGCGTAGCACCGGTGCATTCAATAGGCAAAGCCCAAAGACTGCCACTCCCGGCTCCTCCAAATGGAAGAGCCAGAAGAAGCGTCATTATGAAAATAAGTCTTTTCCTCATTTATTTACTTGGAAACGGGTATTGCCGTTCTGGATGAAGTCCACAATCTGCTTCGCAGCTGCGATTCCGGCATTGATGTTGGCTTCAGCGGTCTGCGCACCCATCTTCTTCGGCGTTGCAAAATAGCGCCCCTCAAAGAGTGTACGGAACTTCGCGTCCGCAACCGGCATGATATCCGTCATGTACTTCAGATCGGTACGTTCTTGCATCAGGGCAATCAGACCTTCCTCATCGATGACCTCTTTGCGTGCCGTATTGACGAGAATACCGCCTTTCGGCATGAGGTTCACAAGATCATGATTGATGCTGCTCTTGGTCTCTGCCGTGGCCGGGATATGCAGACTCACGATGTCGCAAGTCTTATACAACTCCTCGGCACTATGAACCGGCTTCACGTTAGCGGCTACCATCGCCTCATCCGGGCAATACGCATCGTACGCATAAACATCCATTCCGAAGCCCTGCGCAATGCGAGCTACGTTACGACCCACGTTTCCGAAGGCATGAATACCCAGTTTCTTGCCTTTCAATTCCGTTCCTGAAGTACCGTTATAGAAATTGCGAACGGCATATACCATCAATCCTAAAGCCAATTCGGCAACGGCGTTGCTGTTTTGACCCGGAGTATTCATAGCTACCACTTTGTGCGCTGTAGCCGCCTCCAGATCGATGTTGTCATACCCGGCTCCGGCACGAACGACAATCTTCAGTTGCTTGGCTGCATCCAACACCGCAGCGTCCACCACATCCGAACGGATGATGAGCGCGTCAGCATCTGCTACAGCGTCCAGCAACTGCTGTTTGTCTGTATATTTCTCCAAGAGAGCGAGTGCATACCCTGCACTCTCTACCACCTCGCGAATGCCGTCCACGGCTATTTTCGCAAAAGGTTTTTCTGTTGCTACAAGTACTTTCATAATTTAAAACTCGTTTTAAATTTTGGAGCTTCGGCGTCATCGAGTAGTGTAAGCGAGCTTACACTCGACTAGCACGAACCTTCATAATTAGTGTAATTTCTCGTATTCTTTAATGCAATCTACCAGAGCCTGTACGCCCTCAAGGTCCATAGCGTTATAGCAGGACGCGCGGAAACCGCCTACCAGACGGTGCCCCTTGATACCTACCATGCCTTTAGCGGTAGCGAACTTGAAGAAGTCGTCTTGCAGCTCCTCGTAGCCCGGCTTGAAGACGAAGCAGATATTCATGCGGCTGCGATCCTCTTTCTTGCTAATCGTCGGCATGAACAGTTTCGACTCATCCAGACACTTGTACAGCAACTCCGCTTTTGCTTTGTTGCGCGCCTCAATCCACTTCACACCGCCGTTTGCTTTGAGCCAACGAAGCGTCAGCAGCGCCGTATAAACCGGCAGTACAGGAGGCGTGTTGAACATCGAGCCACCCTCGATATGCGTCTGGTAGTTCAGCATCGTCGGGATATAACGGCTTACTTTGCCCAAGCAGCTCTCTTTAATGATCACGAACGTCACACCTGCCGGAGCCAGGTTCTTCTGCGCACCGCCGTAGATGATATCATACTGACTTACATCAATCGGACGACTCAGGATATCTGAACTCATATCGGCTACCAAAGGTACATTGCCTTTTTTCTTGTAGATCTCTGCGAGTTTCTCGTCGTTAATCTCGGTTCCGAAGATGGTATTGTTGGTCGTGATATGGAAATAATCTGCGTCCTGCGGAATCTCATAATCCGTCGGAATGGAATCCGTTGAAGCGGCTACTTCTACGGCCTCACCGAAACCTTTTGCCTCTTTGAGTGCTTTCTTGGACCAAACACCGGTGTTCAGATACGCTGCTTTCTTCTCCAGCAGGTTAAACGGAACCATGCAGAACTGCAGGCTCGCGCCGCCACCCAAGAACAGTACACGATAGCCCTCAGGCACATTCAGAAGCTCTTTCATCAGGGCTTCCGCTTCGTCCATAACGGGTTGGAAATACTTGGCGCGGTGAGAAATCTCCAAGATAGAAAGCCCCTCGCCCTGAAAATCCATAACGGCATCAGCCGTCTGTTTGATTACCTCTTGCGGCAGGATCGATGGTCCTGCATTAAAGTTGTACTTTTTCATATTTGTAAAGTTTTATTTAAGCGTATAATACTTATTATTCCAAGCGGTCGAATGTACGTTCGGCAACTCGATAATTCCCTCTTTATGCTGCTTACCTTGCGCCAGATGCAACGCCATCGCTACGGCTGCCATCTCATCCTCGGAAGCTCCCTTGGTACTTGGTACTTGGTCACTTTGTCCCTTAGCCAGGTATTTCCGCAGGTTCTCCGGTACTTCTTTACCGGCCTTCTGCATCCTTTCTGCCAGATCCTTGTTGAACTGCTCTTTGGCGATGCCGGACTTGAACTCGCGGTATTGTTTGTCGTGCATAGCGAACTCAAACAACTCCTCGTCGTTTTGTCCCCTATCCCAGCCGAGTTCTTTCATCTCTTGGATGTACTGCGGCAGGACGTTCGGATAGAGTTTCTGCGGATCATCAGTATAGAACTCGAAGCCTTTCTCTTTGGCGAGTTCGATGATCTCAGGCGCTAACTTGCCCGGCAACTTACCGCTCTTACCCAAAATCATACCCCACATAGCGGGATCCATTCTCGTAAAGTCTTTCTCGCCCATCGAGCGGCTGAAGAGGTTCATCAGCGCAGCGTTCTTCACATACTGGCTGAACGGCGTTACCAAGCACGGCGTACCGAGCATCGGCCAGATGCGTTGTACCTCATCGAAGAGTTGTACCAGCAACTCATCCTCGCTCAACTCTTTCTCGCCTTTCTTCTTGAGGTTGGCGTTGATAGCTGCGTGCATACCTTTGAGATCCGCCATCAGCGAACCCATCATACCTCCCGGCAGACCGCATCCCACAAGCAGCGAAGTCATCAACGCGTTCTTCGGATCAATCCAGTAACCGAGGAAATCATCGATGAAGGACTGCGTCAGACTGCGCGCCTCCATATAGGCCTTCATATTGATGTCTTTTACCAGGAAGCCTGCGTCTTTGAGCATCGCCTGAATGGTAATCACATCCGGGTGTACTTTACCCCAAGAGAGCGGTTCCATCGCTACGTCCAACACATCGCCGCCGGCTTTCGCCACCTCTAACATCGACGCTACACTAAAGCCCGGACCTGTATGTCCGTGGTATTGAATGATGATATCCGGATGTTTCTCTTTGATCGCTGCTACAATCGTTCCGAGCATAGCCGGACGACCGATACCTGCCATGTCTTTGAGGCAGAGCTCCTGTGCGCCGCCTTCGATCAGCTGCTCCGCGAGGTTGATATAATACTCCGCCGTGTGCACTTTCGAATAGGTGATACACATCGTAGCCTGCGCAGTCATACCGGCCTCTTTCGCCCATTTGATAGACGGAATAATATTGCGCGGATCGTTCAGACCGCAGAAGATTCGGGTAATATCCGTTCCCTGCGCGTGCTTCACTTTGTACATCAACTGACGCACATCAGCCGGCACAGGATTCATGCGCAATGCGTTCAGACCGCGATCCAGCATGTGGGTCTTGATTCCTGCCTCGTTGAACGGCTTGCAGAACGTACGAACCGCTAAGTTCGGGTTCTCGCCGTACAACAGGTTCACTTGTTCACTCGCACCGCCGTTGGTCTCAACACGGTCAAAACAGCCCATATCGATAATCACCGGCGCTATCTTCGCCAACTGGTCTCTACGCGGCACGTACTTTCCACTACTCTGCCACATGTCGCGATAGACAAGGGAGAATTGAATTTCTTTTTTCATATAATGATTGTTTTCGATATTTCGATATTACGTTATTCCGTTAAAATCCAAAGCTCAATCCACAAGTCACCGTAAAATTCTTGCCTTGCAGATAAACGGGGGTATATTTGTTCAAATAATAGTTCACAAGTGCATCGCCGCTCAACTCCTGAGAAGTGCCATCGGCATTCCATCCGCGGTCTTCTCCGGCTACACGGGCTGACTTCGGAGCGTACGCGCGCGTGTTATTATAACTAAAGTCCACATGTGCATAGCAGTTATTGAATACCTCATACACCGCCCGGAAATTGATCTCGTCATTCCGCCAGATCTTCTCTGCAAACGGTTTCTGGGCAATAATCGCTCCGATATTTTTGCGAATATAATCATACGAATTATATTTTGTGTCATTCGTATAATTCAGAACCAGCCTCAATCCACGAACCGGACGATATGCCAACTCTACAAATATCGATTGAGAGTTATCGCCCATATAGTGCCCCATCTTATAGGAGTTGGACGTGTAATCCAGTACCGCAATCGAATGCGTATAGCAAGCAATATAGCTTCGCATAAACTCCCCGCGAAGCGACAGACCTTTTACCGGCCAACCGCTCCAATTAAAGCCCACCAGATAAGATACAGGGTTGTGTTCGGGGTTGGATTTCTTCAAACGGGCAAACTTAAACTCATCCAGGAAGAACGAACCGTACAACCGCAAATGGTCTGTCGGGCGCACGGTGATGGTCGCAAAGGCCTGGCTGTTCTGATTCTCCGAGCCCAAGCCTTTGGTCATCAGATGATCCAGCGATTTGAAGAACGCTATCGGGATGAAATATGCAGCCTGCACATTCCTTTCCGCATAAACAATCGAGTTTCCGATGGAGAACTGAATATATTTAATCGGCATGAACGTAAACATGTTCGCTGCCATGAATTTGTTGGCAGGCCGGTATTCACGCTGCGTCACGCCTTCGCGCTCGCGCTCCGAGTAATAATACGTCGAGTCCATCACATTCGATGGCAGCCACGCATGGAAATAATCGAACTGAAACCATTTGCACGGCGTCAACTGCAGCGTCACCATCGGTACCGCAGGATTGTGCGCAGAGAGGATATTCGACGCGTGTTGCGCATCGCCCCATTGGATCCGCTCACGCTGCACTCCGATACTACCCCACCACGCATAAAGCGATATACCGCCTCTCGAATCCGAGAAGTCGCCTCCGTAATTAGACTCCTTGTATTGCACACCCGGCAAGTTATTCAGGTAGCCGGGCTTCGTCAGCCTTGCGCCGTAAATCTTATCGTATTCTGTCGGAAAATAAGCATCCTTCAGATACCCGGTTCCTTTCCAACTGTTATCACGGATAGAGCCCCAGATTGACAAATGATGCGCGATATCCATCTGGATCTCCGCTCCGTACCAGCGCTTGGTGATCATACCTTTCTTGCCGGCATAGATATCCATGCCTAATATCGGACGGATTCGCATCTTGAAGATCTTGTTCTTCGTCAGGATATGCAGACTCGGGTCCGCCAGCGACAGATTCGATACCGGCGTGATCCATTGCGTCACATGCCTGTGCCCGTACGAATAATAAACAGGGAGAGTATCCAGCTCCAGCGCGTAGTCCTGCATGTAAAACTGCAGGTCGTCTTTCTGCCTTTTGTTCAGCAACGAGTCTTTGCTCTGCGCCTCGGCTAACATCCGGGCAATCGCATCCCGCGTATAAGGCTTGACCGCCGCATTCGAAGAGATCACTCCATCTGTCGTCAGTTCCTCGATGAAGTCATATATCTCCGTGGGATGCGCTGGGCAGAAATGCTCAGTGCGCACAGGAGTACTATAGCAAGCAGCTTACTTCGCATAACGTGCGTTCAGGCCTTCTACCACTTCGTCGGTAATATCGTAGCCGGCAACCTTGTTCATCAGCACAGCGTCGTTCAAAATCAGGTGGTAGTGGCCATCGGCGTTCAGTTCACGCAAGTATGCCTGTACCGAATCCTGCAACTGCTGAGTCAATGCGGCTTGCTGGTTCATGAAATCGTTGCTCAACTGCTGACGCAGGTTCTCCAGCTCCTGCTGTTTGGCAGCCAGCTGTTGCTCTTTCTTCTGCAAACGGCTCTGCTCACTCTCTGCACGCTCACGGCTCAGGAAAGCACCTGCCTCTACCTTCTTCTGGAAGTTCAGCACGTCCTGCTGGAAGGTCTCGTACTCTTTCTGGAAGGCTTTTGCTTTGGTATCCAGCTTTACCATCGACTCCTCATATTGCGATTGCAGTTTCTCCGAACTCTCCACCGCTGCAGACTTCTTTGCCCAAGGATTGTACGTAAAAAAGAGAATAAACAGCGCAGCAACTCCTGCTGCCAAAATCGATTCAACGATAATACTAATTTTGTTCATTGTTATTTTGTTTTTTATTGTTTACATTTTTAGGCCTTTTTAGGCCGGAATAGGCCGCTATATGCAGAGCTAAAGCTCCGAAATATTTAATTTCCGGGCGGATTTCCGCTCCGCCTCTTTGTCTAGCGTCTTGGCGCAGTGGATCTTATCCTTCTTCAGACGCGCGTTCTGGTGGATGTGTTGCGAGCGAAACGAATGATCCTTTCTAAAGATCACTCCCACACATAGCAGCATCATCGCCACCATCAAAAATACCACCGCTAACAGTATAGATTTCATACATTTTCAAAAATTGCGTGCAAAGTTACTAAAAAAATATGACATATGCAAGCATATGCCATCATTTTCGTGATTTTTCTCATTTTTTTGCAATAAAAAGAGGTGGTTAGAAAAGGGGATCAGGAGATAAAATGAGTCCTATTTTTGAAAGATGACGAATAAAAAGTATATATACTATGTATATATAGTAAAATGGCATAAATGACAAAATGGGTCATTCATCCTATGGTGATCCTATGGTCATCTTATGGTGATCCTATGGTGAGAGTCTTGTTAGGGGTAGTTAATGGTGTTGTTTTGGGTAGAAAAAGGAGGTGTAGAGTGTGCGGCAGGTTAGGAAGGGATTTTCATAAAAAATTTAAAGAAAACGCGCGCGGGCTTGCGTATGTCAAAAAAAAGTTGTAACTTTGCACGCAATTTTTTGTGAACAGCTTATGATTTGGAGTTTGATCGCAGCGGCGTTAGCACCGGTAATACTGCTTTTTATTTACATTTTGGTGAAAGATATGCGCCAGCCGGAGCCCTTGAAATGGTTGCTCAAGGCGCTGTGCTATGGTGTTCTTTCTGCATTGCTGGTAATACTGGTCATGACCCCGTTTGGTGAGATACCTGTTACGAGTTGGCTTACGGGATTCATCAAGGCCTTTGTGCAGGCCGGCATTCCGGAGGAGAGCGCCAAACTGCTGATGCTGTGGTTGCTGCTGCGCAAGAACCCCTATTACGACGAGCGTCTGGACGGAATCGTGTACGCGTCCTGCATCGGTCTGGGATTTGCCGGGTTTGAGAATATCGGCTATCTCATGCAAGGATTAGAAGACGGCAGCTGGATCTCTATCGGCGTGAGCAGGGCGCTGTTCGCAGTTCCGGGACATTTCTTCTTCGGCGTGGTTATGGGATTCTTCTTCGGTCTGGCTACCTTTGGAGATCCCGCAAACAAAAAGAGAAATATGTTCCTCGCCTGGTTCATGCCGATGATGGCGCATGGTTTGTACGACGGCATTCTAATGAGTATGGGTGCAATGCCGGAATATATCGCAGGAATCATGATGATTGTGTTCCTCGTGGGCTTCAACAGACTGCGCAAATACAGCGTCAAACTGATTGAGAAGCACCAACAAGAAATAGATTGATCATAACAAAAAATATATAGGAATTATGGCAAATGACAAACAACAAAGCGGTTTGATGTTCAACGCGCTGACCGCAGGAAGTAAGATTGTCGGCAATATTACTGCCGATAGTGATTTTCGAATTGACGGAATGATTGAGGGAGAGTTGAAATGTACGGGCAAGGTAGTTATTGGCGAAGCAGGTAAGATCAAAGGTACCGTTAGTTGCCAAAACGCAGAGATATTGGGTCTGATGGATGGCAAGATTATTTGCAGCCAACAGCTATCGCTCCGTGCAAGCGGAAAAATACAAGGCGACGTACAAACCAAGACACTGGTGGTAGAGCCGGGTGCGCAGTTTAACGGCACTTGCTCTATGGGAGGTAATGTTACAGCAGCTACGGAAAAGAAATAAGCCCCACCAAACCTCTCTATAAAGGGGAGGAAGCCGGATACCATCCGGCACAATGAACAAAATAAAAAAATAACAACCCAAAATACCGAAAACAGGTATAGTTTACGAAAATACAGAAATTGTATGAAGATTAAACCATTTCGAGGAATACGTCCGCCAAAAGAGTTGGTGGAGCAAGTAAGTAGCCGTCCGTACGACGTGCTCAATAGTGAAGAAGCACGTGCGGAAGCGGCAGGTAACGAGAAATCGCTATACCACATCATCAAACCCGAGATCAATTTTGCACCGGAAACGGATGAGCACGACGAGCGTGTGTATGGAGCGGCAGTTGAGCAGTTTAAGCTGTTCAAAAAGAAAGGATGGCTTGTGCAGGACCAGGAGGAGAAATACTACGTCTATGCGCAAACGATTTTGGCTAAAGGCGAAGGTCTGGAGAACGCTACCGGAGCGGCTTTGGCAGGTGAGAAAGCGAAGACGCAGTATGGTCTGGTTGTCGGGGCGTGGGTAGATGATTACCTGGAGGGACGCATTAAGAAGCACGAGTTGACGCGTAAGGACAAAGAGGAAGACCGAATGAAACATGTGCGCGTTTTGAACGCAAACATGGAGCCTGTGTTCTTTGCTTATCCCCATCGCGAGGACTTGGATAAGATTGTAGCGGAAGTGACGAAGGGCGAGCCGGAGTATGATTTTGTAGCGGCTCCGGAAGGTTTCCGCCACACGTTCTGGGTGATTAACGACAAGCAGACCATCGCGCGTATCACGGAGATTTTTGCTCAGATTCCGGCGATGTATATTGCGGACGGACATCATCGCTCGGCGGCAGCTGCCGGAGTCGGCGCAGAAAGGAAAAGCCTCCCCCAACCCCTCCGTAAAGGAGGGGAGATCCCGGAGTATGAGTTCTTTATGGCGGTGTGCTTCCCGGATGACCAGCTGAATATTATTGATTACAACCGCGTGGTGAAGGACCTGAACGGACTGAGCGAAGCGGAGTTTATCGAGAAGTTGAAAGAGGATTTCGAAATCAAAGCCTACCCCCAGCCCCTCCCTGAAGGGAAGGAAGATTTCTCTGCAGTAAAGCCTAAGGGATTGCATAATTTCAGCTTGTATCTGGGCGGAAAGTGGTACTCGTTGACTGCCAAAGAAGGTCGCTATAATAATGCAGATCCGATCGGCGTACTGGACGTAACAATCTCCAGTAACCTGATTTTGGATAAGATTCTCGGCATCAAAGACCTCCGGAGCGACAAACGTATTGATTTCGTGGGCGGAATCCGTGGACTTGGTGAGCTGAAGAAACGTGTGGATAGCGGCGAGATGAAGATGGCATTGGCACTCTATCCCGTTACCATGCAGCAGATCATCGACATCGCCGACAGCGGAAACATTATGCCGCCGAAAACAACGTGGTTTGAACCCAAACTGCGCAGCGGACTTGTAGTACACAGCTTGGAATGAGAAAAAGCATTTTATACATAGTAGCAATTCTTTTGTTACTGCCGGGATGTAGTATTCAGAAGCGAATCAAGCGAGCGGATAAGAAGTTCGCTATCGGCGAGTACTACGTCGCGGCGGATATCTATAAGTCCTGCTACAGCCGTCTGTCGTCCAAGACCGAGAAACAACTGAAAGGCTATGTGGCATACAAACAAGGCGAGTGCTATCGGATTTTGAATAACCCGAGAGCAACCAATTGTTACCAGAATGCCATCCGTAACAAGTATTACCTTCAGGACTCGACGGTCTTTCTTCATGCCGGCATGGTGTACCAATACCAGGGTAAGTATAAAGATGCCGCCAAGAACTATGAACTCTATCTCCAAGCCCATCCGGACAACTATGTAGCGCAGGCAGGTCAATACGCGTGCGCGAAGATAGAGGAGTGGAAGAAACAAGGTTCGCGGTACAAGATTGCCGAAGCGAAGGAGTTTAACCAACGCCGCACAAGTAACTTCGCGCCGATGTTTATCGGAGACCAGAGCGATGCGATGATGTTCACCAGCAACCGGCAGGAGAAGCAGAAAGGCGGTACAAAGAAGTTGAAAAGACCGAGTAACGTAACCGGGCAGCAGTTATTTCAGTTATACCAGACGCGCAAGAACGCGGCGGGAGAATGGGAAGAAATAGTGCTCGCAGAAGGTCTGTACGACGCGCCGGAAGAGGAGCAGAAGAATGACTCAACCGGAGGCAAGCAAGCCGGAACGGCAGAGATGGGTGTTTGCAGCTTCAGCAAGGACGGCAGGACGATGTATTTCACCTATTCAAAGCCGATTAACGGAAAAGACCTGGGCGCAAAGATCTACAAGAGCGAGCGTGCCAGTGGCGAATGGGGCGAAGCGCAGGAAGTGAAGCTTTTTGCGGATAGTTCGATTACCGTCGGCCATCCGGCTTTGAATCCCACGGGCGATACTTTGTATTTCGTAAGCGACGCGATGGGAGGTGAAGGAGGAAAAGATATCTGGATGGCAGAGCTGGACGGCTCGGAATGGGTAAACGCCCATCCTCTCGGAAAAGGTATCAACACGCCGGCAGATGAGATGTACCCGTACGTGCATGCCGACGGGACACTCTATTTCGCCAGCAACGGACATCCGGGTTATGGCGGCTTGGACCTCTATAAAGCGACGCTCGACACGACTGCAAAAGATACAACGGTTTGGGTGCTTTATAACATGGGCGCGCCGTTTAACGGTTCGGGAGACGACTTCGGAATCACCTTTGCGGGTGAGAGCCAGGACGGCTTCTTCTCTTCGAACAGAGGCGATAAGAAAGGTTTTGACAAGATATACAGCTTCCGGTTGCCGGAGATGGAGTTCATTGCGGAAGGCATAGTAAGCGACGAAGAAGGTAACCCGCTTTCGGATGCCAAGTTGCACGTAGTGGGCAGCGACGGCACCAACAGCCGCGTTAATGTGCGCCGCGATGGAACATACAAGATCAAACTGCAGAAAGAAGTCAAATATGTGATGTTAGCCACCGCTCGCGGACACCTGAACGCCAAAGAGCAATGGACGACGCTGAACTTGAAGGACAGCAAGACCTATACGCTCAATTTCACGCTAAGTCCGATCAGCAGGCCGGTGAAGATGGAGAATATCTTCTATGAGTTCGGCCGATGGGAGATCACGAAAGCGAGTGAAACAGAGTTGTTGCACCTCGTGAAACTGCTGCAAGACAACCCGAATATCACCATTGAGTTGAGCGCACATACGGATATGAAAGGTAATGAAGAGTTCAACTTGGACTTGAGCCAGAAACGTGCGCAGAGTTGCTGCGACTACCTCATTAAGAAAGGTATTGAAGCAGAGCGTCTGACGCCGGTGGGTTATGGCAAGAGCAAACCCGTAAAAGCCGACAAAGCGCTGAACAAACAATATCCGTGGATTCCTGTGGAGCAGGAGTTAGACGAGGCGTTTATCACCGGGCTGACGGAAGACAAGCAGGAGATCTGCAACCAGATTAACCGTCGTACGGAATTTAAGGTACTAAAGACAACATATAAGTTATACTAATGAAACAGTATTTAGATTTATGCCAGCGTGTGCTGGATGAAGGCACTATCAAGCACGACCGTACGGGCACAGGTACCATCTCTGTGTTCGGTCACCAGATGCGATTCAAGATGTCGGACGGTTTTCCGCTCTTGACGACGAAGAAACTGCATCTGAAGTCCATCATCTATGAGTTGCTGTGGTTCTTACAGGGCGACACGAATGTGAAATACCTGCAGGAGCACGGCGTGCGTATCTGGAATGAATGGGCGGATGAGAACGGCGAGTTGGGCCCTGTGTATGGGCATCAATGGCGCTCGTGGCCGGATTATAATGGCGGTACGATTGATCAGATAGCCAATATAGTGAAGATGATCAAGGAAAATCCCGACAGCCGCCGGATGATGGTCAGCGCGTGGAACGTAGCCGAAGTAGAGAAAATGGCTCTCCCACCCTGCCACTGCCTGTTTCAGTTCTATGTGGCGGATGGCAAACTGAGTCTGCAACTCTACCAACGCAGCGCAGATATCTTCCTCGGCGTGCCCTTTAATATCGCCAGCTATGCGTTATTGCTGCAGATGATGGCACAAGTAACAGGACTCGAATGCGGCGATTTCGTACACACACTCGGCGATGCACATATCTATCTGAATCACCTGGAGCAAGTCAAACTGCAACTAACACGTGAGCCGCGGGCATTACCGAAGATGGTGATCAATCCGGAGGTAAAAGACCTCTTCCAATTCCAATACGAAGATTTTCAATTAGAGGGATATGACCCGCACCCCCACATTGCGGGCGTTGTAAGTGTATGATTTCGATTATAGTAGCTGTCGCAGAGAACTATGCGATCGGAAAGAAAGGTGATCTGTTGTGCCACCTGCCGGCGGACCTGAAGCATTTTAAGGAGATCACGTCCGGTAAGACCGTAATGATGGGCGAAAGAACCTTCTTCTCGCTGCCCAAACATCCCCTGCCCAACAGGCGGAATATCGTTCTGACGGACGTACAGGGCAAGAGCTTTGATGGCGCAGAAGCCGTTTATTCCTTGGACGAGATGGAGGCTAAGGTCAAAGGCGAAGAAGAGGCTTTTGTTATTGGCGGAGGCATGGTCTATCGCCAGATGATGGAGCGCGCGGACAAACTCTATATCACGCATATTCATCATAGTTGGGAGGACGCAGATACGTTCTTCCCTGTAATCGATCCGGCTATCTGGCGACAAACAAGCGCTGAAAGACACGAAGCGGACGAGAAGAACCCGTACGATTACACGTTTGCGGAGTATGTACGAAAATAAGTTCTCACATATTATCTCCGGAGCTGTCGGTATTGCCGAGCGGCAAGTGGCTGCAACCGTAACGTTATTGAACGAAGGAGCCACCATTCCCTTTATCGCGCGATATAGAAAGGAGAAAACAGGTAGTCTGGACGAGGTTCAGATTGCGGCCATCCAAGCGCAATATGTCAATCTGCAAGAACTCGCCAAACGCAAGGATACAATATACGCGCGTTTGGATGAACTCGGAAACGACGATCAGGAACTGCGCAAGCGCATTGAAGAATGTTGGGACGCGACGGAGTTAGAGGATATATACCTACCCTACAAACCGCATCGAAAGACCCGTGCCGATGTAGCCATCGAGAAAGGACTGCTTCCGCTGGCAGAAGAGATTCTCAAACAGCGGCCGATGAAGATGCCCAAGGAGGAGGACCTGCAAGGCGCACGGGATATTATTGCCCAGCGGATAGCCGAAGACGAAAAGAGCCGTAACGCCATTCGCCGAGAGTTCAGTTATACTGCAATATTGAGTAGCAAGGCGGTAAAGACCAAGTGTGACACACCGGAAGCGCAGAACTATAAAGATTACTTCGATTTCAAGTGTCCGCTCAAACATGTGAAGAGCCATCAGTTATTGGCGATTCGCCGTGCAGAAACGGAAGGATACCTGCGGGTGGACATCTCGCCGGACACGGAGAAAGCCTTAGATAAGTTAGCACACTTGTGGCTACGGGCCAATAACGACACCGCTTATCAAGTGGAGTTGGCGATGGAGGACGGTTATAAACGGCTTCTGAAACCGGCTATCGAGACGGAGTTTGCGGCGCTCTCGAAAGAGAAAGCGGACGAAGAGGCGATTCGGGTCTTTGCGGAGAACCTGAGGCAACTATTATTAGGTGCTCCATTGGGTCAGAAACGCGTGTTGGCACTCGATCCGGGATTTCGAACGGGGTGCAAGACTGTAGTACTCAATGAACAAGGCGATCTATTGATGCATGACGTCATCTATCTGCATAACCTGCAAAGCACGCAGAAATTGCAGGAGTTGATCGAGAAATATAAGATTGAGGCGATTGCTATCGGTAACGGTACCGCGAGTCGGGAGACGGAGCAGATGGCACGAGAAGTGACAAAGGGACTAAGTATCAAGGGACTAAGTGTTCCTCAGATATTCGTAGTCAGTGAAGCCGGGGCATCGGTATATAGCGCCAGCAAGACTGCGCGGGAGGAGTTTCCCGATGAGGATGTGACCGTACGTGGAGCCGTAAGTATAGGAAGGCGGTTGATAGACCCGCTCGCAGAGTTGGTGAAGATCGAGCCGAAGTCTATCGGCGTGGGGCAATACCAGCATGACGTCGATCAGACGGAGTTGCGCGAGAGCTTGCAACAAACGGTAGAAAGCGTGGTGAACTATGTGGGTGTAGATGTCAATACCGCCAGCAAACACCTCTTGACGTATATCTCCGGTTTAGGACCGATGTTAGCGCAGAATATTGTGGATTACCGCGCGGAACATGGCGCTTTTGGAAGCCGTAAAGAGTTGCTGAAAGTGCCGAAATTAGGTGCTAAGACTTATGAACAAGCTGCAGGATTCTTGCGTCTGAAAGGTGCTAATCCGTTGGATAACAGCGCAGTACACCCGGAGAGTTACGGCATTGTAGAGAAGATGGCAAAAGATCATAAATGCTCGGTGGCGGACTTGATTGCCAAGAAAGAGTTGCGCGAGCAAGTGGATCTGAGCAAATATGTGACAGCCGAAGTGGGCATGCCCACCCTCACGGATATTATGAAGGAGTTGGCGCAACCGGGTCGTGACCCGCGTGGCGAGACAGAGGAGTTCCATTTCGACGAACACGTGCACACGATCGATGATCTGCAAGCAGGCATGGTGTTGCCGGGTATTGTGACGAATATCAGCGCTTTTGGCGCATTCGTGGACTTAGGCGTGCATAAGGACGGATTGATACACATCTCCGAGATGGCAGACCGACGAATCAGCAACCCGCAGGAAGTAGTCAAACTGCATCAGCACGTAAAAGTGCGTGTGGTCGATGTCGATCGCGCGAGAGGAAGAATACAATTGAGCCTTCGGCATTTATGATTTATGATTTGTAATTTATGATTTATGGCAGACGATAAGAAGATAATTTTTTCGATGGTGGGACTGAGTAAGAATTTCGGTCCACAAAAACGAGTGTTGAACAACATCTATTTGAGTTTCTTTTACGGCGCAAAGATCGGTATTATCGGTCTGAACGGCGCAGGTAAGAGTACCTTGCTCAAGATCATCGCCGGTATTGAGAAAGAGTACCAGGGCGAGGTTGTATGGAGTCCGGGATACTCGGTCGGATACCTGGAGCAGGACCCAAAGTTGGACGCATCCAAGACCGTCCGCGAGGTGGTACAGGAAGGTGTACAGCCGATTATGGACATGCTCAAGGAGTACGATGAGATCAACGCGGCTTTTGCTGAACCGGATGCAGACTTCGACAAGTTACTGGCAAGACAGGCAGAGTTGCAGGATAAATTAGATGCTGCGGACGCCTGGAATATCGACCAGAAACTCGACCGCGCGATGGATGCTCTTCGTTGCCCGCCGGATGACGCGAGTGTCACTACCCTCTCCGGAGGAGAAAGAAGACGCGTGGCGTTGTGTCGTCTGTTGTTGCAACAACCGGATGTACTGCTCTTAGACGAGCCGACGAACCATCTGGACGCGGAGTCCATCGATTGGTTGGAGCAACACCTGCAACAATACGCCGGAACGGTGATCTGTATCACGCACGACCGCTATTTCCTGGATCATGTGGCTGGTTGGATCTTGGAGTTGGACCGCGGAGAAGGAATTCCCTGGAAGGGCAATTACTCGTCGTGGTTGGAGCAAAAGACCAACCGAATGGCGCAGGAAGAGAAACAAGCCTCAAAACGTCGCAAGACTTTGGAACGCGAGTTGGAGTGGATTCACATGGCTCCGAAAGCGCGTCACGCCAAGCAGAAAGCACGTCTGGATGCGTACGACCGAATGTTGAACGAGGAGCAGAAAGAGCGCGAAGAGAAGTTGGAGATCTTCATTCCGAATGGTCCGCGTTTGGGCAATAAGGTTATCAACGCAGAAGGTGTAGCCAAGTCTTTTGGAGACAGAGTGCTGTTTGAAGACATGAACTTCACGTTGCCACCTAACGGCATTGTAGGAGTCATTGGTCCGAACGGAGCGGGAAAAACGACCCTCTTCCGCATGATTATCGGCACGGAGAAAGCTGACAAGGGTACGTTCTCCGTAGGCGAGACGGTGAAGATCGGTTATGTGGATCAGCAACACACGGATATCGATCCGAATAAGTCGGTTTTTGAAACCATCAGCGGTGGCACGGAGTTCATCCGCGTGGGCGGGAAGGAAATTAACGCTCGTGCGTATCTGAGTCGTTTTAACTTCACCGGCGCAGACCAGGAGAAGAAATGCGGCGTGCTCTCCGGCGGAGAGCGCAATAGGCTGCATCTGGCTTTGACGCTGAAGAGCGAAGCAAATGTACTGCTGTTAGACGAGCCGACGAACGATATTGATGTCAATACCTTGCGGGCGTTGGAGGAAGGATTAGAGAACTTCGCCGGCTGTGCGGTGGTAATCTCGCACGACAGATGGTTCTTAGATCGTATTTGCACGCATATATTGGCGTACGAGGGCGATAGTAAGGTATTCTGGTTCGAGGGGAGTTATTCGGAATACGAAGAGAACAAGAAGATGCGGTTAGGCGAAGAAGCCGTTCAGCCTCACCGCGTTAAATATAGAGGATTAGGCAATGTATAAAGCGCAAGACAAGATGTGCGACCTCATGGCGCACGAAGAAGAAGCCATCCAGATCATCAGCCGTTTCGGGCTGAATGTGGGTGTGGGAGACAAGAGTATCGAGGATGTCTGTGTAGAGCACGGCGTACATACTCCAACCTTCCTGACGGTTGTCAATTTCAAGTTATACCGCCATCGTGCGTTACCGGCAGAGATTGATTTGGATACTCTGCAGCGATATTTACACCATGCCCATACCTATTTTCTGGAGTTTCGTCTTCCGCGGCTTCGTCTGGCATTGATAGAAGCCATCAATCCGGCAAATCCGAAGAGCCAGATTCCGATGCTAATCTTGCGATGCTACGACGAGTTTGTACAGGAGATCCGCACGCATATCGAACACGAGAACGCAGGATTATACGAGGAACACGAGCATGACGACGAGCGAATCACAGGTAAGCTGAGTGAGATCAAAGAGTTGATTATCAAGTATTTTCCGAAGGACGACACACAGACCACTTCGGACGAGAGCCAGCATATCCATGTGCGCTACCCCTTAGTCGGAGTAATGAGCGATCTATGGCATACCGAGCAGGATTTTGCGGACCATTGTGCGATTGAAGATGAGATTCTCAGGCCGGCATTGGAGCGCGCGAAAAACGGCAAGCGGAAAGTCAAAACCGATTCACAAGCCATCGAGAGTGAAGAACTGAGCGACCGAGAAAAAGATGTACTGATTCAGGTTGTGAAAGGGCTGAGCAACAAAGAGATAGCCGATGTACTCTGTATCTCGACGCACACGGTCATCTCGCACCGAAAGAACATTACCCGCAAACTGAATATCCACTCCACCGCGGGGCTGACGATCTATGCGATTGTAAATAAGTTGGTTGATTTGGATAGTTTGTAAGTGTTACGGCGGGTCAGTACATATATTCGCCAGCGGGGTTTGTTGGACAAAGACAAGCCGGTGTTGGTGGCCTTGAGCGGCGGAGCGGACAGTGTGGGATTATTAGATGTGCTGCTTCGCGCAGGCTACAAATGTGTAGCGGCACATTGTAATTTTCACCTCCGTGGCGAAGAGAGCAACAGAGATGAAGCTTTTGTTCGAGAGTTGTGCAAGGAAATGAGTGTGGAGCTGGAAGTAGCGGAATTTGATACGCACGCGTACGCGCACACGCTCCATATTAGTATAGAGATGGCGGCACGGGAGTTGCGGTATAAATGGTTTGACGAGGTGGGAAGAAATCATGGCTGTCAGGCGGTTGCAGTAGCGCATCATCAGAACGATCAGGCAGAGACGATCCTGCTGAATCTGAGACGCGGAACGGGACTCAGAGGTCTGGCAGGAATGCGGCCGATAAGTCCGAATCCGATGGTAAAAGAAGGTCTGCCGATTGTGCGTCCACTGCTATGCACCACACGGGATTATATAGAACATTACTTGCGCGACAAGAGAGGTCTGGAATGGGTCACCGACAGCACGAACAGCGACACCACCATTAGCCGGAATGCTATCCGTGAACAACTGAAGAGTTACAGCAAAGCGGAGATCGAACACATGGCTCAGACGGCAGAATACGTGCAAGGATACATAGATATTTTAGACGGCAAAGACACACGCGAAGCGGGAGTTGCGCGGCTGTACGAAAGTCTTCGTGAGTGCGGATTTGCAGAAATAGATAAGATTTACGATGCGTTACAGAAGGGAGAAGGCGGTAAGGTTTTCACTTCGAAGACGCACCAAGCAATAATAAAAAAAGGAAAATTATGCGTCACTTTGGTATCATAGGATTTCCGCTGATTCACTCCTTCTCGGCTAAGTATTTCAACGAGAAGTTCGAGCGTGAGCAGATCGATGCGGAGTATAGTTTGTATCCGATACAAGAAGAAAGTCTAAAGTCGAAAGTCGAAAGTCTTTTGGATACTCTGGATGGTATGAATGTCACCATGCCGTACAAACAGGCAATCATCCCGTATCTGGACAGGTTGGACGAGACGGCAAAAGCCGTCGGGGCGGTGAATGTGATTCACAAGCGTGTAGGTTATAACACCGATTGCATGGGATTTATCGAGTCCATCCGTCCGTTGCTGCGCGAGAGTGACAAGAAAGCCTTGGTATTAGGCACAGGAGGCGCATCAAAAGCGGTCTGTTATGGCTTGCGCACATTAGGTGTCACCCCCACTCTCGTCAGTCGCACGCCGAGAGACGGGATGTTGAGCTATGAGGATCTGACGGCGGAAGTAATGAAGGAACAAACAGTGATTGTTAATTGTACGCCATTAGGTATGGCGCCGGAGGAGGACACGTATCCTGAAATCCCATATGAAATGATTTCGGCACGCCATTTGCTGTTTGACTGCGTGTATAACCCCGAAGTGACGTTGTTCCTGCAGAAAGGCCGAGCACAAGGAGCTACTATCCAAAACGGCATGGAGATGCTGTACGGGCAAGCCAAAGCGGCATGGAAGATATGGGAAAGTTGAATGTTGAACGTTTAAGGATTTAAAGATATATGAAAACATTTTTAATGGTGCTATTAACTATAGCGCTGACCAATCTGAATGACAAATACCACGAGGCTGGTAAGTCCGAGATGGTATATTACAGCCCGAAGACCAGTGTTCGGCTGGATTTCACGTATGAAGAGCGACGTGAAGAAGCGGGCGAGTTTGCGGCGTTTGCCGAGGAGTTATTAGGTATCAAAGATGCCATTAAGGAGGACAAGACGACCTATACCTTCAAGGGCGTAGAGATTACCACACACACGCAGGTGGACTTGAAACGACCGCATACCATCACAGCGGAGAAAGGCATGCCTTGGCAGTTGGTAAACATCAACGACCGCGGTCTTCTGGTGGGGTATAATCTGCCGGCAGAACCTAAAGAGCACAAGAAAAGTCCTGTAAAAGAGGCTGTAAAGTCTAGGATTAGTCCTATTCAAGTCTTACCTTATACCGAGGAGATCGTTGAATCAGGTAGTGCCAAAGCACAAGCTCAGGCAATCGCGAAACAGATCTTCCGAATCCGTGAGACAAGGATGTATCTCTTGAACGGCGAAGTGGAACACGCGCCGGCGGATGGGCAAGCCATGGAGTTGGTCCTCAAGGAGTTGAGACGTCAGGAGAAGCAGTTAGTCGAGCTGTTTACGGGCAAGGTCACGAAAGAGATCAAGCATAAGCATGTGGGAAGTTGTCCGTACGGAGAGAACTTCAAGGTATGGAACGAGATGCTCTATTTCTCTACGGAGAACGGCTTTACGGGCGCAGATAATGTGGATGCCGACAAGATTAAGATCAATGTGGAGTTCGTGCATCAGCTGATCAAAAAAGACAACGGCAAGAAGGGCAAGAAAGACAAAAAAACGCCGGAACTCTCTCCTATTGTATATAACCTGCCGGGCAGCGCACTAGCTTTGGTATATTACAACGGCGAATTGATCAACAGCAAAGTCGTTCCGATGGCGCAATTCGGCATCGATGTAGCCCTGCCTAAAGAGCTTTTCACGGGGAATGAGTTGCCGAAGATTAAATTCAGCGAGAAGACTGGAGGAGTGATTTCGATTTCGAAATAATTTCAGATTTATGATTTCAAATTTTAGATTTATAGCCCTATTTCTCGTAAGTCTCGTCGGGATTGCATCGATTCGTGCGCAGGAGATTAACTGTACCGTAACCGTCAATTCCGACCAGATAGAGGGTTCGAACAAACAGGTATATGAGACCCTGAAATCCGCCATCGAGGAGTACATGAACCAGAACCGATGGACGAATATGACCTTTGCGGAACAAGAGAAGATTGAATGCAGTATGATGCTGGTTGTCAAGGAGGCTGCGGATAACCTATATAAATGCGAGATGACGCTGCAAAGCCGCCGTCCGGTTTACGGCACTACATACACTACCCCGCTCCTCAATTTCGTGGACCGTAATTTCAATTTCACGTACCAGGAGTTTGACCGTATTGAGTACCAGCAGAACCAGTTCACGACAAACTTGACCGCGATGTTGGCGTACTACTGCTATCTGATTATCGGGCATGATATGGACAGTTACCAGCGCTTGGGAGGCACGCCGTACTTCGAGCAATGCGAGGATATTGTGAATGCATGCCAGAGCGCAAGTATGGATAACTCGGAGCAGAAAGGATGGCTGGCTTTTGACAGCAACAGAAACCGCTATGCGTTGATTAACAATCTGTTAGACGAGGCGTTTAAGAAATACCGGAACTATTACTACGAGTATCACAGGCTCGGTCTGGATGAGATGAGCGGTAATGTGACGAACGGCAGAGCCCGTATTGCAGAAGGCATACCGGTACTGAAAGAAGCCTATCGGGCACGGCCGGCGACGTACGTCATCAATACGTTTCTGGATGCCAAGGCCGATGAGTTGGTAGATATCTTCAAGAAAGGCACAGACAAAGAAAAGAAAGAGGTGTATGATTTGTTGGTAGATATCGACCCGACGCGGCAGAATACGTATGACCGGATGAATGAGAATTAAGGGATTAGGGATTAGAGGATTAGTGGATTAGAGGATGCTAAAGCATTTACACATACAAAACTATGCGCTGATCAGCCATCTGGACATCGATTTCAGCGAGGGATTCTCGGTTTTGACCGGAGAGACAGGTGCCGGAAAGAGTATCATTTTAGGTGCTCTTGCTCTGGTGTTGGGTGCCCGGGCAGACAGTAAAGCCATCACAGACGGTGAGGACAAATGTATCATCGAGGCGGAGTTTGATGACAGTATCATCCGCCGGGAGCTATATGCCAACGGCAAAAGTAGGTCGTTTGTGGACGACAGCGTAGTGACGTTGCAGGAACTGAAGGCACTGGCTAACAGGCTGATAGATATCCACTCGCAGCACGCGAATCTGCTGATAGAGAACGCGGATTTTCAGCTGGAGGTAGTCGATGCGATTGCTGCCAATGAGGCGATTTTAGAAACCTATAGTACTCAGTATGAGCGGTTTATGGCGGCTCAGGAACAATTGCATAAATTGCAAGAACTGGCCCGCAAGAGCCGTCAAGACGCGGATTATATTCAATATCGGTATAAGTTGTTGAGCGACGCGGAACTGCAGGAAGGCGAGTTGGAGGAGTTGGAACAAGAGCAGTACCAGTTGAGCCATGCGGAGGAGATCCAGATGGCTTTGCAGACGGCAATTGAGGCACTCAACGGAGAGCAAGGAAGTGCGATAGAGGTCTTGCGGGCTTGTCGGTTAGACGAGGCGGCAGCAGATTTGCAGGAACGGATTGAGAGTGCTCGGATCGAGATACAAGACATAGCTGAAGAGGCGGAACGCAAACTGAATCGCATCGAACGCGATCCGAGACGTCTGGAATGGGTTGAAGAGCGTATCGGAGCCTTGCATGAGTTACTGCAGAAATTCGGTGTAGAGACGATTGAGGAGCTGATCCAAGAGCGCGATACGTTGGCGCAACAGGTCGAGCGGATGGACAGTTTCGATTTCGATATCGAGCAAGCCAAGAAAGAGGCGGAGAAAGAGCGCAAAGCTCTTCAGCAAGCCGGAGAGACGCTGACGAAAAGCCGCAAAGCTGTCGTGCCGCAGATATGCAAGAGCCTGGAGGAAGGATTGCAACGCTTGGGCGTGACGCACGCCAAAGTGGAGATTCCGATCACGAAGACAGAAGACTTCACGCCAAAAGGCTGCGACGAGGTGCAACTGATGTTTGCCGCGAATCTCAATCAGAGTCTGAGGGCCGTGAGCGAGGTGGCGTCCGGCGGTGAGATCAGCCGACTGATGCTGTGCGTCAAAGCGCTGATAGCCAATACAAAAGGGCTGCCGACCATCATCTTCGACGAGATAGATACCGGCGTGAGCGGTAATATCGCCACCCAGATGGCGTCTATCATGCGGGAGATGGCGAAAAGCCGACAGATCATCGCCATCACCCATCTGCCGCAGATAGCCGCCTTGGGTGAGAACCATTATAAGGTCTATAAAGCCGACACGGCACAACGTACCGAGACGCATATCAGCCGTCTCAACGAGGACGAACGGATACAAGAGATAGCCACAATGCTGAGCGGAAACGAAGTAAGCGAATCGGCACTCAAGACGGCAAAAGAGTTAGTAAATCGTAAATAACATTATGTTGCCATTAGCAGAGAGACTTCGGCCAAAGACTTTGGACGAATACATAGGACAGAAACATCTGGTGGGTGAAGGAGCGATCCTGAGGCAGATGATCGAGAGCGGGAATATCGCTTCGTTCATTCTGTGGGGTCCTCCGGGTGTCGGCAAGACGACCCTGGCGCGGATTATCGCACATCAGTTACAACGGCCGTTTTACACGCTGAGCGCCGTTACGAGCGGCGTGAAGGAGGTGCGCGACGTGATTGACAAAGCCAAACGCACATCGGTCATGAACAGCGGTCTTTTTGCGCCGGCAGACAGCCGCAGTCCAATCCTCTTTATCGACGAGATCCATCGTTTCAGCAAGAGCCAGCAAGACAGCCTTTTGGGAGCGGTGGAAGAAGGTACGATCACGTTGATCGGCGCCACTACGGAGAACCCGTCGTTTGAGGTTATCACGCCGCTTTTGAGCCGGTGTCAGGTATATGTACTGAAATCCTTGGAGAAGGCGGATCTATTGGAGTTATTAGACCGCGCGATGACCAAAGATGAGTATATTCGGTCGCTCGGTATCACGGTTAAAGAGACTGAATCGATATTACGATATAGTGGCGGCGATGCACGTAAATTACTGAATATCATTGAGTTAGTCAGCAACAGCGGCGTCAAGGTCATTGACAACGAGACCGTTACCAAACAGTTGCAACAGAACCCCGTGGCGTACGACAAGGACGGCGAGATGCATTATGATATCATCTCTGCGTTCATCAAATCCATCCGCGGCAGTGACCCGCAGGCCGCCATCTATTGGCTGGCGCGGATGATTGCAGGCGGCGAGGACCCGAAGTTTATCGCCCGGCGGTTAGTCATCTCCGCGAGCGAAGACATAGGGCTCGCGAACCCGAATGCAATGCTGGTAGCCAATGCGTGTTTCGACGTACTGACAAAAATCGGCTGGCCGGAAGGACGAATCCCCTTAGCAGAAGCCACTATCTATTTAGCCACAAGCCCAAAGAGCAACTCCGGCATATTAGCTATCGACGCTGCCCTTGGCGTAGTACAAGAAACCGGCAATCTGCCCGTACCTCTGCACCTGAGAAATGCGCCAACGAGTCTGATGAAAGAGCTTGGTTACTCGGACGGATACAAATATGCGCATGATTTTCCGAACCATTTTGTCAAGCAACAATTCATGCCGGACGAGTTGGTTGGAAGGGAATTCTGGCAGGCTCAAGGCAGCCCGCAAGAACAGAAGATGGCAGACTGGATGAAATTCCTATGGGGAAGTAAATAGTGGCGGGTGTCTATATACATATACCGTTTTGCGTGCGCAGGTGTGCGTACTGCGACTTCTTCTCCACTACCCTTCTGGAGCTGCGTGAGGCGTATGTCGAGGCGGTGTTGAAGGAGATAGAGAAGCGGCGTGAAGAAGCCGGAACAATCCGGACGATCTATATCGGCGGCGGTACGCCAAGCACGTTGAAAGCGGAGCAGATACGACGGATGATAGAGGCTGTCGGTGCACCCGATGCCACGGAAGTGACGATGGAGATGAACCCGGGCGACGCGTCGGCAGAGTATCTCAAGGCCATCCTGGAAGCCGGCATCAATAGGTTGTCCATCGGTATTCAGTCCTTTCAGGACGAGTTGTTGCAACTCATTGGAAGAAGGCATAATGCCGTGCAAGCGATAGAGGCGGTTAGGATGGCGCAGAAGGCAGGTTTTGAGAACCTCTCCATCGACCTCATGTACGCCCTGCCGGGTGAGACGATGGCGCAATGGGAAGAAGATATCGAGACGGCGCTCGACCTGAAAGTACAGCATATATCGTCTTATGGGCTGATGTACGAAGAAGGAACCGCGATGACGAAGAGGTTGGAGAAAGGAGAAATAGAGGCGGTGGATGAAGATACGGAGAACGCTATGTACGACACCCTCTGCCGGCGACTCAAAGAGGCGGGATTCGTGCATTATGAGGTCAGCAATTTTGCTTTGCCAGGCTACGAGGCGCAACATAACAGCAGCTACTGGGACGGCACGCCGTATATCGGTATAGGCGCCGGCGCGCACAGTTATTTGCCGCCCGTAAGGAGTTGGAACCCAAGCGACCTGAACGCCTATATAACGGGCATTGAGAGCGGCTCGTTAACCCGCGAGAGCGAGACGCTGAGCGAGACAAATCTGTACAACGAGCGGATCATGTTGGGGCTGAGGACGAGAAAAGGGGTCCCCCTATCGGACGTAGATGTACGTAATGCGAACGAGATGCAAACGGTATTGAGCCGTAATTCAGGTCTCTTACGGCTCACGGAGGATGGACGGCTGGTCGCCACGCAGGAAGGCCTGCATGTATTAAATAGAATAATTGAAGAATTGATGATATGAATTGGAAAAGTTGGTATAAACCATTTTTGATTTGGTTTTGGAGTTTGTTTGTCGGCGGAATTACCGTAGCTTTTTTGGTCATTTGGCTGATTACAGAGGGTGCGTTGGGTTATCTTCCTCCTTTGGAGGAATTGCAGAACCCAAAGAACTCTTTTGCGAGCGAGATCATCTCCTCGGACATGCAGTCCCTGGGGCGTTACTACCGTTATGAGAACCGTATCGGTGTGCAGTACACAGATCTCTCGCCGGACCTGATCAACGCATTAATAGCGACGGAGGATGTGCGGTTCTATGACCACACGGGAGTGGATTTCAAGTCGATGTTCCGTGCTATTCTCAAACTCGGCCGCGCAGGTGGCGGCTCTACCCTCACGCAGCAGCTCGCCAAACAGCTCTGGTCTCCGCGGGCGAACAATATCTTCGAGCGCGCGATGCAGAAACCTATCGAATGGGTCATCGCCACGAAGTTGGAGCGGCTCTACAGCAAGGACGAGATCCTGCTGATGTACCTCAACCAGTTCGATTTTCTGTATAACGCGGTGGGAATTCAGTCGGCGGCGCAGGTCTATTTCTCGACTACGCCGAAGGACCTGAAGATGGAGGAAGCGGCGATGTTGGTCGGCATGTGTAAGAACCCCTCGCTGTACAACCCCGTGCGCCATCCCGAGCGCGCTACAGGCCGCAGGAACACCGTCTTGGGGCAGATGGAGAAATACGGCTACATAGACGAAGCCGTACGCGATTCGCTGGCGGCGCTGCCCTTGGAGTTGCATTACCGCTCGGTGGATCACAAACAAGGCATCGCTCCTTATTTCCGCGAGTACTTGCGCGTAGTGCTGACCGCCAAAGAGCCTAAGGAGAGCGATTATTCCGAGTGGAACCAGCAGCAATACCGCTTAGACCGCTGGCAATGGGAGAACAACCCGCTGTATGGTTTTTGCGAGAAGAACAAAAAGCCGGATGGCACCAAATACGATATCTATCAAGACGGTCTGAAAATCTACACGACCATCGATTCACGAATGCAGAGGTATGCCGAAGAGGCCGTAAGCGAGCATATGCAGGCACAACAGAAATCCTTCTTCAAAGAACTCAAACGCAAGAAGAACGCACCCTTCTCCCGGTCGTTGACGCAGGAGGAAGTGGACGGCATCATGAACCGCTCAATTAGGCAGACAGACCGATATCGTAACATGAAACGCGAGGGCTACTCGCACGACTCGATCATGGCGGCATTCAAAACCCCGCGGGAGATGCAGATCTTCACGTACGACAGCGGAATGATTGATACCGTTATGAGCCCATATGACTCGATCAAATGGCAGAAGAGCTACCTGCGTTGCGGATTCATGTCCATGGACCCGCATACAGGTCACGTGAAGGCGTATGTCGGCGGTCCGAACTTTGCGCATTTCCAATACGACATGACGACCAAAGGTCGCCGGCAAGTGGGTTCGACGGTCAAGCCGTATCTCTACACACTCGCGATGGACGAAGGCATGTGGCCGTGCGAGAAGACAGTTAATGAACCCATCACCCTCATCGACGCCAACGGCATCGAATGGACACCTCGTGACACCCACGACAAATACCGAGGCGACACGGTCACGCTGACCTGGGGACTGATGAACTCGTCCAACTGGATCTCTGCTTACCTCATGTCCCTCTTCACGCCGGAACAATTGGTAAAAATCATGCAGTCCTTCGGCATCCAGGGGCAGTTAGACCCCGTGGTCTCGCTCTGTCTGGGACCGTGCGAGGTGAGCGTAGAGGAGATGGTGGACGCATACACGACTTTCGCCAACAAAGGTATCCGTACCGAACCGCTATACGTCACCCGCATCGAGGACAGCAACGGCAACGTCATCGGCTCGTTCACCCCACGGACGCATGAGATAATCAGTGAGACGACTGCGTATAAAATGATTTATATGTTGCGCGCGGTTGTCGATCGCGGAACGGGTGTCCGAATGCGGTACAGATACGGTCTGACGGTACCGATGGGCGGCAAAACGGGCACAACGAACAATAACTCCGATGGATGGTTCATGTGCTTCACGCCGTCGCTCGTCAGCGGTACGTGGGTCGGTGGCGAAGATCGCGGCATACATTTTGATGGTATGGCAGAGGGACAGGGCGCTTCGATGGCATTGCCTATCTGCGGACTGTACATGCAGAAAGTGCTGGCCGATCCGGATTTGGGATATTCGTCCGAGGAACAGTTTGATGTCCCGGCATGGTTTGACCCCAATGAGGGATGTAAATAATTACCGAAATATCGAGATGTCTAAATATCGAAATATTGTATTCCTGCTGATGCTTTTGGCCTTTGCGCCGAAGATCTCGGCCCAATTGAACACCGACCGTATTACTGCGATCGGGCGGAATGCGTTGTATTTCGAGGATTACGTGCTCTCCATCCAGTATTTCAATCAGGTCATCCACCTCAAGCCGTATCTGAGCGAACCGTATTTCTACCGGGCGATTGCGAAGATCCAGTTGGAGGATTATCAGGGCGCTTTGCGGGATTGTAATGCGGCTATCGAGCGTAATCCTTTCTCGCCGGGCTGCTATTATGCCCGCGGGTATATCTACCGACAGTTGAACCGTTTGGAGGAGGCAGAGGCAGATTATACGGAGGCACTTCGTTTCTCGCCGGAGAACCGCACCTATATGTTATTACGCGCGGACACACGGGCGCAGATGAAGCATTACGACGCGGCGTTGGAGGACATCGCCCAGATGCTCAAACGCGAGCCGCAATCGGCTTCTGTATGGGGTGAGAAAGGGCATATCAGTATCTTGAAGAAAGATACCATGACCGCCCTCGAAGCCTTTGAGAAAGCGGCGCAGTATGACAAAACGAACCCTGCCGTTTGGTCGGCTCTCGGCGTCACGAACCTCATGCTCAACCGCGAGGATGAGGCATATGTCCAATTGACGCAAGCCATCAATTTAGGATCCAAATGGGCGGGCGACTACATCAACCGCGGTATCATTCATTACCACCGCCATAACTACCGCGGGGCGTTGAGCGACTATGACCAGGCGGTGAAGATTGCGCCTCGTGAAGCGGATTGTTACTACAACCGCGGCGTGATGCGGCAGGAAGTGGGCGATTATAACCGCGCTTTGGAGGACCTCAATACCGCTATCTCTCTTGATCCCGAGCGGACGGAGATGCGTTACCAGCGCGGCTTGGTTGAGATGCAACTGAGGCTCTGGAAAGCCGTCACACGCGACATGGACTCCCTCATTGCACGCTATCCTTATTTCCTGCCGGCATACTACCTTGCCTCGCAAGCGGCGGACAAACAAGGTCTCACCAAGGTTGCCTATCAATACCGCAAGAAAGCCTACGACTTGGAGCAGCAGAAAGAGGAAATCCAGTCGCAACAGGCCGCGCAGCCCAATACCGACCTCCTGATAGCCGATGCCCAGCCGCAGAAGAAAGACCATCGCAAAGAGTTCTCCTCCTCTACTGCGCAGGAACAGACCGATATCCCCGACGAGGAACAGAAATACGACTCGCAGACCCGTGGTTCAATCCAGAAGAAGCACCAGGACGTCGTCAACGAACCGAATATCATCCTCTCTTACTACAGCCAGGACATGAGTCTCAGGCGCACCAACTACTACCACCCGCTCGTGGATAAACTCAATAAGCGAGAAGCCCTTCCGGCAGCGCTCAAATTCACCTCCCAGGAGCTGACCCTCACGGCGGAGATGGTGGATTATCATTTCTCGAACATCAACCGCCTGACGCAACAGACGGACGAAGCGCCCTCTGCTATCCTATACCTCGCGCGGGCGATGGAGTTCGCCATCATCAAGGATTACGCCAGCGCTGTGGACGACTGTACCCGGGCTTTACTACTCGCCAACACACAGTTGGAACCCATCATCGTCTTCTGCCGCGCCAACTGGCGGTACCGCATGATGGACGGAGATAACGAACTGATACTCAGGGATTACGACCACGTGCTGACCCTCCAACCGGATTTCTCTTTTGCGCTGTATAACAAAGCCAATATCCTCTGCGCCCGCAAGGACTACCAAGAGGCTATCCGGTACTATACAAAAGCGATCCAGGCGGATAATGATTTTGCGGAAGCCTATTTCAACAGAGGCTTGACCCTCATCTATACAGGCGAAAACGAGAAAGGACTCGCGGACCTGAGCAAAGCCGGAGAATTAGGTATTTACCAGGCGTATAACCTCATCACAAGATTTAAATAATTGACAATTGAGAACTTTTAGATACATAGTATTTCTTATCCTTGGCTCCTGCAGCACAGCGATTTATACTCCCTTACAGGCGCAGGTGCTCTATGAAATCAGCGGCAAAGGCACCCGGTCCAAGTCCTACGTCTTAGCTACCAACCGGTACGTAGAGATGCAATTCATAGACACCATTCCGAACGTCTTCAAGTGCTTCTCGCGGTGCAACAAAGTGGTTACGGAATTTGCCATGCAGGACTACGAAGCCATCGCCGCTTTGCGCAAAGCTGCCCTCTTGCCCGATTTAGTCAAACTGACGAATTTCTATAGCGAAAAGGAATATACATATATCGACAACGCCCTTCGCATCAATATAGGCATGGGTTTGGATCAGTTATGCCGGATGAAACCTTCGTACTTGACGGAGATGTTTCGGACGGAATTGATGAAGCAATGGTTGGGGTACGACGAGCAAAAATCGATGGAGAACTTCTTCGAATCCGTGGCGCTGGAGAGGAATATCCCGATTGTGGGATTAGAT
>ONIM01000022.1 GCA_900317885.1 uncultured Bacteroidales bacterium | reverse complement strand
TTGTTGAACACTGCGAGGTTAACAGTCTTCTTCGCGGCGGGTATATCCATGACGGGGAGTATGCGCGCAAGCATGGTCACCGCGGCATCTGTTCCGAAAGCGAATGGCGGGAGATAGAGCGGAATATACGTCTGAGTGCAGAGACCGGTTGCCGGTTGCATATATGCCATATATCGACGAAAGAGAGCGTCCAGCTCATCCGTGACGCGAAAGCGGACGGCATTCCCGTGACCTGTGAGACCGCGCCGCATTATCTGCTCCTCAACGACCGCATGATCGAGGAGGACGGACGATGGAAGATGAATCCGCCGATTCGTTCGGTAGCCGACCAGATGGCGCTGGTAGGCGGAATTATAGATGGTACGATTGACGTGATTGCCACCGACCATGCGCCGCATAGCGCCGAGGAGAAGAGCCGTGGGCTGGAAAAGAGCGCTTTCGGGATCGTGGGAATCGAGACGGCATTCCCGCTGCTGTACACCTATCTGGTAAAAAGCGGCGTGATCACGATGGAACGCCTTATAGAAATAATGAGCACGCGTGCACGCGAGATAACCGGTCTGGCGGAGGATAGTTGGGTGACAATAGACCTGGACGCGCATTATACGATCGACCCTGCGCAGTTTGTGTCTATGGGCAAAAGCACGCCTTTTGAGGGATGGAAAGTATATGGGAAATGCGTCAAAAACGAAGTAAGAGGAGAGGTCGTCTTTGAGGATGAACGAATGAACGGATAAACGCATAAACGGATGAACGGGTGAACGAATGAACGGAGCTTGGCACATAGTGAGCAACGAGCAGATCGCGGAGAAAGTCTTCCGCATGATTCTGAAGGGCAGGACGGAGGGTATCCGTCCGGGGCAGTTCGTGGAGATCGCTGTGCCGGGTCTGTTTCTGAGAAGACCGATCTCGGTGAGCGACGTGAATGACGACCGGTTGACCATCATCTACAAGGTCGTAGGACAGGGCACTGACCGCATGACCGCCATGCAATCCGGTGAAGCGATCGATGTTCTGGCAGGTTTGGGCAACGGGTATGACCTGAGTCTTTGTGGTAAGGAAGTGCTGCTTATCGGCGGCGGAGTGGGGGTGCCACCGCTGATTTATGCCGCCAAACGACTGCGTGAGATGGGCAAACACGTCCGTGTGGTGATGGGATTCAATACGAAAGCCGAGGTGTTCGGCGAAGAGGAGTTTGCGGGAATGGGATGCGAAGTAGCCGTTTGCACGATGGACGGCAGCTATGGAAAGAAAGGCGTGGTGACCGACCTAATAGCCAGTCCCGCTCAGTATTATTATGCCTGCGGCCCGCTACCGATGCTCAAAGCCATCCTGCGGACGATAGGAACCAACGGCCAGATCAGTATGGAAGAGCGTATGGGATGCGGCGTGGGAATATGCGTCGGCTGCACGATTGAGACCAAAGAGGGTTTCAAACGAGTATGTAAAGAAGGACCTGTGTTCAATGCAGATAAAATTAGGACATATTGAATTGCAAAACCCGGTGATTCCGGCAAGCGGAACCTGCGGTTTTGGTCAAGAGATGAGCGAATGGTTCGATCTGAACATACTTGGCGCTATCTCTACCAAAGGCACGACGCGTGAGGCGCGTTACGGAAACGCCTTACCGCGTATCGCAGAGTGTGGCGGCGCAGGAATGCTGAATGCCGTCGGGCTGCAGAACCCCGGTGTGGATGAAGTCGTCCAGCGTGAGATGCCGGCCTTACGCGCCATCTACAAGGGACCGATCATAGCGAACATCAGCGGATTCAGCATCGATGAATATGCGTACGTGTGCGAACGAATAGATAAGGAGACAGACGCAGCGATTCTGGAGGTGAATATATCCTGTCCGAACGTCCATAACGGCGGCATGGCTTTTGGCACAAATCCAGAAGCGGCGGCATCTGTGACGCGGGCTGTCAAAGCCGTAACGACCAAACCGATATTCATGAAACTCAGCCCGAACGTGACGGATATCGCTTCTATCGCGAGGGCATGTGTGGAAGCCGGCGCAGATGGTCTTTGTCTTATCAATACGGTACTCGGCATGCGGATCGATATCAAACGGCGCAAACCGGTTCTCGCCAACACGTACGGCGGTTATTCGGGACCGGGTGTGTTTCCCATTGCGCTCAGAATGGTACATCAGGTGCATAAAGCGTGCCCCGAGACACCGATCATCGGTTGCGGCGGAGTGAGCCGGGCGGAGGATGTGATAGAGATGATGATGGCTGGCGCGAGTGCCGTAGAGATAGGGGCTGCGAGTCTGCAAAACCCCACGGCGTGTCGAGATATTATAGAGACATTACCAGAGGTAATGAAAGAACTGAAAATCGACCACTTACAAGATATAATAGGGATTGTATGAAAAAGGATGTTATTATAGCATGTGATTTTGCGAGTGCGGCTGAGACGTATGCGTTTCTGGACCGATTCACGGAGGAGAAGCCGTTCGTGAAGATCGGAATGGAGTTGTACTATGCAGAGGGCCCGGCTATCGTTCGGGAGATTCGTCGGCGCGGCCATTCGGTGTTCCTCGATCTGAAGCTGCACGACATCCCTAATACGGTAGAGAAAGCGATGAGGGTGCTCTCGCATTTGGATGTGCAGATTGTGAACCTGCATGCGGCAGGAACGAAAGCGATGATGGAGGCAGCACTGAAAGGTCTGACACGCGAAGACGGCACACGGTCGATACTGCTTGCCGTAACCCAACTGACCTCGACGAGCGAAGAGCGTATGCACGATGAGTTGCTCATCAGCGGCAGCATAGCCGATTGCGTCTGCCATTATGCCCAAATGGCGAAAGAGGCCGGTCTGGACGGCGTCGTTTGTTCGCCTTTAGAGGCTGGGATGGTTAAGGAGCGCTGCGGAAAGGAGTTCCTGACGGTAACACCGGGTATCCGTTTCGCGGATGGCAACAAAGGTGATCAGGTTCGTATCACCACACCCGCCCGCGCCAAAGAGATAGGATCGGATTTTATCGTGGTAGGGCGTCCTATTACTGCTGCAGAAGATCCCGTAGCGGCCTATCGAAAATGTGTAAAAGAGTTTGTATTATGATATTAAGTGAACAAATAGCAGCGGATCTGCTGCGTATCAAGGCAGTATTCCTGCGTCCGAACGAACCGTTCACATGGGCCAGCGGCATCAAGAGTCCTATTTATTGTGACAATCGCTTGACGCTGAGCGACGTGGCGGTGCGCGAAGATGTGGAGAACGGTTTGGCAGAAACGATCAAGCAGTACTATCCCGAGACGGAAGTGCTGATGGGTACTTCAACTGCAGGCATCGCCCATGCGGCGATCACAGCTACCAAACTGAACCTGCCGATGGGGTATGTTCGTTCCGGCGCCAAAGATCACGGACGGCAGAACCAGATAGAAGGCAAACTTCTTCCTGGGCAGAAAGTGGTGGTGGTAGAGGATCTGATTTCCACCGCAGGAAGTTGTCTGGAGGTTGTGGAAGTGCTGCGTGAAGCAGGAGCAGAGGTCTTGGGTATTGTGTCGATCTTCACGTACGGCATGAAGAAAGGTCTGAACCGCCTTGCAGAAGCAAAAGTGGTGAACCACAGCCTCAGTAACCTCGATGTGCTTGCCGAAGTGGCGGTCAAAGAGGGGTATATCTCCGCACAAGAGAAAGTAGAACTGATACAATTTAGAGATAACTTATGAGACATCTATTAGACTCAACGGACCTGACGACGCAGGAGATCGAGAAGATCGTTCTTCGCGCCATGGACATCATCGACCATCCGGAGCAGTATTCCGAAGCATGCAAGGGTAAGAAACTCGCAACACTGTTCTACGAACCGAGCACCCGTACGCGGCTCAGTTTTACGGCAGCGATGATGGAGTTAGGCGGTCAAGTGTTAGGATTCAGCGACGCGCGCTCTTCGTCCGTCAGCAAAGGCGAGACGGTCGCAGACACGGTGCGTGTGGTGAGCGCTTTTGCGGATATCATCGCCATGCGCCACTATAAAGAAGGTGCGCCGAGGGTAGCGAGCGAGTTCAGCCGGATACCGGTGATCAACGCCGGTGACGGCGGTCACAGCCATCCGACGCAGACGATGACCGACCTGCTGACCATCCGTCGTGAGTTAGGACGGTTCGAGAACCTGACGATAGGTCTCTGCGGCGATCTCAAATACGGCCGTACGGTACACTCGCTCATCAAAGCCATGCGCCGTTATGAAGGAGTACGGTTTGTGCTGATTGCTCCGAAAGAACTGGCGTTGCCGGACTACATGAAAGCGGAGTTAGGAGACGCTTATATGGAGGTCTCCACGCTCGAAGAGGCGATGCCGATTGTCGATGTGCTGTACATGACCCGCGTGCAACAAGAACGTTTTGCGGACAAAGATGAGTACGAACGTCTGAAAGACTCGTTTATCTTGGACGAGCGGTTGATGGCGTTAGGTAAGCCCTCGATGATTGTCCTGCATCCGCTGCCCCGTGTGAATGAGATCACCGTTGGTGTGGATAAAGACTCGCGTGCAGCGTATTTCCGCCAAGTGGAGAACGGTAAGTACGTCCGCAAGGCGATTATCTATACGCTCCTGAGCGACGAGTACCTGCATGCCGAGCCGACAGGCCATCAAGGCGAAGCAAGTACCTGTGCCTGCCATAACGACCGCTGTATCGCCACGACCGAACCCGTTGAGCAGAAGGCTTATATTGACAAGGACGGCGTGAAGAGATGCTTCTATTGTGACCACATGTTGTAACTAAAAATACTACCGATATGTATCAAGATCGAATAATGAATGAAGGCCTGACCTTCGACGATGTGTTATTAGTACCGGCGTACAGCGAAGTGCTGCCGCGTGAGGTGTCTCTTAATGGCCAATTCTCGCGCCATATAGGGCTCAATATCCCGGTGGTAAGTGCGGCGATGGATACCGTCACGGAAGCACCGATGGCTATCGCTATCGCTCGCGAAGGCGGTATCGGCGTGATCCATAAGAATATGTCAATCGCAGAGCAAGCCGCACAGGTGCGCAGCGTCAAACGTGCGGAGAATGGCATGATTGCCGACCCGGTAACCATCTTCGGTAACCAGACGATAGGCGATGCGCTCCAGATGATGCATGAGAATCATATCGGCGGTATCCCCGTGGTGGATGAGAATCACGTGCTGGTGGGTATCGTGACGAACCGCGACTTGCGTTTCGAGACGGATATGAACAAGCCCGTGAGCGAGGTGATGACGAGCGAGAAGCTTATTACCATCGGCTCCACAGACAACAAGACCATCATGGACGCTCTCCAGACGCATAAGGTAGAGAAACTGCCGGTCATCGACAAAGACGGCAAACTGATAGGCCTCGTGACCTACAAGGACATTACCAAACTGCGCGATTATCCGAATGCCAACAAGGATGCCAAAGGTCATCTGCGTTGCGCCGCAGGAGTGGGTATCACGCCGGATTATATGGATCGCGTGGACGCCTTGGTCAAGGAGCATGTGGATGCGGTAGTATTGGATTCGGCGCACGGACACAGCAAGAATATCGTGAACGCTCTGCGCGCTATCAAAGCGAAATATCCGGAGCTGGATGTCGTGGTAGGAAATATCGCTACTGCAGAGGCTGCCAAATATCTTCTGGAGAACGGAGCGGACGGTATCAAGGTTGGTATCGGTCCGGGCAGTATCTGTACTACCCGTATCATCGCGGGTGTCGGTGTACCGCAGTTGACGGCAATCTTTGAGGTGGCAGAAGTACTGAAAGGAACGGGTGTGCCGTTGATAGCTGACGGCGGTCTAAGGTATTCGGGCGATGTGGTGAAGGCGCTCGCTGCCGGAGGAAACTGCGTGATGTGCGGATCGATGTTCGCCGGCACGGACGAAGCCCCCGGAGACACCATCATCTTCAACGGCCGTAAGTTCAAATCCTATCGCGGTATGGGCAGCATAGAGGCGATGAAAGCCGGAAGCGCCGATCGCTATTTCCAGGGCGGAGAGAGCAATGTGTCCAAACTTGTACCGGAAGGTATTGCCGGTCGCGTGCCCTACAAAGGCAGCGTTTGCGAGACGATCTATCAACTGATAGGCGGACTCCGCTCGGGCATGGGATACGTGGGCGCGCATAACTTAGAGGAGCTGCGCAAGGCGAAGTTCGTACGTATCACATCTGCAGGTATGTTTGAGAGCCATCCGCATGATATTACCATCACGTCGGAGGCACCTAATTATTCACAGCAATAAGACCCAACGAATGCAGAAGATTATTATCTTGGATTTCGGCAGCCAGACGACGCAGTTGATCGGTCGGCGCGTACGCGAACTGAACACGTTCTGCGAGATCCTGCCGTATAACAAATACCCCGAGGACGACAAAGATGTAATCGGTGTCATTCTGAGCGGTTCGCCTCTGAGCGTCTATCAGGACGATGCGTTTCATGTGGATCTGAGTCACATCCGCGGGCGGCTGCCGATACTTGGTATATGCTACGGTGCGCAGCTGATGAGTTATATGTACGGTGGTAAGGTAGAGAGTGCCGGTACGCGTGAATACGGACGCCAGAACTTGCAATTCGTTGATACCGAGAACCCGCTTTTCAATGGTTTTGAGGCGCACTCGCAAGTATGGATGTCTCATGGCGACAGTATTACCAAACTGCCCGAAGGAGCGGTCCGAATCGCCTCTACGGAGACGGTAGAGAATGCCGCTTATTACATCCCTGGCGAGCAACCGGTCTTCGGTACGCAGTTTCATCCGGAGGTGTTCCATAGCCTGCAAGGCACGCTGCTGCTGAAGAACTTCGTAGTGGATATATGCGGTTCCAAGCAGGAATGGAGTGCAGAGGCGTTTGTGGAGACAACGGTGAAGGAGTTGCGCGAGCAGTTAGGTTCCGACCGGGTGATCTTAGGTCTCTCCGGCGGCGTGGATTCATCGGTAGTAGCTGTTCTGCTGCATCGCGCAATAGGGGACAGGCTGACCTGTATCTTCGTCGATCACGGCATGTTGCGTAAGAATGAGTTTCACGACGTCATGCGCGATTACGAAGGCCTTGGGCTGAAAGTAATCGGCGTGGATGCCAGCGAGAAATTCCTCTCCGACCTCGCCGGCGTCAAAGAGCCGGAGCAGAAGAGAAAAATCATCGGCCGCGATTTTGTGGAGGTATTCAATGCCGAGGCAAAGAAGATCACCGACGCCAAATGGCTGGCGCAGGGAACGATCTATCCCGACCGCATCGAGAGCTTGAATATCACCGGTAAAGTGATTAAGAGCCACCATAATGTGGGCGGTCTTCCTAAAGAGATGCACCTGCAACTCTGCGAACCGATCAAATGGCTCTTCAAAGATGAGGTGCGCCGCGTGGGACGTTCATTAGGCATGCCGGAGCACCTGATCAGCCGTCATCCGTTCCCGGGACCGGGTCTGGCAGTACGTATCTTGGGAGACATCACCCGCGAGAAGATCCGCATCCTGCAAGAAGCGGACGCCATCTATATCCAGAACCTCCGTGAGGCTGGGTTGTATGACGAGATATGGCAAGCGGGCGCAATCCTCTTAAGCGAGGTTCGTTCGGTTGGCGTCATGGGCGATGAGCGGACATACGAAAACCCCATTGCGCTGCGCGCTGTGACTTCCAGCGACGCCATGACCGCCGATTTTGCGCACATCCCGTATGAGGTGTTGGCAAAGATTAGTAACGAGATTATCAACAAAGTGAAGGGTGTGAACCGAGTATGCTACGACATCTCGTCCAAACCGCCCTCCACAATTGAATGGGAATAAATATGAGAGTAGGAGTTATCATGGGCTCGGCAAGTGACCTGCCCGTTATGCAAGCAGCTATCGACACCCTGGAGTCTTTCGGTATCGAAGTGGACAAACGCGTCATCTCAGCGCACCGTGCGGCACATGCCTTGATGGACTGGGCGGAGAGTGCCGAGGATCGCGGTCTGAGTATCATCATCGCCGGAGCCGGTGGTGCAGCCCATCTGGCAGGCGTGATAGCCGGTTTGACCCATCTGCCGGTGATCGGTGTGCCGGTGCGTTCGAAGACCTTAGACGGCTTGGATAGCCTTCTGTCAATGGTTCAGATGCCCAGCGGCATTCCCGTTGCTACGGTGGCTATCGACGGTGCGAAGAATGCAGCCCTGCTGGCGGTCAGCATCCTGGCGCTCCAAGAACCTGAACTGCGCGAGAAATACATCGATTTCCGCCGCCAACAAACAGAAAAAGTATTAGCTACTGTAATCTGATATGAACTATAGGCTTTTTGTAGAGAAAAGAGAAGGGTTTCGCGTGGAGGCGGAGAGCCTGCGTCGCGAGCTGAACGAGAACCTGCAGTTGCACATCCGCCGGATGCGCTATCTTTGCGTGTACGACCTGTTCGGATTCAGCAAGGACCTACTTGAACAAAGCAAATACAGCGTCTTTGGCGAGCGGGTGACGGATGTGGTGATGGAGGACTTGGATCTCAGCGGCAAGAGGTATCTGGCGGTGGAGTTCATCCCCGGTCAGTTCGACCAACGCGCTTCTTCTGCCATCGATTGCGTGCACCTCATTGACCCGAATGCCGACATCGACATCCGTTCGAGCCGGCTGTTGATCTTCGAAGACGAAATGATAACAGATGAGATGGCGAAGATCCGCCACTACTATATCAATGCGGTGGAGGCGCGCGAGAAAGACCTCTCTGTTCTTTCTCGTCAGCAGACGGCGGACGTCAAACCGCTGGCTTCCTTAGCCGGGTTTACCGCCATGCCGAAGGAGCAGTATCCCGCTTTCTGCAAAGAGTGGGGACTGGCGATGAACGCCGATGACCTCGCTTGCGTAGCGGAGTATTTCTCGAAGGAACATCGTGATCCGACAGAGACGGAGTTACGTATTCTCGATACCTACTGGTCCGACCACTGCCGCCACACGACCTTTACCACCATTCTCGAGGATATCGAGGTGGAGGACTCTTTCATCAAAGCCGATATAGAATCCGAACTGAACGCTTTCCATCATATTCGTACGGAGTTAGGCCGCGATTCCAAACCGCTGTGTCTCATGGAGTTAGCTACCATCGGCGCACGGTACTTGAAGAAGAAAGGCTTGTTGGACGATATGGAGGTCAGCGAAGAGAATAACGCTTGTTCTATCTTCATTGATGTGGATGTGGACGGTCAAACGGAACGGTGGTTGCTGCAATTCAAGAACGAGACCCACAACCATCCGACGGAGATAGAGCCTTTCGGTGGCGCGAGTACTTGTCTCGGCGGTGCTATCCGTGATCCGCTGTCCGGCCGTGCGTACGTCTATCAGGCGATGCGTGTGACCGGAGCCGGAGACATCTACGCCCCGGTGAGTGAGACGCTGCCGGGCAAACTGCCGCAACAGATCATCTCCCGTAAGGCCGCTTCGGGCTATTCGTCTTATGGCAACCAGATCGGTCTGGCAACCACTCATGTGCGGGAGATCTATCACCCTTCGTATGTGGCAAAACGTCTGGAAGTGGGCGCTGTAGTAGGAGCCGTTAAGGCCGATGCAGTGCGTCGTGAGAGCCCGGCGGCAGGCGATGTGATCCTCCTTCTCGGCGGACGTACCGGACGTGACGGTATAGGTGGCGCTACGGGGTCCAGCAAAGAGCATACGGAGGCTTCCCTGGAGTCCTGCGGCAGCGAGGTTCAGAAAGGAAACGCACCCGAGGAGCGTAAGATTCAACGTCTCTTCCGTCGTCCTGAGGTGACGAAACTGATAAAGAAATCCAATGATTTCGGCGCCGGAGGTGTATCTGTTGCTATCGGCGAGTTGGCGGACGGCTTGGATATCTATCTGGACCGCGTGCCGACCAAATACGCGGGGCTCAATCCCACGGAGTTGGCGATCTCCGAATCACAGGAACGAATGGCAGTAGTGGTCGAAAAGAAAGACCAAGAGGTCTTTGAACAGCTCTGCCGAAAAGATAATATTGAAGTAACGCACGTAGCGGACGTGACGGATACGGGTCGTATGAGGCAGTTCTATAAAGGGGAACTGATTGCTGATCTCAGCCGCGCATTCATCGACTCTGCCGGCGCAAAACACTATGCGAAAACAACCATCCTGCCAGTGGAGAACAAAGATCCGTTTAGCCAATATATCCCGGGCGTAACCACCGAAGAGAAGATGTGTCACGTGCTCGCTCAACCCAATGTGACGAGCCAAAAAGGTCTCATTGAGGAGTTTGACGCTACTATCGGTCGCTCGACTGTGTTGATGCCGTTTGGCGGTAAGATGCAACGCTCTGAGACCCAAGTCTCCGTGCAGAAACTGCCGACCGATGGCTATACCAACACGGCTTCTATCATGGCGTTCGGTTACAACCCCTTCATCGCGGAGTGGAGTCCGTATCACGGAGCCGCTTATGCGGTGGTAGAGGCTTGTGCCAAGGTCGTTGCAGCCGGCGCGGATTTCAGCCATATGCGGTTTAGTTACCAGGAGTATTTTGAGCGAATGACCGGCCGTCACAGTTGGGGAAAACCGCTTAGTGCCCTCCTTGGCGCACTGAAGATGCAGGTGGCTTTAAGCCTGCCTTCCATCGGAGGCAAAGACTCGATGTCCGGTACGTTCGAACATATTTCCGTGCCGCCAACCCTGATAGCCTTCGGTATTACAACCGTGGGTGCCGATAAAGTCATCAGTACGGACCTGAAAAAAGCAGGCAACAAACTCTACCTCCTGCGTCATCAGCCGCTCGCAAACTACATGCCCGATACGGACCAACTGAAACAACTCTGGTCGTTCACGACCAAAGCCATCCATGCCGGAAAGATCGTCTCGGCGTACGCCATCGGTTTTGGCGGCGTGGCAGAGGCGTTGGCGAAGATGTCCTTCGGCAATGAGAAAGGCGTGGATATCCGTATTGATGAGGAAAAACTCTATAACTATCAGTATGGCAGCATTTTAGTCGAAGCGACCGAACCGATAGTGCATCCGGATGCCCTTCTATTAGGCCAAGTGACGGATGGCGACAGCCTGATTATCAACGGCGAGAAGATTTGTCGTGAGGCGCTCTATGAGGCTTGTACATCGCCGTTCAACAAAGTGTACGCTGCTACTGCAGTTCCGCAGCATAAAGACCTCATGCCGAAAGGCATTAAGTCCAAACCGATGGCACAACCTGCTATCCCTGCGCACGAATCGCTTAACGGCAAAAAGCCGATCGTTTATATCCCTGTTTTTCCGGGAACAAACTGCGATTTCGACAGCGCCAAGGCATGGCGCAAAGCCGGCGCAGAAGTGCAGATGACGATCTTCCGCAACATGACGGAGCAGGATGTGATAGCCTCTATTGAAGAGATGGTCGCACACATCGACCAGGCGCAGATCCTGATGTTAGCCGGCGGATTCTCCTTGGGAGACGAACCGGACGGATCGGCGAAATTCATCGTCTCGGTGCTTAATAACATGCTGGTGAGCCGCGCGGTAGAATCGCTCTTGTCCCGCGGCGGATTGATACTCGGTATCTGCAACGGTTTCCAGGCGCTCGTGAAATCCGGTCTGCTGCCATACGGCCATTTAGGAAAGGTGACGACGGAGAGTCCGACGCTCTTCCGCAACGATATCAACCGTCACGTCTCGCAGATGGTGACCACCACTGTATCGACGACCAACAGCCCGTGGCTCCAAGGCATGCAACTCGGCGACCTGCATTCGATCGCCGTCAGCCATGGAGAAGGAAAATTCGTGGTGAGCGAAGAATTGGCAAAACAACTCTTTGAGAACGGACAGGTTGCTTTCCGTTATGCCGATCCCAAAACAGGCAAGGCAACGATGGAATCGCCGTATAATCCCAACGGCTCCTGCTACGCCATCGAAGGCATTATTTCGCCTTCCGGGCAGATCTTAGGCAAAATGGGGCATACCGAGCGATATGAAGAAAATGTATTTGCGAATATTAGCGGCAATAAATATCAACCGCTCTTCGAAAATGCAGTAAACTATTTTAAACACTAAATACAATCCTACAATATGGCGCAACATTACGAAGAAGCCGGTGTAAATCTGGAGGCCGGATACGAAGTAGTAAGCAGAATCAAGTCGCATGTGCGTTCTACCCAACGCTTAGGTTCGATGGGTTCGATCGGTTCGTTCGGAGGCATGTTTGACCTCTCCGCGTTGAATATCAAAGAGCCGGTTCTGGTTAGCGGAACAGACGGCGTGGGAACCAAACTGAAGATCGCTTTTGCGATGGACAAACACGACACCATCGGTATCGATGCCGTGGCGATGTGTGTGAACGATGTCTTGGCGCAAGGAGCCGAACCGCTCATCTTTTTGGACTACGTGGCAGTGGGACATAACATTCCCGCCCAAGTCGAGGCGATTGTCAGCGGTGTAGCGGAAGGATGTCGTCAAGCCGGTTGTGCCCTTGTAGGTGGAGAAACGGCAGAAATGCCGGGTATGTATCCCAACGGCGAATACGACATCGCGGGCTATACGACCGGCGTGGTAGAAAAGTCCAAACTTATCGATGGCACCAAAGTCAAAGTTGGCGATGTGTTGATCGGTATTGCTTCCTCCGGCGTACACTCCAACGGCTTTTCGCTCGTGCGCAAAATAGTAAAGGACGCGAATCTGGATCTGCATCAAATCTATCCGGAGTTGGATCCCGAAAAAACTTTGGGCGAAGTTCTTCTCACGCCGACAAAAATTTACGTGAAGTCCGTTCTGGAGGTCATCCGCCAAGTGGACGTTCACGGCGTGGCGCACATCACCGGAGGTGGTTTTGATGAAAACATACCCCGTATCTTCCTGCCCGGACAGGGCTTCGACATTGAGGAAGGCTCCTGGGAGATTCTGCCGATCTTCAAGTTCCTGGAATCCAAAGGAAACATCCCACACCGCGAGATGTTCAATATCTTCAACATGGGCATAGGAATGGTGCTTGCTGTTTCGGAGGAAGATGCGACGAAAGTAAGACGAATCCTAGACCATACAGGGGAGGTTACTTATGTATTAGGGCACGTACGTGCAGGAGAAAATATCATTCGATAAATCAATACAAGCGATATATGGCACAGAAAAGAGCATTAGTGAGTGTAAGCGATAAGACCGGTTTGGTGGAGTTCGTCAAGGGCCTGCAGGCTGCAGGATGGCAGATCATCGCTACCGGCGGTACACAAAAACTGCTGGAAGAGAGCGGCGTGAAGACCATCGGCATCAGCGAAGTAACGGGTTTTCCGGAGATCTGCGACGGCCGTGTCAAGACCTTGCATCCGAAGGTGCATGGAGCCCTTCTGGCGCGTCGCGACGAACCTTCTCACATGGCGGCTTTGGCAGAAAACGGCATTGAGTTGATTGACCTCGTGTGCGTCAATCTCTATCCTTTCCGTCAGACGATTGCCAAAGAGGGAACGACCATGGCGGAGGCTATCGAGAAGATCGATATAGGCGGTCCGTCGATGTTACGCTCTGCAGCGAAGAACTGGAATGACGTGACGGTCGTTTGCGATCCGAGCGATTATAACCGTGTTCTTTCTGAGATTCAGGCGGAAGGTAACACCAAGAAAGAGACGCGTCTGGAGCTGAGCGCTAAGGCTTATACGCACACCGCCGAATACGACATGTGTATCGCGACGTATATGCGCAAAGCAGCCGGTTTGAATGAGAAATTGTTCCTCGAATACGATCTCAAACAGGGCTTGCGTTACGGCGAGAACCCGCATCAGGACGCGAAATTCTACGCTTCGCAGGAAACCGTTCCTTTCTCACTCGCTTCGGCAAAACAGTTGCACGGAAAGGAACTGTCGTACAATAATATCCAAGATGCCAATGCGGCGCTCAATATCGTTCGCGAGTTTGGCGACACGCCTTTCTGCGTCGGCCTCAAGCACATGAACCCATGCGGCGCGGCCATCGGAAAGGATGGAGTAGAGGCTTGGAAAAAGGCTTACGAAGCAGATACTGTTTCTATCTTCGGCGGCATTGTGGCGACCAACTGCGAGGTAAATAAAGAGATGGCGGAATTGATGAAACCGATCTTTTTGGAAATCATCATGGCGCCTTCTTTCTCCGCCGAAGCGTTAGAAGTATTGACGACGAAGAAGAACCTGCGTCTTCTGGAAGTGGATATGTCTCCGCTGGCAGCGAAACAGATGCAGTATGTGTCGGTGAACGGCGGTCTGCTGGCACAACACCAAGATACAGAGACTTTGCTCCTGAAAGCCGATATGTGCGTTACGGAGGCTAAACCGACAGAGGAACAGATGATTGATCTGCAGTTCGCTTGGCGGATTGTGAAACACGTCAAATCCAATGCGATTGTGGTGGCTAAAGACGGTCGCACGTACGGTGTCGGAGCCGGACAGATGAATCGTGTCGGTTCGGCGGAGATTGCGTTGAAACAAGCTCAAGCGTCTCTAGCGGCAGAAGGAAGAGATATCCATACCGCGCATCTGGTGATGGCTTCGGACGGTTTCTTCCCATTTGGCGACAGCGTAGAGAGCGCTGCTCAATACGGCATCTCCGCTATCGTACAACCGGGCGGAAGTGTCCGTGACAGCGAGAGTATCGAGGCTGCGAACCAACACCGGATACCGATGCTCTTCACGGGTATGCGGCATTTTAAACACTAATAAAAAAAGCACTCGTCACTAATCCAATATACTCGTCAGGCATGAAAAAAGTACTCGTCATAGGATCCGGCGGTCGTGAACACGCCATCGTGTATCAGTTGAGCCGCAGTAAACAAGTCGGTCAGATCTTCTGTGCGCCGGGAAATGCCGGTATCGCGCAGTTGGCGGAGTGTGTGGCTATCAAAGATACGGAGGTGGAGGCATTGTTGGCTTTTGCCAAAGAGAATGAAGTCGATCTCTGCGTGGTGGGACCTGAAGCGGCTTTGAATGCCGGTGTGGCAGATGTTTTCCGTGAGGCGGGTATTCCTGTTTTCGGCCATTCCAAAGCCGCCACCCAGATTGAAGCCAGCAAGGAGTTTGCGAAAGAGCTGATGGCGAAATATAACGTGCCGACTGCGGCTTACCGCTCTTTTGCCAACTACGAGGAGGCGATAGCGTACGTCCGCGAGCGAAATACGTATCCCGCTGTACTGAAGTACGACGGCCTTGCTGCCGGAAAAGGAGTGGTGATTGCGCAGGACGAGCAGGAAGCGGATGAGACCTTACGTGACATGTTGGTCGGAGAGGCATTCGGCAAAGGCAAAGTGGTGATTGAGGATTTCCTGCAAGGCCCGGAATTCTCGTTCATGGCCTTTGTGAATCACCATCGCGTCTATCCTATGCCGCTGAGCCAGGATCACAAACGGGTTTTTGATGGCGATAAGGGACCGAATACCGGTGGAATGGGTGCTTATACGCCGCTGCCGTTTATCTCTGCCGAAGAGGAGAAATGGGCACAAGAGCATATTCTGCAAGTGGTGGCTGACGCGATGGTAGCAGAAGGCAAACCGCTTACCGGCGTGCTCTACGGCGGATTAATGAAGACGAAGGACGGCATTAAGGTCATTGAGTTCAATGCCCGTTTCGGTGATCCGGAGACGGAAGTCGTTCTGCCGCTGATGGAGAGTGACGCCTATACGGTCTTTCATGCCATCGCCACCGGAGAAGCGTTGGAAACGATCGCTTGGCGTAAACAGGCAACGGTGGGTGTCGTGATGGCTTCCTGCGGCTATCCGGGTGCCTATACGAAAGGCGCAGAGATCAACGGGGTAGAGGATTTTGACGGCTTGGTGCTGCACATGGGAACCAAACGTCAGGAGGAAAAACTGTTGACCAACGGCGGACGCGTACTGATGTGTATTGCGCATGGCGAGGACGTCCGGCACGCGCAGCAAAAAGTGTATCAAGAGATCGAAAAGATCCATTGTACGAATTTATTTTATCGTAAAGACATAGCTCATTGGGCATTATGATAATAGACGGAAAACAAATAGCGCAACATCTCAAAGAAGAGATTCGCGAACAAGTGCAACAACTTGCAGCTCAAAACGGGCGCAAACCCCGTTTGGATGTGATAATTGTGGGGGAGAATCCTGCCAGCAAGACGTATGTGCGGAGTAAGATCAATGCGACCGAGTTTTGCGGCATGGACGGAGAACTGATAGCTCTTCCTGAGACGACGAGCCAGGAGGAACTGCTTCGTATCATTCGGGATTTGAATGAAAACGAGGCCGTGGATGGCATCCTCGTGCAACTGCCGTTACCCAAGCATATTGACGAGCAGGAGGTAATTCATGCCATCGCGCCGGAGAAAGATGTCGATGGCTTCCATCCGGAGAATGTAGCCAGATTATGGCTCAATCAGCCGGCGATTGTACCTTGTACACCGATGGGAATTCTGGAGTTGTTGAAACAAACCCACACGCCTTTAGCGGGTCGTCACGCCGTGGTTGTAGGTCGCAGTAACATCGTCGGCAAACCGATAGCGAAGCTCCTTTTGGATGAAAACTGCACGGTTACAATCGCGCATAGCCGCACGTCGGATTTGGCACAAATATGCCGCGAAGCGGATATTTTAGTGGTCGCAGTCGGTCGTTCGCAGTTGATTACAGGCGAAATGATTAAGCCGGGCGCCACGGTTATTGACGTGGGAATCAACCGCACGGAAGACGGAAAACTGGTAGGCGATGTGGATTTTGAATCCGCATCAAAAGTAGCCGGTGCCATCACTCCTGTCCCGGGAGGTGTCGGGCCGATGACCATCGCCATGCTTATGCGCAATACATACCAGTGTTACGTAAGCCGAATATCCAACGAATAACCAAGTTATAACCAACGAATAACTAACGATTGGACGCAAAAAGAAGTATAAATGAAGTTTAAAAGATATTTAAAGTAATCAATTAAAACTCACAATACAATGAAAATCGGAACTCCTCTGACAAAAATCGCTACGCGTGCGCTGCTTCTGGGAAGCGGTGAGTTAGGAAAAGAAGTCACTTTGGAACTGCAACGGTTCGGAGTGGAAGTGATCGCTTGTGACCGTTACGCAAATGCGCCCGCGATGCAGGTTGCGCATCGGTCGTATGTCTTTAACATGCTCGACGGCGCGCGTCTGCGTGAGATCGTTGAGACTGAGAAGCCGTCTCTGATTATTCCGGAGGTGGAGGCGATTGCCACGCCGACGCTTGTGGAGCTGGAGAAAGAAGGCTATCATGTTATCCCGACCGCCAAGGCTGCATTCCTGACGATGAACCGTGAGGCGATCCGTCGTTTGGCGGCTGAGGAATTGAAGTTACCCACGGCTCCTTACAAGTTCGCCGACAATCACGACGAGTTTATCGCTGCGGTCAAAGAGATCGGCATCCCTTGTGTGGTAAAGCCTATTATGTCTTCCTCGGGTCATGGCCAATCGACCATTCATAATGAAGGCGAGATTGAGGCTGCGTGGGCAACTTCGCAAGAAGGCGGTCGTGCCGGAGCCGGTCGTGTGATCGTAGAGGGTTTCATTCATTTTGATTACGAGATCACTCTTCTGACCGTGCGTCACATCGGCGGAACGACTTTCCTGAATCCGATCGGTCATCATCAGGTGGACGGCGATTACCGCGAGTCCTGGCAGCCGCAAGCGATGAGTGAGCAAGCGCTCAAAGATGCGCAACGGATAGCGAAGATGGTTACTGACGCGCTCGGCGGATTCGGTATCTTCGGTGTGGAGATGTTTGTCCGCGGCAATGAGGTTATTTTCTCGGAAGTGAGCCCGCGTCCGCACGACACGGGAATGGTGACGATGATCAGTCAGGATCTGAGCGAGTTTGCACTTCATGCCCGTGCGGTATTGGGTCTGCCGATTCCTGAGATCCGTTTCTTCGGTCCGTCTGCCAGCAAGGCAATCGTGATTGAAGGCGAGGGTAAGGAGGTGCTCTTTGAGGGTCTCGACAAAGCGCTCGCTATCCCCGGTGTACAGTTGCGTATCTTCGGCAAACCGGAAGTTCACGGACACCGCCGCTACGGCGTAGTGCTCGCAACCGATGAGAACGTGGAAAAAGCGCTAGCCAAAGTAGAGGAAGCATATAAATGTATTTCGTACAACGTGAAATAATATGATAGATCGTTATTCCCGCGCAGGAATGCGCCAAATATGGACCGAGCGGAATAAGTTTCAATCCTATTTAGAGGTAGAACTCTTAGCCGCGGAAGCCTGGTCGGAGTTAGGGGTTGTGCCGAAAGAGGACATCGCCAAACTTCGTGAGAAGGCGAGTTTTGACGTGGACCGCATCCATGAGATTGAGGAGATCACGCGTCATGACGTAGTGGCTTTCACCCGCACGGTGAGTGAGTCTCTGGGCGAAGAACGCAAGTGGATTCACTACGGTTTGACGTCCACCGATGTGGTAGATACCGCTAACGGATACCTCTTGAAACAAGCCAATACGATTCTCCGCGAGGATTTGCAGAAATTCATGGCGGTGTTGCAAAAACGCGCCAACGAGTTTAAGTTCACGCCGGTCATCGGCCGCACGCACGGCATGCATGCTGACGTCACTTCGTTTGGTTTGAAATGGGCACTCTGGTACGCCACGATGCAACGCAACATCGAGCGATTCGAGATGGCGGCCAAAGGGGTAGAGGCCGGCAAACTGTCCGGCGCTGTGGGCAACTACGCGAATATCCCGCCGTTCATCCAGAGCTATGTATGCGAGCATTTGGGCATCGAGTCCGCGAAGATCGCTACGCAGGTGTTGGGTCGTGACCGCCACGCGTTCTATATCTCGACGCTGGCTGTCATTGCCGGTTCGCTGGAGCAGATCGCTCTGGAGATCCGAAACATGCAGCGGCAGGAGGTTCGTGAGGTGGAAGAGGCTTTCCGCAAAGGTCAGAAAGGCTCGTCGGCGATGCCGCACAAACGCAATCCTATCTCCTCAGAAAATATTTGCGGGTGCGCTCGCGTGATGCGCGGATACATGTGCACGGCATCGGAGAATATCGCCCTTTGGCATGAACGCGACATCTCGCACTCTTCGACCGAGCGTATCGTGCTGCCGGACGCGACGATGCTGTTGGATTATATGTTAGACCGAATGATGGGAATCCTGGAGAACTTAGTCGTTTATCCGGAGAATATGCTCCATAATATCGGTCTGACGCACGGCGCCATTTTTGCGCAGCGGGTGATGAATGCGCTCATCGAAAAAGGGCTGGTTCGCGAGCAGGCTTACGACCTCGTGCAGCCCGTAGCGATGCGGACGCTGATGGAAGGCGGACAGATGCAGGAGTGGCTCAAAAAGACACCCGAAATAACGAAACTGCTGAGCGAGGCAGAGATTGACGGTTGCTTCACACTCGATTATTACATGAAAAATGTAGATTATATCTTTAACCAGTTAGGTTTATGAGAAAAGCGGATATACTTTTAGGACTTCAATGGGGCGACGAGGGCAAAGGCAAGATGGTCGATGTCCTGACCCCGAAATACGACGTAGTGGCGCGTTTTCAGGGCGGTCCGAATGCCGGACACACTCTGGAATTCAACGGCCAGAAATATGTGCTTCGGAGCATTCCGTCCGGTATCTTCCAAGGCGGAAAGACCAACCTCATCGGTAACGGCGTAGTGCTGGATCCGGTGCTCTTCCGCAAAGAGGTAGAGGAACTCTCGGCGTCTGGACACAACGTGCAGGAACACCTGCTCATTTCCAAGAAAGCGCACCTGATTCTGCCGACGCACCGCCTCCTGGATCAAGCCAACGAAGCAGCAAAAGGCAAGGCGAAGATCGGTACGACCGGCAAGGGAATCGGTCCGACATACACCGACAAGATCAGCCGAAACGGTCTGCGCGTAGGCGATATTCTTGAGGGTTTTGAGGCGAAGTACCAACAGGCACGTAACCGTCATATCGAGATGATCAACGGTCTCAATGCATCGGCGGTTGCCAAAGGCGGAACGGCTGTCTCGATGGAGGGTCTGGAGGCCTTGGAGAAGGAATGGATGGAGGCGATAGCGTTCCTCCGCGGATTCCAACTTGTTGACAGTGAGCATTTTGTGAATAAGGCGCTTCAGGCAGACAAGTCCATCCTTTGCGAGGGCGCACAAGGTTCGCTGCTGGATATCGATTTCGGTTCTTATCCGTTTGTGACCTCAAGCAATACCGTTTGTGCGGGTGCTTGCACGGGCCTCGGAATCGCTCCGAGCAAAGTGGGAGAGGTGTATGGCATCTTCAAGGCTTATTGCACCCGCGTGGGCGCAGGTCCGTTCCCCACGGAGCTGTTTGACGAGACCGGTTCGAAGATCCGCGCTATCGGTCATGAATACGGCGCGGTGACCGGTCGTGAGCGCCGCTGCGGATGGATTGACCTGGTGGCTCTGCGCTACACGATTATGCTCAACGGCGTGACCCAACTGCTGATGATGAAATCCGATGTGCTCGACACGTTCCCCGTCATCAAAGCCTGCACGGCATACCGTGTCAACGGGGTGGAGACGCGTGATTTCCCGTTCTCGATCGATGAGAATGTCGAGCCGGTCTATGAGGAGTTTCCGGGATGGCAGACCGACCTCACGCATTGTACGAAGGAGGCGGAGCTGCCGGAAGCATTTATTAACTATGTCAATTTCTTGGAGCGCGAATTGCAAACGCCTATCCGAATCATTTCGGTGGGGCCCGATCGCGAAGCTACTATATGGAGATGAAAAAAGCAATATTGAGACTTAGCAACGGCGTGACGTTCGAGGGCTACAGTTTCGGCGCCGATGTGCCGGTGAGCGGTGAGGTGGTCTTCAATACCGCGATGATGGGTTATCCGGAGTCTCTGACCGACCCCAGTTACGCCGGCCAATTGATGACGCTGACTTATCCGCTGGTGGGCAACTACGGCGTGCCGGAGTTTTCCTTTGAACCGAACGGTTTGGCGACCTATATGGAGTCCGACCGCATTTATGCACGGGCGATCATCTGCAGCGAGTACAGCGGCGAGTTCAGCCACTGGAACGGCAAAGAGACCCTTTCCGAATGGCTCATCCGCGAGGGTGTACCCGGTATCACGGGAATCGACACGCGTGCGCTGACGATGCTGCTGCGCGAGAACGGCGTGATGCTCGGCTCGATCGAGATAGAGGGTTGTGCGCCCGCTCCCGAAGCGCAGTACGAAGACATCAACTTTGTGGATCAGGTGTCTTGCAAAGAGGTCATCCGCTATAACGAAGGTGAGGACAGAAAGAAAGTGATTCTCGTCGATTGCGGCGTGAAGCATAATATCATCCGTTGCCTTATCAGGCGCGGGGTAGAGGTTATCCGCGTGCCGTGGGACTACGATTTCAACACGTTGGAGTCTGACGGTCTGTTTCTCTCGAACGGCCCCGGTAACCCGGATACCTGTGAGGTTCTGGCTGAACATATCCGCACATACATGAAGACCCATAAACCCATCGCGGGCATCTGCATGGGTAATCAGATGCTTGGCAAGGCCGCCGGAGCGACTATTTACAAGCTCCCTTACGGTCACCGCTCGCATAACCAGCCGGTGCGTATGGTGGGGACCGACCGATGCTTCATCACCTCGCAGAACCACGGCTATGCGGTGGATACGAAGACGTTGCCGGAAGGTTGGGAACCGCTCTTCGTGAATATGAACGACGGCTCCAACGAGGGCATCAAGCATGTCAGCGAGCCTTGGTTCTCCGCGCAGTTCCACCCCGAAGCATGCTCCGGACCGGTGGATACCGAGTTCCTTTTCGATGACTTTATTCAACTCCTCAAATAGGTTACTACATGAAACTTGAGAATATTCATAAAGTGTTGGTTCTTGGCTCCGGCGCCTTGAAGATCGGTGAGGCGGGCGAGTTCGATTATTCGGGTTCGCAGGCCCTCAAAGCGCTGCACGAGGAAGGTGTCGAGACCATTCTGATTAACCCCAATATTGCTACCGTTCAGACGTCCGAAGGCGTGGCGGACCACATCTATTTTCTGCCGGTCACGCCGTATTTTGTGGAGCGGTTGATAGAGAAAGAGCGGCCGGACGGTATCCTCCTTTCTTTCGGAGGCCAGACGGCTTTGAACTGCGGTGTGGCGCTCTATAGGTCGGGGGTATTGGAGAAATACAACGTGCAGGTGCTCGGTACGCCGGTAGAGACAATCATCAATACCGAGGACCGCGAGCTCTTTGTGCGTCAGCTGGACCAGATCGACGTTAAGACCATCAAATCCGAAGCCTGCGAGACCATCGAAGAGGCGCGTCGTGCAGCGGCGGAGTTAGGTTACCCTGTAATCATCCGCGCGGCTTATGCCTTGGGCGGTCTGGGTTCGGGTTTCTGCGACGACGAGGAGCAACTGAATGTCCTCGCGGAGAAAGCCTTCTCGTTCTCGCCGCAAGTGCTGGTGGAGAAGTCCCTGAAGGGATGGAAAGAGATCGAATATGAGGTCGTGCGCGACCGGTATGACAACTGTATCACCGTTTGTAACATGGAGAATTTCGACCCGCTGGGCATCCATACCGGCGAGTCCATCGTCATTGCGCCCTCGCAGACGTTGACGAACTCCGAATATCATAAACTCCGTGCGCTCGCGATCCGTATTATCCGCCATTT
>ONIM01000001.1 GCA_900317885.1 uncultured Bacteroidales bacterium | reverse complement strand
TCGTACTCCGGTCAACCTTTTTAGGTATCGAGTCAAAAGTTTACGATTTTTAAGATTCCATCTCAGTTATCGAGTCAACCTTTTTCAGTTTTAGTCAAAATAGGTCGAACCGTTAGTTATAAGTTGGTTATAAGTTGGTTATTCGTTGGGGATTCGTAGGTGGTTGATATAACGACAAGCCTACGACAACCCCCCGACGATACACCAATTATCACGGGCAAAAATAAACATTTTGTGGTAAAATCAAGTTTTTTATGACATTTTGATGCAAATTTTTAGAAAATACTTGCACATGTCAAACTTTTTTACTACTTTTGTGCCCGATTTGCTTTTTGAAAGATAACTATACTGATAGTTTGATATTTTATTGTTTAACTTAAAAAAAAAGCTTATGAGAACATTTACTCAAAAGTTGGCATTTCTGCTCATGACGCTGTTGTGTTGTGTAGCTATGCCACAAGTGGTAAAGGCTCAGACCTGCGTTGAGATTGGAGATGGAGCAAACTCCAACAATCAATTGCCGATTTGTAGCTATTATCACAGCAGTTACACTCAGCAGCTTTATTTGGCAGACGAGTTGGAAATCTCTGCTGGAAACATTACGAGTATTGCGTTCAAATACACCGATGCTTCGTCAACCAAGCGCATGATTTCCATCTTTATGGCAAATACTGATGCTGCAAGCTTATCAAGCGCTTATGTAACCGATGCTGAGTTTACAGAAGTATTATCTCAATCGGTTGTGGAGTTTGACAACAGTAATGATTGGTTCGTTATTGATTTGGAGACTCCGTTTGCGTACGATGGTAGCAGTAACCTGCTGGTAGTTGTGTACATGAGTTATTCGTCTGCTGAGGAAACGCACTACAACAGCGACAGTCGTTTTGCTTACACCTCGGCTACAGGAATGGCGCGTTACACCACTAACGACTACACATCATCAGCAACGGAACTTACTGTTGTGGATGGTGTATTGACGGGTAACTCGAACAGTTACACTGGTATCAACGGAACGTCTTCTTCGTACCGTTGTAACATGCAGTTCTGCTACACCACCGGTGGCGGTGGTCCGACTTGCGACAAACCCGAGTCTTGCGACATTACCGACATCTCCACGAATGGTGCTACGGTGAACTTCGCAGGCGGTAGCGGTGTTTACAACGTAGAGATCAAAGGCGGTGCGTATGCAGATTGGACGTTCGCTATCAAGAACACCAACCTTACCTCTTACACGCTCTCCGATCTCACGCCGAACACCTCCTATCAGGTGCGCGTAACGAGCGTTTGTGGTGACAACACCAGTAGCCCTAAGTCGGCTAACTTTAAGACCCTCATCGGTCTGCCTTTTGGAGAGAATTTTAATGGTTCTTCTGCACCGGACGGATGGAGTGTTAAGTCCGGTAAGTTAAACGCAGATGGCTCGGCTACGCTGTCGTCTGGTTCTGGTTGGTCTTATACGACCGGAAATGGTGTGTTTGACAAACACGCGAAAGCAGAGATTTACTCTACCAGTTGCTATAAATGGCTCATCTTGCCGGAGCTCCTTATTCCGACGATGGAAGAAGGTGACCTGGGTTATCAGCTGACCTTCAATGTTGCATTAACTGCGTACTCCGGAACTTTACAACCGGCTACGAAGGGCGCGCAAAGTGATGATCGGTTCATCGTACTCGCTTCTTTGGATGGAGGTGCCACCTGGAATATTCTTCAGGAATGGAACAACACCGGCTCTGAGTATGTGTACGATAATATTGCTTGCTCTGCAGTAGGCGAAGAGGTCTCAATTGACATCTCGGCGTATGCAGGTCAGTCGATTCAGTTGGCTTTCTATGGAGAATCTACCTCTGGCCCATATTCAGGTGCCGGTGATAACTATCTCCACATCGACGATGTTCTCGTAGATCGTATCCCCACTTGCTTGAAGCCGACGGATCTCCACGAGGTAGAAGGCATGACTACCAAGAACTCGCTTCAGGTAGCTTGGACCGCGAACAGCGGTGAGACTGATTGGCGCGTTCAACACAAAGTGAGCAATGATACCACGGCAGAGTGGATCACATCCGATGTCTACACGAATCCGTACACGACGATCAGCGGCTTACAGCCGTTCACCAACTATGACGTTCGCGTAGCAGCTGTTTGCTCCGTGACCGATTTCACGGATTATGGTAAAGCGATTACTATCAAGACCGCTGCGGGCGTTCCGTTTGAGGAGACCTTCGATACTACCGCCCTGCCGGGTGAGTGGAAACGCTATGAGGTGCTTCTTGAAGACCTGCAGAACAGTTCTCCGATGGAGCCCGTTTCTGCCGGTTGGAATGTAGCTGCAGCAAACGGCGTCTTCCCGTCTGCTAATCGTCACTTGCGCCTTAATATCACCGGCGCTGACTGCAAATACTGGATCGTCAGTCCGACCATCGTCATGGATGCTGGTTGCCAGCTGACCTTCGATCTCGCGCTCACCAAAGCTGCCGGTTCTACTCCGACAGCGGTTACGCCGGGTGAGCAGAATGATGATAAGTTCATTGTCTTCATCACTAGTGACGGCGGTGAGAACTGGAACTCGATCCCGACCCTGACTTGGACGAATAGTGGAGAAGGCCAAGTGTATGATCAAATCAAGCCGGATGGACAGCTTGCTAAGTTCAACCTTTCTGCTTATGCAGGTCAATCTATCCAGATCGCTTTCTACGGCGAATCGACAGACGCGGATAGCCAGAGCAGCAATTACCTCCATATCGCGAACTTCAAGATCGCTGAGATCCCGGCTTGCGAGAAGGCAAACAGCCTGATAGTTACTGATATCACCGGTTCCTCTGCAACCGCTGTATGGGAGGCTGATGAGGCTGGCACATGGCAATATGGTTATGTCGTTAAACCCGAAGGTGAATTCACTCCGACCGACGAGCAGTTCACCGGTTCGACCGAGGAACTGACCGTGAATTTGACGGGCCTCCAAGAGACGACTACCTATATCTTCTTCCTCCGCAAATCCTGCGGCGAAAGCACCAGCGAAATCCTCTATAAGGAGTTCACGACTATCCAGACTCCCGCTGCTCTGCCGTATTCCGCGGACTTCGAGGAGAATAACGGCGGATGGTTGTTCTACAACGGTGCTCAGCCGAATAAATGGGCTTGGGGCACTGCTACCTCTAATGGCGGTACGCACGCGCTCTATATCTCAAGTGATAACGGAGTAACCAACGATTATGCGCAATCTGCAGCGGTCGTATTCGCTACCAAGACCTTCTACTTCGATGAGACCGGTATGTATTCCTTCTCCTTCGATTGGAAAGGTGACGGAGAGAATAACTGGGACTACTTGCGTGTAGCGCTTGTTCCTCTTTCTACTGAGTTTACACCGGGTACTTCTCCTTCCGGCTATTCCTATTCGGCGCTGCCTGAGGGATGGATCGCTTTGGATGGCGGTGCGCAGCTCAGCAAGCAGACAGAGTGGCAGCACATCTCCTTGGATTACGCAATCGACCAAATCGGTTACTATAAAATTGCGTTGATTTGGAAGAACGATGGATCCGGTGGTAATAATCCTCCTGCTGCTATCGACAACTTCAGTATCGCGCATCTGAATTGTGCAAAACCGACCGGTTTGGCTATTTCGGAAATTACGGCTACTTCGGCTACCCTCGTTTGGAACTCCGAGACCGATGGTTTACCATGGGTATATGCGTATGCTCCGGCTTCTGAACCGGAACCGGCTGATGACGCATTCATCGATATCGATGTCAACTCCATTGAGTTGGAGGGACTTGGGGATTGCACGAGCTATAAGTTCTACCTGCGTAAGAAATGTGGTGAGGCGTTCAGCGAGAGTATCTCGATTGCCTTCCAGACGAAGCAAAACCCTGCGGACGCAGGTAATTCCTATTCTGAGGACTTCGAGGGTGAAGTAAAATGGTTACTCAATAACGGCAATCTCGTCAATGCTTGGGTAATCGGTACGGCTGCTCACAACGGTGAAGGCACGCACGCGCTCTATATCTCTAACGACGGTGGTGCAACGCACGCCTATACGAACGATGCTGCTTGTGTTGTATTTGCGCAAAAGGCATTTAACTTCGCTGCCGGCAACTACGTATTCTCATATGACTGGTTGTGTAATGGTGAAGGATCTTCTACCCTTTTCGACTACCTGCGTGTAGCTCTCGTACCGGCTGACGTTGAGTTGGTTCCGGGTACGTCGCTGCCGACGGGTGTTAGTGCAACAGCCCTGCCTGCCGGATGCATCGCTTTGGATGGAGGTATGGCTATGAACCTCAGTACCTCTTGGGCTACCTTCACTTCTTCGGAGATTGCGGTTCCTGCGGGTACATACAATATCGTGATCATGTGGAGAGACGATACCTCCACTGGTACGAATCCTCCGGCTGCTATTGATAACTTCAGCTTCACGAAGGTCGCTTGCGCTACGCCGGCTGACTTCCATGCGGTAGATTCCTTGGCTACTACGACTTCTGTAGTACTCAAATGGACGCCGATGAGTGAGGAGAACAACTTCGTTATTCGCTACAAAGTATATGGTGAAGAAGCATTCGCTGATTCTATCTTTGTACACAATGACGATTCGACTACGCTGACTGGACTCGTTCCGGGTACGGCTTATGAGCTGCAAGTAGCTGCGTGGTGCGATCCTGCTGACGAAACGGCTATCGGTAAATATTCTGCATCGATCTATGCGCTCACCAAGTGTGCTGCCGTTGCTTCGATCAACCAGAATTTCGAAAGCGCTGTGCTTTGCTGGTCGTATATCCAGGAGACAAACTCTACTGGAACCTTCCCGAATGCATATATCATGGGTGAAGGTAAGGCTGCGTCAGGTACAAATGCATTGTACTTCTTGTCGATTTCTGGCGCAAATGCTATTGATCAATATGCGATCCTGCCTGAGTTGATCAGTCTGGACAACAAGCGTATCAAGTTCAACGTTCGTAAAGAAGATGACTCGGATGAGGATACGTATGCTATTGTCGGCGTGATGACCAATCCGGCGGATTCTACTTCCTTCGAGGCGCTGGATTCTCTGCTGGTAGATGCTAACGTGTACTCCCAGCGGTTCGTATCGCTCGATGCATACGCGGGTGCCGGTAAGTATGTAGCTATCAAGATGCCGGCTTCGACGGTGGATTATGCTTCGCTGATCATCGATGATGTAGTAGTGGAGGATATTCCGGCGTGTGCAGAACCGCAAGGTATCCATGCTATCGCAGATAGTATCGCTTCCTCTTCCGCTCTCCTCGCTTGGGCGCCGCAAGGTACGGAATCCGATTGGCTCGTTCGCTACCGCATCAGCGGTGCTGAGGACTGGGCAGATACGATTCATGCGACCAACGACACCTTGTTACTCGAGGGCCTTGCATCTATCACGACCTATGAGGTACAGATTGCTGCTTGGTGTGATCTGACAGACGAAGAGGCGGTTAGTCCGTTCAGTGCTTCCAGCTTCTTCACTACCGCATGTGGCGCAATCTCAACCCTCCCGTATACCGAGAACTTCGACACACATACGGCAACGAACAATTCGAGAGTACTGCCGATCTGCTGGAGTGCAATCAATACGAGCACCCATAGTTCGTATAACTTCTATCCTACTATTTATGCGGATGGCTATTCGACTTATTCGAATTCGGCACCTAATTCACTGCGCTTCTATTCGTACTATAGCTCTTCTACCGACTACGATCCGCAAGATCAATATGCTATCTTGCCGCAGATGGACGGTATCAGCGGCTTGCGTCTGAAGTTCAACGCGCGTAAATATAGTAGTTATAATAGCGGCGACTCCATTATAGTCGGTATCATGACCGATCCGGAGGATATCTCTACCTTCGAGGCTATCCAGGTTATCAAGCCTGCTGCCGCAAGCTATGAGCCGTTCGAGGTTCGCTTCAATAACTATGCAGGCGAAGGCCGGTATATCGCTTTGAAGTTGGAGGCGGCTAACGCTTCGAACTCTTCGCGTGGACTCTACCTCGATGATATCGTAGTAGATGAGCTCCCGAGCTGCTTCGAGCCGGAAGGTCTGGCAGTATTCGATATCGAGGAGCATTCGGCTAAATTCACCTGGACCGTTGAGGAAGGTGAGTCGTATGTGTACGCCGTTGCTCTCGCTTCGGCAGGTGAACCGGCTGAGGACGCATTCGTTGCTGCTGCCGATTCGATGCAGGTTAGTGGTTTGGCGGATAATAAGGATTATATCCTCTATCTGCGTAAGAACTGCGCTGGCAACTACAGCCCGAGCATCTCTGCTGCTTTCCATACCTTGATGGCGCCGGCTACGGCTCCGTATGCGGATGACTTCGAGGATGGCAACAACTGGATGTTCATCAATGGTAGCCTGACTAACGCATGGGCGTATGGCGAGGCTGCTCACAATGGTGAGGGCACGCACGCGATCTACATCTCTAATGATGGCGGCGCTTCGAACGCATATAGCGGTAGCGCTCCTGCTGTGGTTTATGCAGTGAAGTCCTTCGACTTCGAGGAGGGTGTTTATACCTTCAAGTATGATTGGAAAGCAAATGGTGAAGGTACCTCGACGATGTATGACTACCTGCGCGTATTTATCGTTCCGGAGTCCGTTGAGTTAGTTCCGGGTACTTCGCTGCCTACCGGTCTTACGGCTACTGCTCTCCCCGCTGCTTGGAATGCAATTGCGTTGGATGGCGGATCGGCAATGAATGGAGTTACCTCATGGCAGACTTTCCAATCATCAGAGATCGCTATCTCTGCCGGTGCTTACAAGGTAGTATTCCTCTGGAGAGATGATACTTCTACGGCAAATCAAACTCCGGCTGCTATCGATAACTTCTCTATTTCGAAGATCACCTGTCTGCCGGTATCCGAATTGGCTGTTTCCGGTATCACCTCTTCTTCCGCTACGATCTCATGGACCGCTCCGGAAGGACAGGAGGCTTGGCAACTCGCTTACTCGGCTGATCCGAACTTCGACATCGCTGAGGCTACTCCGATTGACGTCGCTTCTACCACGCATGCGTTGGCTGAGCTCTTGACAGACACCTTATATAACGTGTACGTACGTGCGAACTGCGGTAGCGAAGACGGTGTTAGCGTTTGGAGTCAGATCTCCTTCCGTACGGCAAAAGATTGCCAGACGCCGGATGATCTCGCAGCTGCTGACATCACGATCAACTCTGCTTCGATTAGCTGGAATTCCTATGGACAGACCGGATTCAACCTCCGTTACATCCAGGGTAACGATACCGTACCGGTTCCGAACGTAGAGAGCCCGTATGCATTGACCGACTTGGAGGATGCTACCGACTATTATGTTCAGGTACAGGTATCTTGTGATGAGGACTGGTCTGAGGCTCTGCACTTTGTAACCCTTCAGGCGCCGGCTACTATCCCGTATGCAAACGACTTTGAGAGCAAGAATGGCTGGTCATTCATCAATAGCTCTTATACGAACGCTTGGGCTTACGGCGAGGCTGCTCACAACGGTGAGGGTACTCACGCACTCTATATCTCCAATAACGGAGGTGCGGCGAACGCATATAGTGTGGGTTCCTCGGCTGCTGTGTACGCAACGAAGTTGTTCCAGTTTGAAGATGGTGTTTATAACTTCAAGTACGATTGGAAGGCTTACGGAGAAGGCAACTACGACTTGCTCTGCGTTGCGCTCGTTCCGGATTCGCTGGAGTTATCCGCTTCTGCTACGGGTATGTTCTCGTTGCCTACAGGTTGGACTACCTTGCATAATGGTATCAAGCTGAATCTGTCTTCTTCATGGACTACGGAGTCGTTTGACTTGGCTGTTGAGGCAGGTCTCTACAAAGTGGTTCTTCTCTGGAGAAACGATAATTCGGGTGGCTCTCAGACTCCTGCTGCTGTGGATAACATCTCCATCAAGAAGCTGACCTGTCTGAAACCGACCAACCTGAACACTTCCGATGTCCTTGCACACTCGGCTAAACTGACCTGGAGTGCAGGTGAGGAAGGTCAAAACGCATGGCAGATCGCTCTGGATACGATTGCGGCATTCAATCCGGATACCCTCTCGAACCTGATCGACGTAACGGATACTTCGTATATCTTCACGAATCTCAACCCGACCACACGTTACTATGCTTACGTACGTGCTAACTGTGGTGAAGATGGAGCAAGTGATTGGAGTACGGTTAAGTCCTTCTTGACGACCATCGCTTGTCCTGCTCCGACCGGTCTGGCTGCTGTCCTGACCCCGGGTAATGGTTCGATCGCTACGCTGAACTGGAATGCAGGTGAAGCACAGGCATGGCAGGTTGAGTACTCGCTCAATGCGAATCTCTCTGACTCGACTGCAGTCGTAGTTTCCGAGCCTACGATCAACCTGACCGGTCTGACCGCTGAGGCTACCTACTACGCTCGCGTTAAAGCAGACTGCGGTGAGCTGGATGGTGAGAGCCTCTATAGCGCAATCATCTCCTTCAAACCGACCGACGCATACGAGCTCCTCGTTAACGATGGTACTTCTACTAACTCGTATGTACCGGTAGAGGGTAACTATGTAGATAACGCTACGCAGCGTAGCCAGTTCGTCATTCCGGCTGCTCAGCTCGAGTCGCTCGAATGGGATTCGATTACTACGCTGACCTTCTTCGGTTCGTTTACTTCTACTGCGAGAACGTCTTGGGAGGGTGCTACCTTCGAGGCTTACGTATTGGAGATTGAGGACGCTACCCTCGCTGCTGAGCAGGATTGGGCTTCGATGACGAAAGTCATGAACGAAGCATCCCTCGCGCTGGTGGACGGCAAGATGGTTGTTTCCTTCAGCGATCCTTACCAGTATCAGGGAGGTAACCTCATGATCGGTATAAAGACTGTACAGATTGGCGATTATGCGAATGTGAACTGGTTCGGTGTTGCTGCTTCGGGTGCTTCCTTCGGTGGACATGGTACCAGCCTCACGCAGCGTAACTTCTCGCCGAAGATGTTGATCAACTACGTTCCGGGTGTGGCTCCGGCTTGTCCGGCTCCGAAGAACCTGGCTGTATCGGGTACCACCGATAGCGAGGCTACCTTCTCGTGGACGGCTGTGGAAGGCGCTGATTATGAGTATGCACTCGTTGAGGGCGCTGTAGAACCGATTGAGTTCTTAGCTGCGGCTGAGAATCCGCTCGTGCTCAGCAACCTGGCTGAATCTACTGACTACACCTTCTACCTCCGTAGAGCTTGTGGCGTGGATGGCTATAGCGATGTCATCTCTGTTGCCTTCACGACGGAGGTTCATGTAGAGGCTGTTCCGTTCGCTGAGGACTTCGAGGCCGACGGCGCTTGGAAGTTCGTCAACGGTACTGAGCCGAACGCATGGGTAATCGGTAATGCGGCTAAGGAAGGAGAGAAAGCACTCTACATCTCCAACGATGGCGGTGATTCCAACTCTTACACCAAGGATGCTGCATCCGCTTCCTACGCTACGATCCTCTTAGAATTCGCTCAGGCAGGTGAATACACCTTCGCTTACGATTGGAAGGCTAATGGTGACTATGAACCCGATGGAAGTGAGTTGTACGACTACCTGCGTGTAGTACTCGTTCCTGCTTCCGCTACGCTCGTAGCTGGTAACCCGGCTCTGCCTGCGGACTATATCGCGCTCGACAACGGCGGACTCTATGGCGCTACCGAATGGCAACACCATAGCTCCGACGCTCAGATCGAAGCAGGCCAGTACAAACTGGTATTCGCTTGGTTCAACGATGAACAGCTCGGTGACGACACTCCGGCTGCTATCGATAACATCAGCATCCAGGAGAAGGGTCAGGAGACCGGACTGATCAACGGCAACGCCGGTATCTTCAATAACGGCGAGGCATTCAAGTTCCTCCGCGACAATAAGGTCTTCATCCTTGTTAACGGCGTCATCTACGATGCTACCGGACGCAAGGTCGAAGTCGTAAAATAAGTCGATAACTCTCGCAAAAGGGGCTGCCATTTCGGCGGCCCTTTTTGTTTCTCCCCCTAACCTTTTTCTATTTTTTGTAAAGAAAATATAGCAAAAAGAAGAAAAAATGGCAAAAAAGTAACAAAAAACTTGTGTAAGTGGGAATTTTTTTGTAATTTTGCCGCCCGAATCTGTTTATTTGCAGTAAGTAGTGGTGAAAAAGGTAGTATTCATAGTATGTTTGGCGCTCTTGAGCGTGTGGGCGAAGGCGCATACCCCGCTCACGCCGGAGACCTACCATTTCGTGTCTCTTCATGCCGACGCGGGATACTCTGCGCTACTGCATTCGATTGCCGGACATGCCCCGTCTGCAGGTATGAATACCAACCTCGGTATAGACTACCGGCTCTATCATAATAACTTCCTTTTCTCCATCGGTGCGGAGGGGATGTATGAGCTGAATGCCAACCGTATGGAGGATCACGACGAGGCAATCCCGATGATTGATACGGAGGGCGATTTCTTCAATATGCACCTCCATGTGGATAAGTCCAAAGACATCTCCCATATGGTCAATATCAATATCCCGCTGCTCATGGGAGGCGAGTGGGGAAGGTTCTATTTCCTCATCGGTCCGAAGTTCTCTATCAATGTATATGGAGCTACCTCCTCTTCTTCGATGGTGACTACCTACGGTGAGTACGAGCGCTACTACGACGATTTCTACAACATGCCGAACCACCAGTTTGTGACCGGACTGCCCGTGACGAGCAAGCCCCTGCCTATGAAGTGGAACTTTAATATCCTGGCGCATGCGGAGATCGGCGGACGTATAGGACACATGTTCAAGCATAAGCAGTTCCGCCTTAACCCCGATAAGGTGCGTATGTATCTGGCGGCGTATGTGGATTTCGGCGTGCTCAATCTCCATACCGGTAAAGGCGGAGAGCCCGTCTTCGGATATCAGGAGACCGACCACGGAGTCCAGTTCTACTCCCAACCCCTGCTGCTCAGCAACCTGGCGGACGGAGTAATCTTCCGTAATCTCAATATTGGTATCAAATATACGATAGCCTTTGAGGGCAAGAATCGTCAGAAATCTTATATTTACGATTATCACCGCGTAGAGCGTAACTACCGTAAGCGCGGAGGAAACCAAAATATTCATTAATCGATGAAACGTATTATCTATATTATCCTGTTGGCAATGGGTTTGGCAGCTGTAGCTCCTATGGCTTCCTTGGTGGACAACAATATAGCGGCTCTGTACGCTGCGGATCCTCGTGCGAAAGCGAAAGCGCAACGCGAGAAAGAGAAAGCTAAGCTGCAGAAGGAGCGCGAGAAAGCGAAAGCGAAAGCCGCTAAGGAACGCGATAAGAAGAAGAAACAGCAAGCTAAAGTGGCTGCCCAGAAGCAGAAAGCACGCGAGAAGGCGAAAGCAAAGCAGACGAAATCTTCCTCTGCTTCCTCCAAGCAGTATGCTTCCAAGCCCGCTGCGCCGAAGGTAGATAATTCCCTCTCGGCTGCGGAGGAGAAAGCCCAATACATGGCGCAGGTAGCCGAGATCGATAAGGCGAATGCGAAAGCCGAAGCCTATAATAACCGCGACATCGCGCATCGCCTGGGCTTCTGGGGCCAGGTTGGTTATTCCAATCTCTTTACCTCCGGTATTGCTTTTGACGATCAGGCGCTCACCGGTTTCCAAAATAAAGACAAAGGATTCGTAGGCGGCGGTCTCGGTCTGGGATACCAGCTCCGTTACAAGCAGTTCCTCATGACCGTCGGCGCGGAGTTCAATACCTATAACTCGATCATGGCGATCTCTAACCAGCCTGACGGTTCGCTCATCCGTACGTTCGGCATGCAGCCGTACGCTACCACGATGACCTATACTTATTCTTTCGCAAAGATGCAGGATAAACTTATCGGCGGATTTGTACAGGTGCCCCTCCTCTTCGGTATGGAGCTCAAGAAACTGCCGCTCTTCTGGCAGGCGGGTTTGAAAGTAGGTATGGGTATCTGGAGCTCCTCGACCATCTCCGGTACGCTGACTACCTCTATCCGTGACTTGGAGCTCATCTCCGGTCTCACGGATATGTATAACCACTCCTTGGTTACTGATCAGGACTTTGACCGTCCTTCTACTTCCTTCAAGTGGGGACTCAACGTGGCGGCTTCGGCAGAGATCGGTGTGAACCTCGATCAGTGGATCAACGCTTCTCCGCGTCTGCGGGTGTCCCTCTTTGCGGACTACGGCTTCCTCAATGCCCTCTCGTATAAGCCTGCCGCTCCGGCTTCGCCTACGGCTGAGACGGATATACCGACCCAGTTGTTAGCAACGGCTAATCCTCTGGATTTCCCGACGAACTCGGCGCTGGCTACTACATCTGCTGAGTCCGCGAAAGTCAATCCTTTCCTCGTGGGAGCAAAGATCGCCGTTTGGTTCGATCTGCCTCGCCCGAAGAAATATACCCGCGATTATCCGAAGAAACCGACTCCCCGTATGGGCGTCTATATGTATGATGAGAACTCTGCCCTCGCCCTCGGTGGTGTCGCTGTGGAGATCACCAATACCGAGTCCGGCAAGCAGATGCAGAAGAATACCAACCGCCAGGGTCTCCTCCAAGGCCGTTTTGCGCCGGGTGAGTATCGTATCTCTGCTACCAAGAACGGCTACTATCCTTCGGATACCGTTCTGCAGGCTGTGGAGGAGTTTACTTTCGATACCCTCCGGCTGCCGCTGCGTCGCATCCCTGCGCCGATCATCTACACCCTCTGTATGAATATCTACGACGAGGAGTCGCATGAGCCGGTAGAGGCTGCAGCGCGTCTCACCGCCCTCACCGATACTGTCGTGCTCTATGCCGCCCAGGCTTCCGATGACGGATTCATCGAGACACCGCTTACCGAAGGAGATTATATTGCCCACCTTACCGCTACCGGATATATGCCGAAGGACGATACGATCCGTTTCGTTCGCGATACCGCGGATATCTACCTCCGTCATATCAAGGAGGGTATCAAGGTCAAGATCGAGAACCTCTTCTTCGCGACCAACAAGACAGTCATCCTGCCTACTTCCGAGCAAGCGATGTCTGACCTGGCTGCCTTCCTCATCCAGAACCCCTCTGTCACCATTCATATCACCGGACATACCGACGCTGTCGGCTCGGATGAGGCGAACCAGATCCTCTCCGAGGGTCGTGCTAACGCCGTACGCGCTGACTTGATCAAGCGTGGCGTAGCCGCTGAGCGTATGACCGCCGAAGGTAAGGGTGAGCGTGAGCACGTAGCCGACAACGATACCGAAGAGGGACGTCAGCTCAACCGTCGTGTAGAGTTCACCATCACCGGTACCGGAGATGAAGATATACAACAAGTCTTTTGACACTGAATACTGAACACTGAATACTGAATACTTATGAGGAAAATCCTCACTTACATATTCCTGCTGTTCTGCACCCTCTCCTGGGCGCAGAGCGTTGCGACCGGAGTTCCGTACGAGTGTGGCTTTGAGGAGTCCGATGACCTCTCGGCATGGACGCTTAACGCTCGTACCGCTTCTGCGAAGGATAAATGGATGTATGGTACGGCAACGCATAGCGCCGGCAAACGCTCTATGTATGTTTCCGCCTATGGTACGAACCCGGATTTCGGTGGCAAACCCAATGTCGTAGTCAGCTATCTGCGATATAAGTTCCCTACCGATACGATTACCCGCCACTACGACGTCAGCTTTGATTGGAAGGGTATGGGTGATTCTACGAATTCCAAACTCTACTTCATGTATTGTCCCGAGTCGGATTTTATCAATAATACGGCGACGAATAACTACTTCGATATCAATAAGATCGTTTCTTCTACGGACGGCGTGCTTTCGCCTAAAATAGAAAGCAATGCGTGTGCCCAGATGACCCCCGCCGGAGAGAAATTCCTCTGCGGTAGTGGTAGCTGGCAGAATGTCTCCGTGCTGACCCGGCCGGTTAATATCAGCGCTGCCTACTCGCAGCAAAACTGGGTCTTCGTCTTCATCTGGGCGAATAATAATACTACCGATTCCTTAGGACTCTCTTCTGTCGCGATAGATAATTTCCAGATCAACTCCAGAGAGATCCAGAAGCCTTCCAATGTGGTGGTTTACCCCCATTGCGAGGACTCTACGCTGATCGTTACGTGGCAGTGCGAAGGCGCAGCCAATGAGTTTGATATCCAGTACCGCAAGGTCGGTGAACTGGAGTGGGTACGTGGTATGAGCGGTATTATGAACGGTACGGAGGGATATACGCCTCCTGCGCCGGGTAGTAATGTGCACTCCTATTCCTTTAAGAGGATATTGGAGGGTAGTTATGACGTCCGCATAAGGTCCAGATATAGCGACCCCGTTTACGGAGAGATGCGTTCCGGATATGTGTACGCGACGAATATCCTCGTCTATTGCCCGGAGAACCACTGTGTCAACTATGTGGACCTCTATGGCCCGAATGTGGTCTGTACCTATGGTATGAACCCGAATGCGCAAGCTTCCTCCTCGCCATATGCGAATATCGGCGTAGTGGACTTCGGACCCGATGCTATCGAGAGCCGCCATACGCTGCATGTCGATCCTACGGAGTACGATCCGCGTACGGATAGTCTCTTGAAGACGGTACCCGATGGAGCCCTCGCGTCGGTTCGACTCGGTAACTGGAACTGGGGAGGTGAGGCGGAGTCCATCACCTATGATATTCTGGTAGATTCGGTCTATCAGGGTATCTTGATTGTGAAATATGCGATTGTCTTTGAGAATCCTCCCGGACACGACGAGGATGGTCAGCCGCGCTTCAATCTGGAGGTGCTGGACCAGAACGGTCAACTCATCGACCAGACATGCGGACACGCCGAGTTTACCTATGAGTCCGGCGTGGCTTCCGGTTGGCACACGACGCACGACGAGAAAGCGGCTTGGAAAGACTGGACCACCATCGGTGTTAACCTCATGCCTTACCACGGGCAAACGATCAAAGTACGGTTCACTACCATGGACTGCGGTTGGTCCGGCCACTACGCATATGCCTACTTCACCGTCGATTGTGCGAACGCGCATATCGAGACCGAGAACTGCGGTAATGACGCGTCCGTGACTTGTATCGCGCCGGAAGGCTTCGCCTACGCGTGGTATAAAGGTAATCCCGATGATCCGGGTAACCAACCCGTCTCGAACGAGCGCGAGCTCATTACGGAGCCTAGTAAACAGGAATATACCTGCCGCGTTAGTTTCATTGAGCAACCCGATTGCTACTTCGATATCAGCACGGTTTCTGCGCCGCGTTTCCCTGTGCCGGAATATTCCTTCGAGCGTGTTTACGGCGAATGCTCAAGCGCGTTGAAGTTCACCAATACCTCCCATGTGATGGTGGTTGTGGATAGCGTCCAGCAGCATACATCCGAGCCGGCGAACGAATCCCGCTGGTTCTTCCGGAGTCTGGTGACGGGTGCGGAGAGAGAGATGACTACCTGGGCGCCATACTATGTCTGCCGCCAGGAGGGAGATACGATTGAGGTGACCATGACTACCTATATCGGCGCGGATAATACCTGCGATAGTACCCGCGTGGATACGATTATCGTGCCGAATATTATTCCGACGAATGTGGAGTATAATTATACCACCTGTCCGGAAGCGCCGTATAAGTTCGGCGATGAGTGGTTAGACAAGGATACGACGATTGTCCGTACCTTCCCCAATTTCGCGGGATGTGACTCTACCGTTACTCTCCATCTGACCGTGACGGATAAGCCGCAGGATGTTTATATCCATGACTCCATCTGCTCCGACCAGGCGGTGATCATCAATGGTGTTCGCTATAATCAGCCTCTCGACGACTACCTCATCATGCTCAAGACGGCGAGCGGGTGCGACAGCGCTGTATATCTGACCCTGACGGTCAATACCCGTCTGGACGCTACGATCCTGCAGCCGCCTTATGCGTGTGCGGACAACTGCGCGATACGACGATCTATGACCCCTACGTCAGCTCCGTCGCTATCCCTTATCCGGAGACCATTACTCCGGGTCAATATACGGCTTCCCTCTATTTCTACCAGTTCTGCTGCGGCGTACGCAAGGAAGAGCGGATGATTGAGGTACGTTATAGCAGCTCGATCGTCGAGCAGAAGTGGAATGACGTCCTGACCATGCTCTCGCCGAAATACAACGGCGGATATGAGTTCACCGCGTTCCAGTGGTATAAGAATAACATGCCGCTGGAGGGAGAGACCCACTCCTATCTCTACCAGCCGCTGGATTACGAGTCGGAGTACTACGTAGTAGCTACCCGCAAGGATGGCGTCTCTATCGCTACCTGTCCTATCCAGCCTGTCTATAGGGAGCAGCAGTCGGAGTATCCCTCGATCGTGAAGGTAGGCCAGCGCGTACCGATGTACATGGCCAAACCGGCGGATATATGGTATTATACCGTCTCCGGCCAACTCTATTCCACTACCTCCCTCATGGAGGGATATAACACCCTCGAGGTACCCTCGCAACCCGGTGTCTATATCCTCAAAATGAATATGAATCGATTAGTTAGTGTCCTGATGGTAGCTGCCCTTTCCTTGGCGGCTCCTATCCATGCTGTTACAAACTATTCTTGCGATTTCGAGACGCAGGCGGATCGCGATAGATGGGTGCTGAATCCGGTGGCGAATCAATCGATTGCCAACCAGATCAAGAATAAGTGGTATATCGGAGCTCCGGGTAATAATGACCGAAACGGTCACAATGGTCTGTATATCTCCAATGATGGAGGTACTACGGCGCAATACCAGGCTACCGGTTGTTGGGTTTACGCCTATGATACCGTCTCGCTGGATCCTATCACGGGCAATTATACCGTCTATTTTGACTACATGGCGATGGCGAACGAGGGGTTTGATGGCCTCTATCTGCTCTGGATTCCGATGTATAAGGAAGACGGTGTGACGCCGATCAAGGTGCTCTCCAGTCCTAACGGAGGTAGTATTCCTTCCGGCTTTGACGAATATATCATCCGTCTCCAGCCGGGTGCGAATATCGATAACCTGAACGGAGTGGCTTCTTGGCGCCAATGCGCGGCTACGATCAAAGGCTCCGATTGCGACGGTACGCCCCACTATCTCGCCTTTGTCTGGACCAACGGTTCCTTGGTTCCCAAGCAACCCAGTGGTGTGGTCGATAATATCAATATCTCCGACAATAAGCCTTGTCCCGCTCCTACCAATATCGTCATTAACCAGAACGGCAAGACGGTCAATATATCCTGGACCGGAACGGCGGCGGAGTATGAGGTCAGCGCCTATTCCTATGATGCGGGTTCATGGGCAGGACCGAAGATCGTACAGGGGAATAGTACTACTTTCTCTAATCTCGCTTCCGGCCAGACGGATATCATCGTTCGCGCGAAGTGCGATGAGTACCACTATAGCCTCAAGGCGATTGAGTCCAAACTCATCTATTATCCCGATGAGATGTGCGTGGATTATCTGACGCTCACGAATGCGGTTTGCTATGTCAATAACTCCTCGCCGTCGGATGCGCAGACGTTTAATGATTTCCGCAAAGTGGATGATCCGGTGGATTTAGGTCCGTCGAATTCTCAAAGCCGCCACGTGGTGCATTTTAACCGCCAGGAAACCGATCCTCGTACCGGCGGTCTGGCAAAAACCGTTCCGGAGGGTGAGTTCGCGTCTGTGCGTCTCGGTAACTGGGAGAGCGGCAACGATGCGGAGCGTATCGAGTTCTCCTTCCAGGTCGATACGATCAAGCATCCTGTCTTGCTCCTCAAATACCTTCCTGTCCTGGAGGCTCCGGGACATGGGCCTACCGAGGATCCGCGCTTCAAACTGGATCTCTTGGTGAATAATCAAACTATCGGTTCTTGCGGCCAGGCGGACTTCACTTGTCTCGATGTATGGACGGGAAGCCAACTCAAGCCCGGAGCTGCTGAGCAGGGATGGCATGTCTATACCCCGCAGGATGTCTCCTATGCCGAGCCGATCGTGTGGAAGGAATGGACTACCGTAGGTGTCAACCTCAAGAAATACGCTACGCAGGGGGCTACGATCACGGCGCGTCTGACTACTCATGACTGTACATTGGGAGGACACTTCGGTTATGCCTATTTCGCTTTGTCTTGCTCCGATGGTAAGTTCAAGGATATGAAGTGCGGTCAGATCAACCCGGATTTCATGGCGCCCGATGGATTTGAGTACCGCTGGGCGTACGCCTATAATGAGCGCTACCGTCGTGCGGACGGTTCCTTCCCCGAGCAGTATGTCTTGGGGCGCAACCAGAAGTTCGTGGCTGGTATGGAGGACGATAGTCTCTATGTAGTGGATTGTATGTTCGTCCAGGATAGTACCTGCTTCTTCTCCCTCTATGCTTCGACCCTCGCTACCAACCCTATCTCGGTTATGAACGAACCGAAGATCATCCGCTCCTGCCGCGATAATATCTATAAGGTCGAGTTCGATGCTTCGCCCTCTTGGGTGCAGGAGATCGACCACGTCACCGAAGATACACTCGTTTCCGAGAACTACCATATCGAGCATTACGAGTGGAATATCGAGGGTATGCCGGCCGGATACTCCAATTGGTCCGACGAAGTCAAGCCGACCTTTAATTTCCCGATTGAGGGAGGTCATTTCGTAGTCAACCTCCGTACCCAGTGCGGTACCTGCGAGGATGTCCTGACCTATCATCTCTTCATGGATCCGCTCTCCGAGACACGTGATACCATCGTGGACGTCCTCTGCGACGATGTCCGCAAGACAGGTTATGTATGGCCGGAGAAACCCGATACGCTCTATCATGAGTACGGGCTGGATTCGATTGTCCTCTTCAATGAGATCACCTCGTGCGACTCGATCATCTATCTCCAGCTCATTGAGCCGGTGCGAATCTTCGAGGATACGATGGTTATGCAGACTTCGCTGCCCTTTACGTATCACGGCCGCGTCTATCCCGAAGGGACAGTCTCGATGATTGATACCGTACCTTCGCCTACGAATTGCGACTCGACATACGTCCTCAACCTCGAGGTCTATGAGCCGCTCCAGGCTACCATGCCGGAGGTATATGTCCTCTGCGAGGGAGAAGACTCGCTGAGGCTGGTTTACTCCATCTCGCGCGGACGAAGCTTGCGTTATTCGTACGGTTTCGACGAGGAGGGTATGCCGTCTCTCGCGCCCGTTTCGGATATGCAGAAGAAGGGCGATTATGCGATCGCTATTCCGCTGGATGAGTCCGTCATCCCGGATGTCTATAATGGTTTCATCCTCTTGGAGGACTCTCTCCCGCAGTGTAACGTACGCTTGCCGTTCGTCCTCACGCTGCAGTATGCCTCTACGGTTATTGCTCAGCGTTGGAATGACGTCCTGGCGATTAAGAATGCGGATTTCAACGGCGGTTACCGCTTTGATTCCGTGCAGTGGTTCGTTTCCGGTGCTCCTATCGAGGGCGCTACGGAGTTCAACTACTATGTCGGAGAGGGCAAACAGCTCCGCTTCGGCGAGGAGTATCAGGCGCTGCTGACCCGTGAGGATGGTGTCAAACTCTTCACCTGTGCCTTTGTTCCGGCTCAGGTTCCCGCAGAGGTGATGGATATGCCATCGCTTGTGCCGATGGCGCAGCCTATTCCTGTACAGGGACAGGGTGTGGCGCAATGGGTGGATATGTTAGGACGTACGCATCATACCGAAGCTTTCAATAACTCCGATATCCATGCCCCGGCGTCCGCAGGCAGCTACCTGCTCATCCTCCAATCGGAGGACGCCCGCTCCGCGCATCATATTGTTGTGAAATAACTAGTACCCTAGGGCCCTAGGACTCTAGTACCCTAGGCTCCTAGTACTTCGGACTCCAGAAATAGCCGGTTATCCATTTGGGTATCCGGCTTTTCTTTACCTCTTTCGCCTCTACCCCTCTAACCTCTAATCCTTTCTCCTCTAATCCTCTAACCTCTAACCCTCTAACCTCTCCCCCTTCAGGGGGTTGGGGGGCTTCCAACGCCCTCTGCAACCGATCCTTGCCCGCGCCGAAACGTACGCCCACGGAGGCCTGTACTTTCCAGTTCCAGTTCTTCAGACTCATCACGTTCTCCTGAACCGTCGGTTTGGAGCGGAAACGGATGTGCTCCGCCGTCGCCCAGGCGTTGAGGTGTACCCATTTGTTAATCTCCCAGCTCACCGCGGCGCGCATGTTGCCCGTTACGTGAACAGGGGTCGCAGGCTCTAAGTTGAACATCGGGTTACTCGGCAGCTCGCTGGCTATCGTGTCCGGGAAATAATAGGAGATCAGATTGACCGAATACGTCACAAGCATCGCCGCCGCAGAGGCATGTAGTATCACTTTGCCTTTGTTAGGCGTATAGTTGATGCCGTAGCCGATTCCGATCGCTATCTGCCTTGTGCGAATCGCGGTTACATTGGACATAATCGAAGGGATTAAAGGCCTTTCGCCATCGGGAATCTTCACGGTATCCCGCAAATCCACCTGGCTCGATTGATACGCTAAATGAACCAGGAGTGAACCTGCTGTCTTCTTCTGGATATACGATTGTTTGACGGCCGCCTGGTGGGAATAATGCGCCGCGTTGAGCGCGTACCAGATATTCAGGCTCGCGTTCGTGATGACGATATTGGTTTTACCTTGATCCCAATTATATTGATTGTCTAAAATGATTCGGGTGGTGATGTTCGTACTGGTCTGGATACTAAAATCGAGGCCGATAAACTTACTGCCGAAGGAGAAACTCAGCCGCTGGGCGTAGGCGTTGAGGGCGTCCCAGCTGTAGCCGAAGCCGAACCCGCGGTAACCTGCGTAGAATCCTAAATCCACAGATGGAGTGGTCCGGTTCAGCAAAGAGAATGACATCTCCTCCGGGCCGGAACTGCCTGGTATAATGGCGAGAAATGACGAACTCAGCGTCGAATGGACGCCTACCATGGCGTTCGTGTACGCCAACCGCCAGCTGTGTTCCGGCAGCTCGATATAGCTCGTGTCTATACCCCTGGTCAGGTAGTTATCTACCCATCTTCCCGTGCGGTAGAAGAATAGCAAACCCTTGCTCGGCTTCTTCTCCGCCTTTGCCGCCTGGCTCTGCTCCACCGCCTTCTCGGTCTTCTCCGCCGCCTTCATTTCCTCCGCCTGAGCGGCAGAAAATACACTTACCAGCGCTACTATGATTAGTATCTTTCGTTTCACGCTGCAAAATTACTATAAAATTTTTGATTACGCAAATATTTAGCAAAAATGCTTCAAAAAACACTGTGCATTTTTCTCGCATCATTGCGAGAACCCAACAATATCCCCTTCTGTGTATGGTGTACAAATTGACAAAAATTGTGTAAATTAACGCCAATTTCAATAAATTGTATAATTTAATTTGCGTATTTCAAATAAATGTTGTAATTTTGCACCCAATCCACGCCGAGGGAAGTGTCTCTATTTTTTGGGGTGGAGATGAAGACATATTAAAAAGACGTTTATTAACGTTGTTTGCGGCTCTCAAAAACTTCGCAACTTTTTGTCATCAGGCCGAACAATAGGAAATGAATGTCCGGGTTTATGTATTCCCGTGAGGGTGCGCAGATGCGCACCCCTACGCGTACATAGCTGCGGCGTGGATTTCGGTTGTTACTGACTCTGATGACGGGCATTGCGAAGGCCTTTGGGAGCGTGAGGACAGACGAACTTCACGCTTTTTTTGTGTGTCTTTGCGATCTTTGAAAGATTAAAGAATTTGTAGAGTAAAACTCATATAATCGCATGGATATTGCACTATAAAATGCTGAAAAACCATAAAAAATAACTGATTACAGCAATTTATAGTAAAAATATTTGCTCAAACGAAATGTTTTTTGTACCTTTGCAGTCGCAAAGGTTAATAACTACTAAATTTTAGGATTATGGAGCAGTACTTATACGAGCGTGCGGAGAAACGCTTTCATGAGATGAAAGAAGGTAGATACATCAGCCATGAAGACTCGATGGATTTCATTCGTGAGTACGCGCAGCAAAATCATTTATCTTATAGAGGATGATACCATTTATGTTGTTGACTTTTGGGACATCCGAATGAAACCTTGGACACTTATCTCTCGTGTTCTCAGTAGGATAGACAAATAACTTTCCATATTTTTATACTCTACAAATTCTTGATCACAAAGATTGAGAATTTGTTTTTTTATGACACTATTTGTTGTAAAGAAGCATAAAAACACGATATAGAACAGGACCATCACGGGACCATGTCCCGACAACAACCTGAGAACAGTACAATAAGAACAATATAAGGCCTCTGTCCATAATCGTCGGATGCCATCCGACAATAGAAACAACATTTTGTCAATTAGGTCGGATACTATCCGACAATAAAATATAAACAACATTTTGTCCCTTACGTCGGATGCCATCCGACAATAGCCCCGCCTCAGGGCTCAAAAACCGAGGCAAACGATCTTTGACATATTGGATTTACCGCAAAAATGCACGCAAATTGCATTTTTAAGTTCAAAAACTTGCATATATCGAAAAATTGTTGTACTTTTGCGTCGCAAAACGCAAAACAACACAATTATGGTAGCAACACAACCGACATTTAATCAGGTATTCGATTTAGCTTGTATGCTTCCTTATAGCGAGCAGCAGCAGTTGATTGACCACGTACAGGGAAATCTGTTCGAGCATCTGCACCGTGTAGAAGAAACCCCGGATGAGTTGAAAGCTCGTTTGCGCGAGGCCCATCGGCAAGCTATAGCCGGAGAAATATACTCTCAGGAAGAGGCGCATGACTTAATGCGTGAATATGTTAAACAACGCTTGCTTCATAGTGCATGAGAGTTCTTTGGACGAAGAAAGCAATCGCCGGTTGGCGGGAAGTTGCCGATTATATTCTTGCTGATTTCGGAGCTCAAGCAATGCAAGCATTCATTGAGCGTACCGAGGAAGCAGAAGGTATAATTTCCTTATTGCCAAATATTGGCTCTGTTGAATGGAGCGATACACAAGAAGGGGTTGTTTATAGATATGTAACAATCAATCGCCGGAGTAAGATGCTATACTATGTAGATGGAGATATAATCTTTATAGCTGATTTCTGGGATGTGAGGAAGAATAAGTAATCTCAATTACTATCGACCTAACAAATTACAAAGCGGTAAATCCAGTATGCGGACTTACCGCTTTTTTGTGCGTGTATGTCCGGCAAAAAGATACAAGCTTGTATTTATTTGAGCAAAAAAGATACAAGCTGAATTGAATAACAAAAAAACACGATATAGAACAGGACCATCACGGGACCATGTCCCGACAACAATCTAAGAACAGTACAATAAGAACAATATAAGGCCTTCGTTTATTTCGTCGGATCCCATCCGACACCCAAAAAACGCCGTGCATTTTTCTCGCATCCTTGCGAGAACCCAAAATAGAATAACATAAAAACACACAACGACAGAAAATGACCGACGATCAAAAATATCAGTATGAAAAGCTAATTGCAGCCCGCAATTATCACTACGACAACCTCAACAAGTGGTTGATGTCGTTCTATGTGATTATAGGCGCACTGTTTGTGGCTTTGTATTCTTTGCATAGCAAAGGAGAGGAGTGTCGAATGCTGGTCCTTTGTGTAGCGTTCGTCGGTTATATTGTAAGTATCGCTGCGTACCTTTCTGGCAAAGGATATTACTATTGGGAAACTAGCTGGATAATGCTGATTCATAATTTTGAGAAGAAATGTTCGGAAGAAGGCAAAGATGACTATCGAGTTTATTCCGTGTTTGCAAACAAAAATGCTAACAACGATAAAAATAAAATCACATCCGGAGCTAATATCTCCACCTCAAAAGTAGCACTTATCACAACTTGGGTTATTGCAATCGTGTGGGGAGCAATGGCGTTTTTCTTTGGAGCATGTATGTTGCTGCAGGAATATTGTTGCGGTGGTGATCCGTTGAAATTGTGCTGTGAATTATTAGTAGGATTGGCGTCCGTAGGAGTATCGTACGGAACAACAAAATGGCTGTTAAAGAAGACAGATTGTCTCCAAAGCGACCTAAGAGACCTCGATGATTTAGAGTTACCAATAGATTGAGGCTTGGTGCTATGCATAAAAGGAAATATTAACATAAAAACATAATACACAATGAAAAACTTTTACATTAACTTAAATCAAATTAAGTCTAATCCCGACGGTGAGCCGACGGTGAAGCGACAGTCAAGGCTAATGTTACACCGAGGTAACCTCAGAAATCTTGCCATGATTTTTGCTGTACTCATGCTGAGTGTGGCTAATATCGGTATGGCGTGGGGAACGGAGTTTACTTTTAGTGGAGCTTATGATGGTACAGGAAATGGCAGTTGGAATACGACAACGTCAACTACTCCTATTGTAACGGTAGATAAATCTATTTCTAATTCAAGCGTACAAATATATTGCGTAAGTGGAAGCTCGGTGTCGTATCCATCCTTAAATGGAAATACTACATATATAAAGTTCTCGGTTCCTGAAGGTTATCGAATCACCAATGCAAATGTAAAATGGAGGTCAAGCGCAAATAGTCAAAGAATAATTGCTATTTTTGGTCAAACCGTTTCTGAGCCTAGTAATGCAGTTGTAACTGCAACAAATGGCGGTTATGTGATATCAGATGTAATAGCAAACTCAGGAATGACAAATTGTAATGATGGCCATAATTTTGCTATCTCTGCTTCGCATAATGCTAGGGATGTGATGTTTGTGCGTATTATGACCTATAATGCTACAACCTATAGTTCAGGAAATACTAAATATGCATCTTTCCAATGTAAACTGCAAGGTTCTACAGACGGAACATACACAAATATCGTGGGAAACGCGAACACCGCATTTTTGGGTCAAGTTGTACTTACGGTAGAACCTGTAGCTTCTGGCTGTGATTCATATGAATTCCATTACCAGCATGGAAGAGACTGGAATACCACTCCAATTTGTTTCTCTCAAGTAGGCTCAACTACAAGCTATTTAACAGACGAAATGCCTTTGCCTTACGCAGAGTGGTATAATGTAACTTGGGATGGTTCTGGAGCAAAAACACAAACACGAGGGTTCACAGGTACTACAGATAATGTACCTATGCCATTCTATCACAAAAGAGACAAAAAGTTTGGCGCGAATCCTCAAGAAGGTAATTTAGGAGGAGGTTTGGGTAGATTCCATGTTTATTCTGATAGTGGAGACGAAAACAAATATGTAAGTTTTGTACCGACAGGATACACGTTGAATTTTGGAACTGGAGACTGGACTCATGACTCGACATTGGTATTTTCTCCCAAAACAGAAAATTGGGATGAGACAGAGTGGTACACACCGATAACAACCTTAACCAATGCCGCAATAGGAAGGAAAATCTTTGTCGGTCTGAAAACGGAATTGGGTTATGTGTGGTGTTCTCCATATAGCGAAAAAGTGAATGTATCGGGACTTCGTACAAAAACAGGACCTTCAACTTGGTTGGATGGAGGTATGAGTACTTCCTATGCAAATAAAACAGGTAAGTTCCGCATCTATGCCAATTCGGGAGATAATAACTGGTATGTCACTTTCGTACCTCATTATAAACTTACCTACAATGCCAACGGAGGTAGTGGCGCTCCTGCTGCGGATTATGTTTCCGTGGAGGCAAGTCCATGCCAACTGACGGTTTCTTCTACGCAACCGACAAGAGAGGGATATGATTTCCTTGGTTGGAATACATCATCCTCTGCAGCTTCTCCTGATGGTGCATGGGATCCGGGTGATACACACGCTATGACAGGCAATGTAACCCTCTATGCCGTTTGGGATTGCATTACTCCGGATGCACCGACGGCTTCTGCCATTACGGCAACGGATGGTTGTAGTGCAGGTGCTACATTCAGCGCAGATATAGCCGGTTTGCCGAGTTACGTAACTTGGTATTGGCAGGATGCAGCAGGTGGTACCAGTACAAGCAATCCGGCTTCCATAGATTACACGACGGACGCTACGGCAGGCAGCAAAACGATTTATCTCCGTGCGAAGAATACGGTTTGCGGTTCATGGAGTGATGCCGCAACTAAATCTGCTACCGTACGTACCGCCGTTACGGCTGCATGGAATACAGCTCCGGCAGATGGAACAGTAGGCGGAAGTATGACTGCTTCTGTGACTACTAATTATTCAGCAGGTTTGCGTTTCAGCAGTAGCGATGCAACTGTTGCAAGCGTGAATGAGACTTCAGGTGCTATCAGTTATCTCAAAGCCGGAACGACCACTATCACGGCTACCGTAACCGGCGCAGACAGTTATTGTAGCACGGCGTCTGTAAATAAGTCGATCACCGTTACTGCTGCGGCTGCATATACCATAACCTATAATGCCAATGGAGGATCAGGACTTGTTCCGACGGATGGAAATACTTATGCTGCTGACGATGTAGCAACCGTATTGGGCAGGAACACGCTGGCTAAGGATGGAAGTATGTTCATTGGTTGGAGGACGGCAGCATCTTCTGGTAAATGGTATGCTGTTGGCCAAAAAGTGACGATTGTCGATGCCAATGTAACGCTTTATGCTCAATGGCGTACTATAAGTTGTCCATCTTCTGGTACAATGTACTCACTGACAATGGGTAATGTTGGCGAGGCATCGAATATAACAGCTGGAGATTCTGTGTCGTTAGAAACGTACGCTACTATTGTGAATGGAACAGCAACGTTAGGTAATAAACATGCTTCTGATGCAACAAAGGCTAAAATAGGTAATGCGAATCCAGGGAAGATTATATTGAATGGTAATGACGCAATGTTGAAACTGGAGTTTGGATGTACTTTAGCAGAAGGGGATACTATTAAGTTTATAGTTGCCGACAATAATACCAATCAAATTAGTATCACCACTACCAATATATATGCGACCTCCCCGGCTACAAGTAATTTAGGTGATAACTATCATAAATATTACGTTGTACCCGCTGAAAGCAGCTTAATAGGTAAAAATGTAATCTATGCATGGCGAAGTTCGAGTTCTAATAGTCGTAATATTACAGCCCTCACTATCACTCGTCCGGCTTCTTGCACCGAGCCTACCGCGACTTTCAATAATGGTGCATATACCGTAGGCGGTAGTGCATTGAATTTGAGTACATTATGGACCAGTAATAGTAGTGGAGCCGTGACCTATACCGTAAAGAACGCTAACGGTACGGGTGCTACTATTGCCGGTACATCATTCACAGCTACCTCAGCAGGAACAGCTACCGTGACTGCCACCCAAGCCGCTGATGCTACCTACTGCGAAAAAGTGATGGATGCAACCATCACCGTCAGCGCGGCTTCCGGTCACACTGTAACCTACAACTACAATGGTGCAACAAGCGGTGCAACTCCGCCAAGCGCAACCGGCGCAAGCGTGACATTACCTAACCCGAAGAGAACGGGTTATGTGTTAGACGGCTGGTACACTACAGCCGGAGAGAAAGTAGGCAACGGCGGAGCAACTTATCCTCTGACTGCAGACATCACGCTCTATGCTCGTTGGGAGGAAGAGTGCGACGCTGGCGGCGTGGCAAAGAGCACAGCTGACGTACCTGCAACAGGATATACGACTTATCAGGAAGTAGGTGGTTCGAACTTAGTATTCACCAGTGCTCCGTCATTAGGATTCAAGTATAAAGACGCAGATGGAAATACAATTAACAACTCCACAACAGCTGTAGTGCGCAATAATGCGTATTCGTGTCAGATTAAATCGAGTAGTTCAAATAAGGGATCGATAAAAACGAACAGCGCATACAGCAATGTAGATTCTATTTCGTTCTATTTTGCGGGAAGTGATAAGGCCGGTTGTAAAGTGGCAGTATGGTGTTCGACTGATGATTTCTCTGCCGACTCTACCCAGTTGCTTTCTGCTACAGCGGTTGCTTCTCCGAATGGCAATAAAGAGTTTACTCGGAAAGTAATAGCTATTTCTTCGGGCAAGAAAGCCAGTGCGCTGCGGTTCAAATTCCGTTTCACCGCAGATGGATCCGGTAAGACGTGTTACATGGACTCGCTGAAGGTGTATAGTTCAACTTCCAGTGGCGGTACCTGCTATCATGTCTATTACCATGGTAATGGTGCTGAGAGCGGATTCGTGAGCGATACCACCTCTTATTCCGATGGCGCAAAAGCAACCGTACTGAGTTATAACGACAGCCGCTATCCGTTAACGAAAGATAGCTATGATTTCCAAGGTTGGGCTACTACTGCCGAAGGAAGTGCGGCATACTCGGACGGCCAGAAGATTACGATTGACGGCGCAGATGTTCACCTCTATGCAAAATGGGCACCTGCAAGTACGGCGTTGGTAACATGGAAAATGAAGACCGCTGATAATGAAGCGTGGGCTACTACGACAGGCACAGGTACCACGGATGGAACGAATATTAGTTCAATAGGCACTTCACACGACGAAGGCGACAATAAAGCCAAGAATTCTGCTACCGCGAAAACCGCAATGGCATCAGGCGAAGTATCGAGTACAGCGGCTCCTGACAAGAGTGCCCGGTTCACCTTCACTATCGGCGCTACCAAGCAAGTAGAAATCAGCAAGTTTGATTGCAAAGTCTTCAACGTAAATAGTGGAAACCGCACCTACAAGGCGCAGATCTCCGATGCGGCAGGCAATGTATATAACAGTACCAATACCGTAGCCGTTTCTGCAGAGGCTTCCTTGACAGACGCATCGTTTGTATTCGGTAGCGGAAAGATTCTGCGCGGTGCAGTAACTATCCGCATTTATGCATGGAAGACCTCCGGTTCTCCGACGGACTTCCGTATGGGTCCGGATGTGAAGTTCTACGGAGCGGTACAGGACTACGCTTGTGCAACGCCTTCCGCACCGACAATCAGTGGTGTATCGGAATACGTGCCGGGTCAGACGATTACCTTAACAGCTTCGCATGACGGCGAGAACTACGACAACTTGACTACCTATACATGGTATAAGGGAGACACGTGGGGCGGTAAATCCCAAGTACAGGCTGCGGCTACCGGTTCAGCAGGTTATACTTTCACCAAGGCTTCTTGTGCGGCAGGTGATGCCGGAAAGTACTGGTGTGAGGTGGCTAATGGTACGTGTAACGCGCATAATAGTGAAGGATATAATATTATAGTATATCCTACTTATACTATTACATATAATCTAGATGGAGGAACCAACCCGGTTGATCCGGCACCGAAAGCCTCTTATACCCAGTTTGATGAGGACTACACCTTGCCTATCCCGACTAAGGCAGATGCAATCTTTGCCGGTTGGTATGAGGCGAGCGATTTCTCGGGTGTACCGGCTGTAATCTTGGAGTCCGGTTCGGTAGGAGACAAACAATACTGGGCTAAGTGGGGTACGGCAGTAACGGCTACTTGGACTATCACTAAAGTGGATGATGCTCTCTATCGCGGCGGTAGCGGTTATAAAGTGAAGGCAGTCATTGACCAAGCGGCATGGGATAACGCATACAAAGATCAATTGGAACTGACGGCTACTGAAGGCGTGACGCTGAAGAATATTGTGAAAGATGAATATACCTCTGGTTCGGACAACGGAAAGACCTATGTAACGGCAGACTTTGACATCACAACGGTTGTTCCGGCTAATGCAACACAGATCACCTTCACGCTCTCTGTCCCTGCTGACGGAACGTATGCCCCGGCGGAGTTGACGCACGACGAGGCCTTAACGGATTGTAGCGGAGGTGTAGTAGAAGTTCGGTTCTTGTCATCCGAGAAGAATGATGCCGGTGAGAAATTTGCGGATATGTCCACTTCTTCCAATACAACGCAATATGTCGGAAGCGGATTAGCCAAGTTAATTGCTACCGGATCGTCAGGATTGAATGATGCAGACAAAAAGATAGGATATCGCGCAGATCGATTGAACGTAGTATTTAAATTGACAGCGACTTCAGCATTGGATGTTTATTTCAATGCAGGTTCTACGGGTAAGTCATTCACGTTATATTCGTTCAGTTCTGCCAAAGAATTGAGTGCAATAGAAACATCTGACTATTCGTCAAAGACGAAGATAACCAGCGTAACAGCCGTTGGAGCTGCATTCGCTTCTTCCGGCAAGAGTACAACTGCAGGTGCCGCAACGGTTTCCAGCGGAGTTGTGAATATCTCGACAGCCGGCGGTATTAAGGCAACATATGCTTCATTGGCGGCCGGATATTATGTATTTATAGGAAGTAGCGATGGTTATCTCTATGGCTTCGATGTAGATGGCGGAGCCGGAGGCGGCGGTCCGGTTACTCCGACCCTGAGTTGGGATCCGGCGTTGAACACGGATGAGGATTGGAAACCCGCGAATACCCGTCTTGAAAAAGAAACCGGTGATGTGGACTTTACGTTTGTTGCAGGTCAAGATAAGAACAGTCTGGGTGCAATCACGTATGAGAGTAGCGACCCTGCTGTTGCTACTGTGAATGCCGCCGGAACCGTGCATATCGTCGGCTCCGAAGGTGACGCTACTATCACGGCAACCTTGGCAGCCAGCGGTTGTTTCGAAGAGGCAACAGCTACGTATAACATCCATGTAGAAGATAATTGTATCGACGAACAGGGTACTATCAGTACGACAGATGTTGGTTGCGGAAATATCCAAATGACAGTAACCGGTCACACGGCTCTGGATGGTGTAAGTTATCAATGGTTCAAGGATGGTGCTTCGCTGGGTTCTGCTGATGGCGCGCAGACAGCAACCTATACCACCTCAGTAGCCGGCGAATACTACGTAGTAGTCGATAACACGGTTGCCGGTTATGGTCACTGCGCAATGGCATCGAAAAATACCATAACAATAAAGGCTTCGGAGCTGATGAACGCTACGAAAATTGTTGATCAATGGTACGTGAAGAAAGATCGTCGTACGCCGGATGTAGAATTAGTTCAGACAAAAGGTGCTACAGGCTTTACCGTGAAGATTGGCAGTACCGAGATCTGGAATAGCGACAGCACAACAACGACCGGTTTTGCCGGCTGTGGCTTCCACATGGGCGAGAATGGTATCATCTATCTGAACGGAACGAAAGATAATGGTGATGCTCCGGCTCATGACGATGGTACATGGGCTGCCGGCGACGTAACGCTGAAGATTACAGCAAACGATGGTTGTGGAAACAGTGCAAGCGAGTTAAGTATCATTATCCATAAGCAGGCAAAAACGGACCGTCCGAGCATTGCCTTTGTGGTAGATGGTACGAAAGACGGCGCATGGGATGCTGTGACATCCGGACACGCCAGCGGTACGGACCTCTACGACTATCTAAATTATAACGAATCTACGAACCCGACAGGTGCATTTGATCTGACGGAGCGGAATATCTATCATACGACTAATGAGAAGGATATTCGCGAAGAGTATTCGCAATACGATGCTATTCTCATTACTGATGACCCGAGTACAAACACCACTCCAAGCGGCGATTACAAGACCAAGGGTTATGTCAACGCCTTCGGTACGATGGTGGATGTGCGCCCGATTCTCACCATGGAGGCTTACGTGAGTGCCTTGAAGAACTGGAGCGCCAAGGGTATTGCCGGTAACCCGTCTTCGCCGAATCCGCGTCAGTACGAGATTCGTCTGGAATGTAAAGACCATGAGATTTATAAATCAGGTCTACCGGAAGCAGAGGATGGTACGAATGTTTGGGACGAAGTAATTGGTGACGATATTTTCCGTCATGTGATCTTAGTCGATTCCACGAAAGGTATCTATAATGGTGTGGCGTACAATGTAGAGACGGCTGGTGACAAGAAACCGGCACTGCAAGGCTTTAACGGAAGTGCGGCAGGTAGTCTGTTGGGCCTTGGACGTATTCTCGATGGAACGCTGCAAGCTGCTATTGAGCGCCAGGAAGAACCTGCTGCCCGTCTGCTGGTAATGGGTGTTAACGCCAAGGCGCTTCGCCCGACAAGTGCACTGACTCCTGAAGGAAAGATCGTTATTCGAAACATCTTGACCTACCTCCTGAAGACCAACATGGAGGAGGTGGATGACTGCTCGAACTACTTCACAGGAGCAACTGATGACGACTGGAATAAAGCTACCAACTGGTCAAAGGGTGGTCTTCCCTCCAACGAAGCGAAAGTACGTATCTTGGCGCCGTGTGTGGTAAAGAACGGAAATACCTTCCATGTCGCACAAGTAGATATTGCTACGAAAGGAACCAGTAGTAAAAAGACCGGCAGTGCAGCTAACGGCTCCCTGACCATCGAAGCCGGCGGCGCGTTGATCGTAGGCGGTAAGATACGTAGAGCAGAAGCTCCGTATTTCGCAGCCAACGACCTCAAGCCGACCACTCCGGAAGACCTAATCATCAATACGGATGGTTCCGGACAGGCTGCCTTGATCTTCGATAACGAAGAGGCTGAGACCCAGGCTACGGTGAACCTGTATAGTTTGGGACGAATAGTTTCTTCGACATATCAGTTCCAGTATATGGCAGTGCCGATGGAAGTAGTGTCCGTGTACCCGAGTTTCGCGAATGAGAAGCATGATGGCAAGATGATTCTAACCTATGTATGGAAGGAAAATGGCGGATGGGAGCGTCGCGGTTATTATGAAGACCTTAGAGCATTCGAATGTGTCGGAATTACTACCAATTCTACATCAGCAATGAATTACACGATGAAAGGTAATTTGGCTTCAACAAGTCAGAAGGAAATAGCACTTACTAACGGCTCCGGCGCTGAATTTGCCAACAACATCATCGGTAACTCATGGACTGCTCCGATAGACATTGCGTCTCTCAAGACGGCAATCGGTAACGATAATAATGTTCAGAAGACAATTTATATCTATGTAACAGGTAACGATGGTGACGGCGGAGCGTCTTCCGGAACTTCCGGATCTGCAGGTCAATGGTTAGCCATACCTATTGAGGGTTCCGGTTGGAGCGGATGGAGCGGATTGAAGGTTATTCCTGCAATGCAGGCGTTCTTGATCCGTGTAAGCGCAGAGACGAGTCTGGAACTCAACTACAAAGAAGTAGTTCGCAAGACAGCAACGGAGAATCTGAATGAGCCGCTGCGTGCACCGAGGCGTGCGGCCGCGGATAAGGATATTACGATGACTACTATCCACGTAGCAGATAGTAAGACATATGCTGACCTCCGGCTGTTTGAAGGAAAACGTTTCGACGAGGAGTTCGATAATGGATGGGAAGCAGAATATCTGCCTTGCGATGGGCGTACAGCTACATTGTACGCCGAGACCGAAGCCGGACAGATGGCTGTAGCTGCGCTTCCGGAACTTGAAGGAACGGTACTTGGCTTTGCTCCGGGTAAGGAAACGGAATATACGTTTACATTCCTTGGAGGCAACGAAGAGTACTACCTCAATGACCTGAAATTGAAAAACTCTACGCTGATGAGTGCGGAGAATAGTTATACCTTCACTTTCGAGGAAGGTGACGCTGCCAACCGCTTCTACATCAGCCGCACGGCAATCAATGCGCCGGAAGTGGCTACAGGCATGGAGAATCTGGATGCTGCCGCTCCGAGAGTACAGAAAATCATTTATAACGACAAGTTGTATATCATCCGAGGAGGAAGATTGTATGACGCAACAGGAAAGGTAGTTAAGTAATGGTTGAATGAATTAATGAATGAATTAATGAGTGAAAGAATTAAAGAGGAAAGAATTATGAAAAACGTTATGAAAACTATCATGCGTAATACAAAATTAGTGATGATCCTGGCTTTCCTGCCGGCGCTGCTTAGCGCCGCGCAGGCGCAAGCCGTGGACTATAAGAGTACGTACAAAGGAGTTAGATATGAGCAACCGTACCAACACGCGGAGTACAAAGTAGCCTCGACGGCTTCTGCTCCGACGATGGGTTTCCAGTCTACCAGCGCTTTCCCTGACCAATTCGGGAATGGAGAGCAATCCATGCTCAATAGCGACGGAACGGTAAATAACGAGGCTTACGGAGTAGGTTCAGGACATCATCCGGGAAGTATCCGAAGAGTAGATGGTAATAATGATGGCTACGATGACGTAACCGGACTACCGGTCAATCCAATTGTTGATCCTAATGATCCGGGTAACGTACCTCTGGGCGATGTCGTTTGGCCGCTGATGATGCTCCTTTGCGCGTACGCGGGATATAAAAAGGTTCGTGCGCGCAAAGAGGCGTGACCCCAAGGTCAAAAAGTGCAGGTTTAATCCACAATCTGCACTTTTTATTTGCATAATTCAAAAAAAAGCCGTACCTTTGCAGCGGAAAAGATAAATAAACAAGAATTATGGAAGCAACTGTACAACAGAAACCGGTTTTTAATCCGATTCAGCTTCACCTGCTGAAGATGTTCTCAGTAGATAGGGCAGAGCAAGGATTGATAGAACTGAAGGACGTCTTGTATAAGTACTATTCGTCGAAAATGCAGAATCGTCTGAATGAGCTGTGGGATAACGGAGAGTTAGATCAGGCTCGTCTGGATGAAATCAATCAAATGGACTTGCATCACCTTGACTGATTATGCGTATAGTCCTGGATACAAATTGTTTGATTCAAAGCATTGCACCTCGTGGTCGTTACTACGAAGTGTGGCTGTCGTTTGTGGACGGAAAGAATACACTTTGCGTATCTAACGAAATCATCATGGAGTATCTGGAAATACTTCAGCGACTGACGGATCATGATACAGCGGAGACGGTCATTAAAACAATCATAAATAGTCCTTTTGTTGAGTTCGTTACTCCCTATTATGCGTTTGAACTGATAGTTCAGGATCCGGATGATAATAAGTTTGTGGATTGCGCGATAGCTGCAGGTGCCCGGTTTATTGTTTCCAATGATCATCATTATGATGTCTTGAAGGGCATCGATTACCCTCCTATAGAAGTTATCAAACTTGAAGATTTTCTTCCTATCGTACGCAATCTATAAATTCCGCTCGCGGAAAGAGCTATGAGCGAACGGATTTGAGACGAACATGTTTTATAGGTTTATTGCTTTGAGTGCTTTTACTCCCCAAAAGTGCAGGTTCAAACCATAATCTGCACTTTTTATTTGCATAATTCAAAAAAAAGCCGTACCTTTGCAGCGGAAATTGAAAGGAGAGTATTATGAGTACGATAGTTTTTCAACCTCAAGACCAATCGCAAATGGCATTCTTAACTGATTTTGCCAAGCGTGTGAGTGTGCCTTATGTTATCGTTCCTTTGAATGTGGAGACTCTGCTTAATCGGGAAGAGAAAGAGGCGCAAAATCGCGTCAAGTCGTTTATTCAAATGCAAGAGAATTTCCCCGAATGTGATTTGACGGACGAGGAAATCCAAGCAGAAGTAGATGCCGTTCGTAAGCAGATTTATGAGCAAAGCTATGCCCGCAAATAAGATACGCGTCATCGTAGATACAAATATTTGGATCAGTTCTCTTATTGGTCGGCAATTACTTTCCTTAAGAGAATTGTTGAGTTATCCTCAGATTGAGTTGGTGGTGACTGAGCGGCTGATGCAAGAGGTGATTTTAGTCGCACAGCGTCCTAAATTTGCAAAGTATTTCCGCCCGGAGGATGTGGAGATGCTACGAAACTGGATGGAGAAGAATATGGTTAATGTACCGTTAGGTGATATTTCCGCTCGGTGTAGAGACCCAAAGGACGACTATTTGTTAGAATTAGCAATACAGTCGAAAGCTATATATCTCGTGTCCGGCGATAGTGATTTGTTAGAGATGGAAACTATCGGAGATTGCCGAATAATGACGGTCAAGCAGTTTGAACAAGAGATTTTCCAAAGATTATAGTCTCTCCGCCCGTTGGAGGTGAACTTTAAAAGTGCAGGTTTGATCCACAATCTGCACTTTTTTTATGCAACAAAATGACGGAAAGAGTGTAAATTTCAACAATTCTGTCCTTTTTTCAAAGAAAAACTTGCGCGTGTGAGAAAAAAGTTGTACCTTTGCCGCGCATTTTGTAAAAATGCCGTTTGGGACTCCCAAAAATTTCGCAAATTTTATTTATTAGTCTCAGTCCAAACGCACCAAAAATTCCCTCGGTTAATTTAACCGCACCGGGTGTTTTTGGTGTCTTTGGTCTTTGACATTATGGATTTACCGCAAAAATGCAGAAAGTTTGCACTTTTTGCACAAAAAACTTGCACATGTGAAATTAGGAAAGTACTTCAAGGGCACCGACACGGCTTACCGTCCCACCTCGAAGGTACAATCGCACTTTTGCGCGAATTACAAACTATAATCAATAAAAAGCCAAATAAATTTACTTTTTTTTTGCTGAAAGTTTGCGTATTCCAAAAATTTGTTGTACTTTTGCGTCGCAAAACGCAAAACCAATACAATTATGGTAACCACACAACCGACATCAGAAAGAAATTTTGGCAAAATGCATGAGCCGATGCTTTCAGTTAGTACAGGAAGAGCATTGCATTCTATTGATGAGTTCGCTGATAGATTAGGCAAGAAACTCGGACAACATTACGGGGTGAATGATATTCGGGAATTGTTGCAATGAGGCACTTTTCCGTCAAATTAAGTGATCAAGCCTTGGATGATGCGGATAGAGTATATGACTTTATCTGTAATCAAGTGTTAGCTCCTATGACTGCTGCGCTTTATTACCAAGGGTTGCTCAGCAAGATGCGTAGTTTGGAGCGAGGAGCTGACGCCTTGGCGATAGATATGGCTCTTTCTGCCCGATACGGAGTACCTATTAGGCGTATCAACTATAAGAAATTAGCGATATTATATTCCATAGAGGATGATCTCGTAGTAATAGAAAGAGTCGTTCCTCAAAGCATGATAATTTACTAACATCCAAATCATATACATTTATTTCAAAGCGGTAAATCCAGTATGCGGACTTACCGCTTTTTTTGTGCGTGTATGTCCGGCAAAAAGATACAAGCTAAAATACAAGCTCAAAAAAGATACAAGCTAAAAATACAAGCTCAAAAAAGATACAAGCTGAAAAAAAGGAACAGGCTGAATTGAATAACATAAAAACACCAGAATAATAATAAAAACACAAAAATACAATGAAACACAATTACTTTAACTTAAATCAAAATGCGTCGAAGAATGACGGTCAAGTACCTCGAAATGTGCAAATGAGTAGGTATTGCCCCCAACCCGATTCCGTGTCGAATCCGTGTCGTTGCCGTGATTTGGCTACCCCCCGGGTATTCTCTGCCGTTTTCACTGCGCGCGCATGGAAGCACGTTGCCATGATTTTTGCTGTACTTGTGATGAGTATGGCTAATATCGGTATGGCGTGGGCGTATTCCATGGAAATATACTTTTGTCCAGAGGATTTATGGGGCGAATATTGGGATGAGTCTACGAAATACTGCCAACTTAATTTAAATAAGCGGTGCGATGGCAATGACGCATGGGAAACCTATAGTATGACTAAAACAGCTTGGACTAAAGATGGAAAGGCTATTTGGAAAGGAAATCCCACAAATTTATGTAAAGACGGAGCACAACAGATACAATTCTTGCGCAAACTGAAAAGTAATAATTATCAAGAATGGTCTAACCAAGTGTATGATGGATGGATGATGTATAACTCAACCAATACTTTTTACTATGGTAGTTGGCAAGCATTATCCAAAGATCAGGTTGTCAATGGTGGTTATGTGTATTTTGATAATTCCGCAACGCAGTGGTCTAATACATATAAGTACCTTGTAATTGGTCATAATAGTTATTCTCGCGTATATCCATTGACACAAATATCCAATACCAATTTGTGGTATGTTTATCTAGATGGTAAAGCCAATCATGTATGGGAAGATGCAACTTATTGTGCATTTATTGGAAGTAATTCTTCCTGGAGTGATGGTGAATGGGGACCTGGTAATGTGTCAACTGCTTCTAAATATACTGCTACTTTTCCTGTTAATTATTCTAATTCCATTCTTTCCGGTAAGTTCTATTTATACAGACCTGTTTCATCGAGTAATGGCATGGAACTAAATCGTGATAGATATGATGCTTATGGCGGGCTCAACTGGGACATAACATTTAAAGCCAAAATAAAAGCTTTTGGAGAAGATTCGTATGAAGAGGGTGCAAGTAAGGGTAAAGTTAGCGTGAATCGTTATAGTTATGGAAGTGCGACTGCTTGTAATAGTAGTTCGAGCAAGGATGGTGTATTGGCAGTTGGAGGGACATCAGGTACTTATACTATGGGATATGTTAGCACAAGGTGTACTCTTACAGTTGCTAATGTGGTAGATGGATATACATTTAGGGGTTGGTATGCAGATGGATCCAGATTATCCGAAACTAGTCCATATAGAACTTATTCCCCCAAGGAAACGACTGTTTATGCCTATTTTGAGGCAAATTCGTACACCATAACCTACAATAATATGACGGGTGCTACGAATCATCCTAGCAACCCAAGCAGTTATGGTGTAACTTCATCTACTATAACGTTACAAGCTCCGACAAAAGACGGTTATGTATTTGCAGGTTGGTGCTCTGATGAAGATTGCAAAACTCGAGTTACCTCTATTCCCTCCGGCTCTACGGGAAATAAAGTACTATATGCAAAATGGCTTTCCGCGCACGAGCCGGGCAAGTATGTGACAGCGACGGGTTCGGGCGGATATGGTAAGACTTTAACAGATGTTAGCGGAATCGGATATGAGAGATATTTATTTGGTATATCTAGTAGTAAAGTGTATGTAGGAGCAGCAGCTAGAGTTACATCAAAAGGATCGGCATGTGTATTGAGTTATGCAACAGCGACTGGTAATTTTGATTCTGGAGGAGAGTGGCTATCTGGAACCGCTATAGGAAATAACGGTAGTGGATCTCAAGATTTTACAGGCACTGAATTCGCATCATGTGGAACTGTAGATGGACTTAAACTTACTGCTGAAGGGCAAGGATTATTACTTTACGTCAAAGGCTATTCTGAATTAGCGATAGTCGGCAAAGATAATAATAGTACAAAAGGTAATAAAAAATATCTGCAAGTTAAGATAAATGGTTCTGATGACACGAAAGATCTTTCTACGGATAAAACAATTCGTCGTTACACCCTAACACCTGGTACAGCGTATACTATTCAAATTACATCTTTGAGTAATCAGGAGTCGCAATTCTGGGGTTTTTCTCTTAAGCCTGGGACACCGACGATTACTTCATCGAGTTTAAGTGGAGCAGAATATGCTCAAGGTGCATCTGCAACTCCATTGTCGGTAACGGCAACAAAATTGGTATCGAGTGGAACGACCTTGAGTTATCAGTGGTATAGTAATACAACAGCAAGTAATACGGGTGGAACGATTATTGGTGGCGCTACGAGTGCTTCTTATACTCCGCCAACAACTTCGGCTGGTACTAAGTATTACTACTGCGTCGTTTCGGAAACGGGTTGTAACTCTACTACTTCCGCCGTTTCCGGAGCAATAACGGTAACAGCTGCAGCGCCTTCTTGTTCCGCGCCAACTTCGCCGAATATTAGTGGTACTACTGCATATACGGCAGGGAATACGATAAGCCTGACGGCTTCAGCAACAGGAACAAGCGGAAGTACGACTTATACTTGGTACAAGGGTGCAGATTGGGCAACGGCATCTGCCGGTTCGTCTGTCGGATCCAGCGCAACGTTCACTAAGGCTTCCTGTGTCGTAGGCGATGCCGGCACTTATTGGTGTAACATCAGTAACGGCACCGGTTGCGAGGTGCAAGTAAGCAAAGCGATTACGGTCTCGGCTGCACCGACGGTAGGGACATTCTCTCCGGCTTCAGGATCGACAGTCAAGAGCGGAACAACTGTAACGGTAACCGGATCGACTGGTAGTACGGTTTATTATCAATGGAGTAGTTCTTCATCGGCTCCGGCTGCTGCAACTATAGTGTCCAGTGGTACAGCAGGAACAAGCGGAGCAGCCACAGTAACAACAAGCGGTATATCCAGTTCGGCTACTTACCTCTACGTAGTGGCTTCGAATGGTGGAGTAAACAGTGCGGTTAGTTCGGCAAGTTATACAATCGATGACACGGCTCCTACTTTGAGTTCGTCTGTTCCTGCCAATAGTGCAACCAACGTGAATACGAGCGGTACGATTGTGCTGACATTCAGCGAGGCGATAGCTTCTGTGGATGCGACTAAGTTTACCCTGACTAACGCTACCAAGGGCGCAGTGGCTATAGATGGTTCGAACAATACCAAGGTGAATATCGCATATTCGGGGGCATCCAACTCCACGACGGTTACTCTGGCTACAGCAGCGGGAGCAGTCACCGACGCCGTGGGTAACAGCAGTGCAGCATTGAGCAATATCAGTTTCACCACTAAGGCTGCAGCAAGTCTGACGGCATTGGTCAGTGGGACGAGGTATGATGTGGCAGTTATGGTGCCGAATGGAACAACCATTACAAGTTCCGATCAGTTTGTTGATGGTATCTCTGCTAACTCAAAATTCGAATTAATAGGAACGGGTAGCGGTGCAACTGGTACAACAATGAAAGTAAAAAGTGATGCTAAAACTGTAAATGGGATTGACTTTGCAAACTCCTACTATTTTGGCACGGGAGCATCTTTATCAAGTAATACTCCAACCAATTATGCTATTAAGTTCATAATTCCCTCTACAGGAACACTTACAGTTTGGGTACGAAACGGAAAGGATATAAAATTAGGTAAAGAGGGTGTTGCCGGAACAGCTCTTGTAGCATCTCAAACAAATGAATATTATAATTATACATTAGATGTAACAGCTGGAACCTATTATTTATATGCTACAGCAGGCTCAACAACATTATACGCTGTTAAATTCGATGCAGCAGTAGCTTGTACTACCGCTCCGACGGTTACGGCGGGATCGAACAGCAGCGTAGGCTCTACGACGGCGACAGTAAGTTGTACGGGCGGTATTTCTTCTTTGGGCACAGGCAGTTGTACGATAACCGAATACGGATTTGTAATAAGTGAGAGTGCTAATCCTGAAATTGGTGGTAGCGGCGTAACGCAGCATGAGGTAGGTACATCCTATGCGAGCACAGGCACATCATTTAGCAAAGACCTGACGGGTCTGACGGCAGAGACCACATATTATGTCCGCCCGTACGCGACCAACGGTTTTGGAACGGCTTATGGTACGCAGACAAGTTTCACTACGGAAGCGGCAGATGATGAGTGCACACCGACAACACTGTTCTCGATGGTAGTAAATCCGTCTGCAGCGGATTATAAATTAAGCGCAAGCACAGAAATGACTTCTGAACTGACGAGCCGCTTGACTTCGTATTCTGGGGGAACGCCATCCATCTATAATACTACTGCTTCTTCTAATAAAGATGTTATCAAGAACAATACTATCTATTTAGGAAGTAATGACGTGTATTTAAAGGTAGTTCTTTCCGGAGGTAACACATTGCAAGCGGGTGATGTGATAACTATAACCACAAGAACAGCTTACCAGCCTTATATAACCAAGACGACCACCCGTACTACCACACCAACAATGACAAAGACCGGTTCTTCCGATCCTTATACCTATTCGATCACGCTGGCAAATACCAATGCTGCTTCCGGTAAAGATATTATAGGCGGCGGAACCCTGTATTTCTGGAAAAACAGTAGTGCAGTGGAAATTCGCTCTATTACTATCACCCGTCCGTGTGAAGAGGATGAAGAAGAGTGCAAGACGCCGAATATCACCAATATCGCCAGCACGACGAATATGACGACGGCGGAGACCAAGTCGCTGAATGTGACCTTGGGTAATCCAGACGCATTGACCGGTACGGTATCGTACGCATGGACCAATTCTGATGGTACGACTATTGCTGATGCGGCTAAGGCAACAGGAGCCAATACATCCCGTCTGACGCTGACAGAGCCCGCAGCAGGTACCTATACCTTCAAGTGCACCGTAACAAATGACTGCGGCGGTGGCGACAGCCAGTCGGCTAATTCGGCAGTCTTCACAGTAGTAGTAACCGCGAGCTCCGGTTGTACGGAGATAGCCAAAGTGATTGTTTCGGGTACAAGCACCGGAACCGACTCGGGAACGAAGATTGCCGAGACAGGCGGTTACGGCGTGAAACTCGAAAACACGACAGCTTCCCATGGTGGCAACACCGGATACAAGATTGGTAGCAACAATTATGTCTATCTGCAGTTGGCAAGCGTTGAGCAGTTCCAGAACGGTGACAAGGTGAAAGTATATATCACCAACCTTTCCGACCAAGGCGACAGCAAGCTGCATATCTTCCAAGGAACCACCGCAGCCGGAACAGAAGTAGCTACCGTAGAGACTCCTGTTCTTGGTTGGAACGAAGCTACGTTAAGCGGTGTGACGAGCGGCAACCGCAGTCTGACTATCCATCGTAGTTCGGGCACTACCGAGCAGAACCACTATATCTACGCTTTCGCTGTAGAGCGCTGTAAGGACTGCTCACCGGCGACATTTGAAGGCATGAGTTATGATGAAACAGAGTACACGGTAGGTGCCTCGGCAAGTGCTATCACTGTGACCAACCCAGAGAATGCGGATAGTTATCAATGGTATTACAACACCGTGAATGATCGTTCGGATGCAACCAAGACAGAAGAGACCGGCGCAACCAGTGCCAGCTTTACGCCGAGCACGACTGCCGCCTTCGCTATACGCTATTACTGGTGCGAGTTGACGAACGACTGCGGAACGGTTAAGACCCCGACGGTAGGTATCACCGTCCGTGCTTCCAAGTCCAATCCAACCGTCACATGGACCAATCCGAGCAGTGTGAACTACGGTGGTGGCGGTTATTCTATCCGTGCAACGGTGGATCAAACGACATGGGACGGTACATTAACCGCATCTATGCTCACCGCGCCAACGGGCATAGCCATAACGAAAGTAACCATAGGTGCAGACGCCGGCAAGAAATATATCGAGGTGAAATTTGATGTCCTGACCTCGTTTGATACGGAAACGTATGGCTCGACTATCCCGTTCGTTCTTTCACTCCCGGAGACGACTAACTACAACGAGTTGGTTTCCGAGAAGGACTTGACATATAGCGCCTGCGCGGGAGGTGGAGATAGCGATAACTCCTATGTAATCGGATATTCCAATGCCGACGCTACCAATGTATCCAGTTCCGCTGCTTTCCGTGCTTACAATACTGCATCCAATTGGTACTCGGCCGGCAATACGACCTTTACGGATATGACTTCAACGGACGGATTCAGCATTTCCGCTACAAATAAGAGCGGTTACTATTGGAAAAATGACGGCTCTTTCACAACAAGCGGTTCCAGTGACAACCGTTTAATAACGCTCAAATTAGCGAAAAACAACGGGGCTACTATCCGTTGGACCAATGAAGCTTTGTCGTTCACGAAGATACGCATTATAGGTCGTAATACCTCCAGTGACGAGAGTAGTACATTCACCGTCTCTAACGGGACAACGGAAAAGACATTTACCTTTGAATCCGGAAGCTCCATCATCCAGACTAAAGAGGTAGTGATGGACTTCGTAGCAGGTAGTGAAAAAGGTGTTGTTATCTCCGGAGGAACGAAAGAGCTTAACGTACTTATCGAATTAGTTCCCGCCAGCGGAGGAGGAACTCTGACCACCACTTTGGCCTTTGCATCGGCAGGACCGCTTAACAAGCAGACATCAGATGCTAACTTTACCAATACAGCCTCTGTTACCGGAGCGAACAGCAATACGTTAGGAACCATTACGTATAGCAGCAACCATCCGGAGATTGCATCTGTCAATACTGCGACGGGCGAGGTAACGCTCGTTGCGGCAGGTACGGCGGTTATTACAGCTACTCTTTCCCGCTCGGGATGCTACAAAAGCGCAACGGCAAGCTATACTATCAATGTAACAGAAGTGACCTGCGAGGAACCCGCCGGCGTGATTGCAGTGACGAGCGGTAGTACCGAGGTATGTTCGGTTCCGGTTGGACTGACATTGACCCATATAGAGGGAGCAACCGTACAATGGTACAACGGCGATGCGGAAATCAGCAACGGCGGCAGTTATACCATCACCAACCCGACGACAACCACCAGCGTGCTATCAACCACCACTCCGGGTAACTATTCCGCGAAAGCGTATAAGGATTGCGAAAAGGCGGCCGCCAAACGCTCGAACACCATCAAGGTGGTCAGCGCCGCATCCGAAGTGGACGTTACGCCAATCATAGAGAAATGGTATATCAAGAACGGTCGTCCGACGCCGGATATCGCCCTCTGGCAATTAGGCGAGGGAACAAGTCTCAAGAGTGTAGCTTGGAGTCCTACCAACACAACCGGTTTGACGGCGGCCGGCGATATATATGAGCAGGAAGGCATCGTTTATCTGACAGGCAAAGAGCCTTCGGCTAACGAGACCGGCGAGGATAAATCCTACACGCTGACGCTGACGGTGTACAACTCTTGCGGTTCGGAAACAGTGATGAGCGGAAAAACAATCACCATCGTTCACCAGAAGAATACCGACAAGCACGTGCTGGCATTCGTGGTAACAGGAAAAGGCAAAGGCGGCTGGACGGAAGGCATTTCCGCTAACCAGACAACCAAAGTCCCGTTGTACAACGCCATCGCGAATAACTTCGCCGTTCAACCGACCAATATCTACTCTACCGACGACGAGAAGAAACTGAAAGAGTACTACTCGCAGTACGATATCCTCTGCATCACTGACTATCCGAATACGGGTACGAAGGGTGTGAACGGCAAGAGTTATGTGGACGCCATCGGTTCGCTGATAGACATCCGTCCGATACTGACGATGGAGGCCTATGTGAGCGGTCTGGCTAACTGGCGCTCCAAAGGTGTTGTAGGTACCCGGACTACGCCTACCAGACGTCAGTACAACATGCTGCTGCAATGTAAGGACCATGAGATTTTCTCCGGCACTTCGCCCGAGACATTAGGCGAAGGGGATGATATCATGTACCGCGTGAACATGGTAGACAGTACCCGATCCAGATATGCCGAATTGGATGCAGTGGGCAAAAGCAGTCATGCTTCGGATACAGCAGCGCTCCAAGGTTTCACAACCGGCGAAATGGATCTGCTGGCATTAGGTCTGATAGACAACGGTTCCGGAACAGACCTGCAAGTCGGTGCCGAACGCCAGACAAACATGAAAGCCCGTATGATGGTATTGGGAATCAACAGTTACGCGATGGAGCGTCTGTCGGAGGACGGTGAGACCGTTGTAATCAATGCCCTCAACTACCTGATGAAGAAGAACGCGGAAGATATAGAGGACTGCTCCAACTACTTCTTAGGCGGCGCAAGCGGTGATGCGAGGAACTGGCATAATGTTGCCAACTGGTCAGGAGCAACATTACCGGATAAGACCCAGGAAGTCCGTATCCTCGCACCATGTGAGATTAGAAATGGGCAAAAAGCCCATGTCGCCAGAGTAAAGATTGTGCCTGACGGTAACTATAAATCAGTACCGGTAACAGGAGGTAGTCTGACTATCGCAGCCGGCGGTGCGCTGGTAGTCGATGGAAAAGTACAGGCGGCAACCGCTCCTAACTATTATGAGGCACGTCCTACATCGGCAGGAAACTTGACAATTCTGGCTTCTGCAGACGCTCAAGGTGCGCTGATCTTCGATAACTCCGAGGGCGAGACGCAAGCTACGGTACAGATGTACAGCCCGTCGTACTGGGAAATCATGGAAGGAACCAACAAGAAGAAATCATACTGGTCGTATGTGGCAATTCCTATTCAGGATGCATATGTCGGGGAGTTCTTCTATGGTGCAGTAACGTATCTCTATGATGAGACAGAAGGTTGGATCAGAAAGAGAATCGGTACTCATCTGCATGCCTTTGAGGGTATCGGTCTCTCGCTGCCGGAAGGTCATACTGAGACATTCTATGGACCTCTGGCTCCTACGGAGGACAGAACAGTCACGCTGACGAAAACAACCTCCGGCGGTGACGGAGAGAACCTCATCGGTAACTCCTGGACGGCGCCGATTCAGATTGCGAACTTTGAGGCAAGCGACTTCGGCAGTGCAACTCCAAACGTAATGATCTATTGCACCGGCCGCGACGGAACGCAGGATGGAGTGAGAGAGAATGCTGTATATGTGACGGCTACGGCAGATAACGATGGAAATGTAAGCGCCGGTCAATGGGTATCTATTCCTATCAATGTGCCCTCTCTGGATGGCTATGACGGATTGAAAGTCATTCCGGCAATGCAAGCCTTCCAAGTGACAACAGGTACAGAGACCTCGCTGACGCTGAATTACGACAAGTTGGTTCGCGACGTGAATATTATATCCGATAACCTGACGGAGAAACAACATGCTCCGGCTCGCCGTTCCTCGGGTGCAAAGAAGAGCCTGATGTCCACAATGCGTGTGCGCGTCAGTGGCGTGAAGACCCGCACCGATGTATGGCTGCTTGAGGATGACCGTTTCAGCGATGAGTTTGATAATGGATGGGAAGCAAAATACGCAGAATGCGATGACCGCTCCGCTCAACTCTATGCGCAAAGCGAAACAGGTAATATGTCCTTCTTGGCAAAACCGGATATCGAGGGCACAGTACTTGGTTTCGCTCCGAGCAAAGACGGAAATCAATATCTGTTCACGTTCCATTACGTAGGCGATGACGAGTATTACCTCAATGACTTGAAGTTGACCACCGCGACGCTGATTAGTAACGAGAATAATTACTTGTTCACGTACGAGGAAGGCGATACCAACCGCTTCTATATCAGCCGTCAGCCGCTGGGTGCACCGGCTGTAGCTACAGGTATGGAGAATCCGCGCGAGGAGGCTAAACCACGTAAATTCATTTATAAAGATAAGATGTATATATTGTATAACGGACGCGTCTTCGACGCAACAGGAAAGGTAGTTAAGTAATGAGTGAAAGAATTAAAGAGGAAAGAATTATGAAAAGCATTATGAAAACTATCATGCGTAATACAAAATTAGTGATGATCCTGGCTTTCCTGCCGGCGCTGCTTAGCGCCGCGCAGGCTCAAGCCGTGGACTATAAGAGTACGTACAAAGGAGTCAGATACGAGCAACCGTACCAACACGCGGAGTATAAAGTAGCCGCAACGGCTACTGCTCCGACGATGGGTTTCCAATCCACCAGCGCTTATTCCTCCCAGTTAAGTACTGAAGAACAGCCGATGCTCAATAGCGACGGAACGGTGAATGACGAGGCTTATGGAGTAGGCCAGAGTAATGCATCAGGGCGTCCGGGGCAAATCCGTAGGATTAACAACCCGGAGGATACCGAAGAGAATCCCCTCGGCGATGTCGTCTGGCCGCTGATGCTGCTCCTTTGCGCGTACGCGGGATATAAAAAGGCACGTGCGCGGTCGCGTTCGGCAAATGGATCGCAAGAACGATACCGCTCCGCTAAATCGTAGGTGCGACCATTGCCTCCGCTCTTCCCACAGATTACAAATCTGCGGGAGCCCTAAAGTTAAAAAGTGCACAGAGAGGGTTGTCCCAATGATGGGACAAAAGTGCACAGAGAGGATTGTCGCAATGATGGGACAAAAATGCACAGAGAGGGTTGCCGCAATGATGCGACAAAAGTGCACAGAGAGGCAAAAAATCGACATATCATTTGTGTATGTCGATTTTTTGTTGTAATTTTGCGGCAAATTTATTTTATATGGATAACAAACCCATAAAAACACCAAACGGATGGATAAGACCTTTAGACCCCATACGACATCATAAGGAGAGGCATTGGGACTATAAAGGTAGGGGGATATATCATATTACTCTTGTAGTAGCAGAGCACTATCCGTTATTTGGGCATTTAGCCGGAGAGAAGCCAGAGAATGCTTATATAGAGCTGAATGAATATGGGAGATTGGTTCTTGAACGGCTATTAGAGACTCCTCGGATGTATGAAGAAAAGGGATATGCCCTCAAAATACTTGCGACGTAGGTAATGCCAGACCATATACATCTGGTAATACAAGCGACTGACCAGTTACCACGGAGCATCGGTACGGTAATACGCGGATTCAAGAGCGCGTGTACGTCGATCTATAAGCGGGAGTATTGTTGTCGCAATGATGGGACAAAAATGCACGGAGTAGAGGAGAGCATTGTGCAATTTTCTCGTATCTTTACGAGAACGGGAACTATATGGGAGCAAACGCCGGTGCATTACCATGAGCGAATACTTCATAAAGACGTATCGCTACAGGCTATGATAGACTACGTACATGATAACCCTCGGAGGCTGGCAATGAAAAAAGCAAACCCGGAGCTGTTCCGAGTACAAGAAGATATTGCACACTGTGGAATAAAGATGAGGGTTATGGGAAACCGATTCTTATTGGGCTATCCGCAAAAAGAAGTACTACGCTGCTCGCGGAGTATGACACAAGAGGAGATAGGGAACCGTAAGGCGGCTTGCTTGGAAGAGGCGGCTATGGGAACAGTGTTTGTCAGTGCAGCTATATCAGAGGGAGAAAAACAAATCTGCCGAGCCATAAGAGAAGCCGAGTATCCGATGATTTTGCTATTGGTGGAGGGATTCCCGAAGCCCGAAAGCCCGCATTATGCATATTATAAGCCGAGCGGAGTCTATTTTGCGGCGTGTGCAGAGGGGAGGTTATTGTTATTGGAGGTAGATGAGGAGGCATTCGAAATGCCGGAGATCATAGAGCGAGTAACCGCGAAAATTGGAGATGTCCCACGCGAAACGAAGCGTTGGCGGTTTATGGCGATGAATGAGATAGCGGAGAGGTTGTCGCAATGATGCGACAAAAATGCACAGAGAGAGTTGTCGTAATGATGCGACAAAAATGCACAGAGAGGCAAAAAAGAACAATTATTGAAATTGAATTATTGAAATTGAATAATTTAATTTGCATAATTCAAAAAAAAGCCGTACCTTTGCGGAGGATTTTGAAAGGATATTAGTGTACTAGGATACTAGAAAATAAATGATTATGAAAAACCGGATTATTCTGGCGTTATGCGCCGCGGGAGTGGTGCTCGCGGGATGCGGAGGGGCGACCGGGAAAGGACGCGACAGTGACGTCCGTAATGCGAACGAGATGCGTACGGGATACAGCCGTGCGATGATCAACGATCGCATGAGCGGGTGGTACAACAAGGACAATCTTGTCGGTTTCCCGAATGCGAATAGCACCAACGGTGTCGTGCAGCCTGAGACAGCGGCTACATGGGATTACGTGCCCGGCGTGGTAGCCAAAGGCATCTTGGACGTATGGAGCCTGTACCGCGACTCCGCATGGGCGGATGCCTGGTATGAAGGGCTGGCGGAATGGGCAGAGAGCGACGCGTGCGTGGCGCATGCGGCCCAGATGATGAAAGGCGGCATCCTCGACGACCTGAACTGCGCGAAGGTGTATCTGGGCTTATACGAAGGCGCCAAACCCGGCGGGAAATTCGAGAACGCCGAACGGGCTGCGTTCTACATGGAGCAGATGCGGCGTGCGGCAAGAGGATTAGAGGAACACAAAGAGAAATACTCGCTGCCCAACGGTGGATGGATGCACAAAGCGACGGATGACCCGACGAAGAGCTATTGGGGTCAGATGTGGTGCGACGGCGCGTATATGGGTCCGGCGTTGTTAGCGCAACTGTTAGTCGTCGGTGCCTGCGAGGGAACGAACTTAGGATGGAACGACGTCTATGACCAGTTCTACGCCTCGTGGCCGTACCTCTGGGACGAAGAGAAGCAACTGCCGTACCACGTGCTGTTTACGGACGTGACGGTGAATAAGAATGCGAAGGCAATCTACGAGGCCGGACATGCGTATCCGTGCAGGGCGGATAGTACCGTCTATCACTCGGAGGAGTATTGGGGTCGTGCGGCAGGATGGTATATCTTAGCGCTGGTGGATGTGCTGGAGGCATACCTTAAAGGGTTAGAGGTTAGTGGTGAGAGGTTAGAGGGAGATCCTCTTCCTTCGGCGCAGCATTTCGACGAGTTACGGGAGATGCTGCAGCTGCTGGCGGACGGTCTGGTAGCGCGGCAGGATAAAGAGACGGGATGTTGGTATCAGTTGCTGCAATACGGACCGGAGAAATGTGCTACGCAAGGCATCGATGAGACAGGTTCGGAGAAATATACGAACGTCAGCGAAGGCGGTACACAATGTAATTATTTAGAGTCTTCGGCTTCGTGCCTCATTACCGCGGCATTGCTGAAGGGTAGTCGGCTGGGGCTGATTGACCATGCGGAGGCGGGAAAGAGAGGATACGAGGGGATCTTGCGTACTTTCGTCCGCCAAGTACCAAGTGACGACAAAGTACAAAGTGACAACAAAGTACCAAGTGACAAAGTACAAAGTACCAAGGGGATACTGACCATCACTTCTTCCTGTCAGTCCGCAGGCTTGAGTAAAGACCGTTGGGGTAACGCGGCATACTACCTGATAGGCAAGGATGTACCCATCCAGGATAATACGGAAGGAAAGGTGCTCGGAGCCTTCCTGATGGCTGCCGCAGAGTATGAGCGGCTGTAGGAGGGAGATTAATTGACGAAAATTGTGTAAAGTGCGCAAATAACGGCGCACTTTCCTTTTTTTATTTGCATAAATCAATGGAATTGATTAACTTTGTGCCAAATTTTAAATATATCTGAAAAATGAAGCGCTTTAGTCTTGAATCCATTAAACCACTTTCGATACTTTTTATCAGTCTGGTACTCTGTGCCGGAGAGGCTTGGGGTGATAATTTTGTAGACACATACACCAACCCAACCGGCTCTAATCCCGCCGCACGAGCCAATGGTATGGGAGCGTTTTCTGTAATAGGCTCTGTAACAGGAGATGTTAGTTTTGGAAATAGTGCGTTGCAAATAGGAACAAACGGAGGCTCAGGAACCTTTGTGGTAGCATCCAAAGATGGTTCCTATATCTCAAGCATAGCTTTCACATCACAATCAAGTTATCCTATAAATACCCTAACATCAGAAGAAGGAACTATTACCGGACCGGTTTCAAATGTGTATACTTTTATCCCAAACTCAACGACACTAACTTCTGCTACGTTTAGCATCTCTGCTCAGAGTAGTAAAAAGGTGCGCGTAGCCCCAATTGTCGTTAATCTGACTTCAAATAAGGAATATTTTTCCAAGAATTTTACGATTTCTTCCGGTACCGTATCTTATACAAAGTCTAATGCAACTTCGGATGTATCAATGACATCAACAGGAAGTATTTCTAATAACGGAATCTCTTTAGCCAATACAAAAAATCTGGTAATAACTTCTAGTGGACATAATATTAAGAAAGTTAATTTTGTATGTGAATCGCATAATACTATGTCCAACTTGTCCGCTAATACAGGAACCTATGGCAGTAATGCGTGGACAGCCGGAGCTGATACCAAAACAGTTACATTTACATCTTCCGGTTCGAATGCTATAATAGTAGGCATCAGCGTTGAGTTGGAAGCAACCTGTACAGCCACGGCGCCGGGGGCGATTAGCAAAGGAACAGTGAGCGGTGGAGAGATTACGCTGACGGCGGGTGGAACTCCGGGGACAGGGGAGACTTGGTATTGGCAGGATGCAGCAGACGGTACGGCTACCACCAAGTCCGGTAATACGAAGAATGTGACTACGGCAGGCACCTATTATATCAGGTCGTACCATTCCGACGGTTGCTGGAGTGCCGCCACTTCGGTGGTGGTAACCGCTGAGGATTTCTATGAGCCATCTGCAGCTCCGGTGATCACGACCCAGCCTGTTGGAGCAAGCTATGATGCCGGCGAAACGGTGACTCCGCTGAGCGTAACGGCTACGGGTAGCGGCACGCTGTCCTATCAGTGGAAAAAAGACGGAGTAGATATTTCCGGTGCTACAGCAGATACATATACTCCCACTACATCGGGCACATATGTTTGCGTCGTGACGAATACAGAGGCGGGGCATTCGCCGGTATCGGTTGTTTCGGACGAAGCTGTCATGGTAATAGCAAGCACGGCGTATTACTTACAAGGTATCTCCGGTACATCCGGAACCGGTACGCTTACCGGCGATTTCTATACCGGGGCTACAACGATGGCTTCTGTTTCTTCCACCTCTTACGATGGCGTGAGTTATACCAAGGGAGTTCAGTTAGGGGGAGGTGTAACAGGATGGTCTAATATGAGTTATCATGACCGAATGGTTCGGTATGATTGCAAGACCACTCATACAGAATTCACTATTGTCGTATATAACACGAACGGTTCCGCTAAAAAAATCTATATCGGTGACATTAAAGAGAACCCAATCGGGACTGCCAATTCTGTATCTTCTTTATCAAACTATAGTGTTTCCGGCAATTCCCCGTTGACTCAGACCTATACCATTGACAATGACAAACTGACTCCGGCGTCATTGTATATCACGGTAGAGAGTATCGATGTAAAAATCGTGCAAGTCATTGCTAATGAAACAGGAACTCCTCTGCCTACTCCCGGTAGCGTAGGCTATACATTGAACTTTAACAAACCGCGTATAGGTGTTCGCTCAGGGGCGAAGGCATGGTTGGACGACTCGGATTTTGAGTATGCTCCCAGTTCCAATGCTGTAGCCGGAAACAGCGAAAGAATACAAGTTGGCACTAAGGGAACCAACTATATCCAGTTCCGTACGGATCAACCATCAGCAGTAAAAATCGGGGTTCAGAAGAATCCGGTATTCTATGTGGCAGATAATAAAGAAGGTACTTTGAATCCGATTACGATTCCTAAAAAGAGTACTGACGGCGACGCGATATACACCGTCTCGGTGGCTGCCGGCACGCACTACATAGTGCCTAGTGGAAGCAATCTATACGTTACTTCTTTACAGATAGTATCTTCGTCCCAAATTACCCTAAGCGCTCCCGGAGCGTACAATAGTTATACCACTACAGAGACGGCTATTCTTGGCAATGAGATGCCGGAGATCCGTACCCTTCCGATGCGTTCAGGGTATGTGTTTGGCGGCTACTACGACGCGCCGAACGGAGCCGGAACGCAGTATTACAACGGCTTGGGAGCAGGCGTGCGCAACTGGGACAAGGATGTAGCAACAGCCACCTTGTATGCCCATTGGATAGCGCCCTGTGATATAGCTCCGACGCTGAAAACGACAGTGCCTACCATCACTATCCGCGACGGGCAAGATGTAGATATGGCGCTGGTGCGCCTGTCCTGCGATTTTGATACCACCGGTATTCAGTATGTTCTCCAATTGGCATCGGAGGCTATACCCGGATGTACCTACAAATACGAGAATGAACGCATCTATATTCAGGGTGTACCTGATTTGAAAAATACCTCAACGTTAACGAAAACGATTACTTTCACGGTAGCGAATACTTGCAGCCCTGCCCGCACCTATACTATAGATGCTACTATCCGTATTTATCCGGCAAGTCAGCGGTCAAAGATAGCTTTCATCATTACCGGTACAGAGAAAGAAAGCATAGCCGAAGGTGGTAGTTTTACGGATTATGAAACGAGTGATTCGACCAGTTGTAAAGATCTGTTAACCTATCTGAACGGCTTCTATGACGTGACTTGCGTAAACGGCTACGCCACGAAGGATGAAGCGGAGATAGCGGCCTATTACGAGCAATATGACTTATTGGTAGTAACAGACTTCTTGTCAACCCCCAAGGGTTATACGAATGCTATCGGTACGCTGATAGACAAGAAACCGATTCTCAGTTTCGAGGCATACGTAGCCGGAGAGAACGGAAAGAACTGGCATATCGATTCCAACCCGAAGGATCCGAGTCCGAAGGTACAGGACATGAAGATTCTTTGCGCAGGTCACGCTATCTTCGGCGATGCGGAAGGAGTCGATGTGCTCAATGAGGCGGATACGACGGTACATGTACTCAGCAGTTTGAGTACGGAAGGAGACGCGAAAGGTCTGCAGGGATTCGTGATTAATGAGGCGCCGGATTATATCTTCTTAGCTACCATAAAAGATACGGATAATAAACGCGACCTGATTGTCTGCTGCGAACGGCAGATAGTATTCCCTGCGCGATTGATGCTATACGGCATTAACTTCTATGAGATGGACAATCTATCCGACGCCGGGCGCGTGGTGATGCATCAGATGATTGACTACCTGCTCATGACGGATGAGTCGAAGATAGCCGACTGCTCGCTGGTATTTGATAACGGCGCCGGTAATCACGGGTTTAATCCTTCCGCTTATAGCGGTACGGGAACCAAGGGTGACGGCAAATGGAGTACGGCTGCCAATTGGTTCCCCGGCTATAACATCGTGCCGACGCCATACCATCCGACGCGTATCATCGCGGAGTGTCATGTAGATAACGACTATGCGCATGCCGGTAGTGTGAAGGTCAACCAAGGAAAAGACGCCCTGGGTAATCCGGTAGATGGTATTCTTATCGTAGAGCCGAACGGAGGACTGACGGTAGCGGGTATGGTAGCCAAGGTGAATGACACCCGTTACGCTTCACCGACCACCATCAAAGCGGAGGATCTGCTGATCAAAGCGGATGATACAGGAAACGGCTCATTCGTCTATGGTAATAAGGAGTCTGACGTTCGGGCAACGGTGCAGTATTACAGCCGCGGTGAGAATGCCACTTCCCCTAATCCCGTTTGGCAATATATAGGTATTCCTTTCCAGGCCGCAAAGACCGCGATGTCGCTCTATTATGCCGCATGGATGTGCCGCTGGACGGAGGGCTCGACGGATGGCTTGGGAGGATTATGGCAATGGGTGGATAATAATGATGTACTGGTGCCGTTTGAGGGCTATTGTATTACCCAGAAGGCAAAGAAGACCTATACCTTCACCGGCAAACTGAACGCTCCGGTAACGACGACCATCGAGCTGGATAACTGCGATGCGGATGGTTACGCTTTCGCGGCGAATAGCTGGACTGCACCTATCAAGATTCAGGAGATGCAGGATGATGATTTCACGAACGCGGAGACAGCTATCTATATCTACCATTCCGGAACTTATGACAACTGGACCGTTCATGGTACACCGGTTGACGCCCACTCCGGTACAGCCGCTACCTTGCCGGGTCAGTACGCCGTAGTGCCGATTCATTCTTCGCCGTATCTGGCAGGTGCCGACTCGGTGATTCCTGCCATGCAGGGATTCTTTGTGAAAACAACAGCTGCCGGAGCGAGTCTGAAACTGGCGTACAACCGCGTGGTATATGACTCCAAGTACTTCAAGACTTCTACTCAGCCGATGCGTGCGCCCCGGCGTGCAGCGCAGAGCGGCGAACCGGAGGTAATGGTACTGACGGTAGTAGGCGACAGCCTTGGCGCCGATCGCGTACATATCCTCTCGCGCGGCGATTTCTCGCAGTCCTACGAGGACGGATGGGACGGACGGAAGATAGAGGGCGATGCGATAGCTCCAAAGCTGGCTGTAGTCAAAGACTGCGGCGAGATGGCGGTAGCGGCGATAGAGACGCCGGAAGGCCAATACCTGTCGTTCCGCGCAGGTGAGGACAGTATCTATACCTTCTCGTTCGACTACGAGGGCGAGACGATCTATCTTTACGACCGTCTGGCAGATGAGGCCGCGGAGATCCGTACCGGAAACACTTATACCTTCCGTGCGACGAACAAAACCGCAGCAGAACGGTTCTTAATCACCGCTACGCCTCCGCGGACGCCGACACAGATAGAGACCATCGGCGTAGAGCCGCACCGCGAAGATCCGGAGAAGATCATCCATGAGGGCAAACTGATGATCCTCTATCAGGGTGCGGCATACGACGCCCTCGGAACGCGCACGAGCATCAGAAAGGAGGCTCAGCGATGAAACGATTCCGCATTCAGTTGGTTTGGGCAGCGATCGTTCTGATATGCGGCGTATCGCTGATGGCAGCGGTCTATCTGCTCTTCAATAAGCCGGAGGTGTATATCAATCCGGGTATTGTAGTAAGTTCTCCTGCGCCGACGGCGAGCCCTGTATCACCGATTACGTCCTACCACACGGCTGTTTCTTATTCCCCGTTCCGCCATGCGGGTTACGGCTATACTTATTCGTATCATGCGAGTTCCTCTGCTTCGTCGATGCCGGCAGGCAGAGGGCTTTATCTGCATAGTAGCGCCGAGGTGCACTCGGTAGGCGGCGGAGGAAGCGGGACTATCGGTCTTGCCACCTCCTCCGGATCGGGTTCTTCGCGGGGGATCAGTTATACGCAAGGCGGTGGGGTAACGATGCCGATGACGAGTTTCTTAGCCGTTGCCTCGACGCGTCAGATAGCCCAACCGGAAGCACAGGAAGCGCCGCAGATGGCGCGGATGGCTTCGCCGAGACGCGCACCGGGACCGCCTACCATCACTGACCTGGAAGAAGGACAGGAGAACCACCAATTGGTAGAGACGCCAGTGGGCAGTACAGCGATTCCGCTGCTCCTCTTCGCAATCGGATATATCGTATATAGAAGAAAAAGACTCGCTGCGTGAGCGAGTCTTTTTTTCGTTAGAACCGGAAGGTAGCTCCGAGCAGGAAGTTAATGCCCTGCGAGCGGTAGCCGTAGTAGATATCGTTCTTCCGGTGGAGCCAGTTATTGAGCTGGAGGAAGAGCGTCAGGTTCGGTTTCGGCTCCGGACGGAGCGTCATGCCGTCGCCTTTCGCCTTACGCGCTGCTTTTCCTACCCACATGTTATATTCCACACCGGCGTTCAACTCAACCGTCGGACGCAGGTGGTGCTCCGTGTAGGTCGTACCGTCGTACGAGAGCGCGAGGCGGTTTCCGGCAAAATAGTTATCCGAATAAACCGACCAGTGCTTGTCGATCCGTCCGTCGATACGCAGACCCACCTCCCAATTCGGGCGGTCATAAACCGTCGTGTCGCCCGACCAGAAGTAGTAGTCGCCGGAGAGGTTGATGCGTAGTACGTCCTGAAGATGGTAGTTGATCTGACCACCTACTTTTCCGCGCTGATAATCGGCATGGAAGTACGTGAAATCACCCTGCATCAGCTTGAGGTTGAGGGGCGCGAAGAGGACGGAGTCCGTAGTTGAAGCAATCCATACATCCTGGTGCATCATATAGGCGTAACCTCCGTGGATCTCAATGAGCAGGTCGCGGTACGGACGGATGTGGAATCCTAACTCTGCGTCCACCGGCGTATATTCCGCGCAATGCGGCTCGATGATACCCGCATGAATGATGCGGTAGCGGTTCTCCTCCATATACTCCTGCAAACTACCCAAGCCATGGTGCCCCTCGACGTCGGCGTAGATAGTGAGCCATTGTTTGGCAATCTGCGCCTCGAGGTTGATATGCGGCGAGGGAGCGAACGAGACGTTCTCTGCGCCGGAGAGCATCTGACCGTGACCGAGGTTGACATCCAGGTTCACGCCTACGTGCACGCGCACGCGCTTTCCTTCATATTGATAGTAGGGCTCGATGCGGAAACTATGGCGGCTGCGATAGAGCGAATCGGGAATGGCTGCGAGATTGCCGCTCAGCTGCAGGAAGTTATTCTGCATGTTAATGTTAGTACCTACATGGTGCTCCTCGGCGTGCCAATCAAACGAGCCGTGCGTCCGCAATTGGTGCTCTGCTACTGCGCCGGGTTTGGCAAAGATCGCATACCCGGTCTGCACGCGGTACTGGACATCCTGCTTGGGATTCGACTTCACACCCACAAACACCTCCGCCGTCCAGAGCGCAGTCTTATCGCGGTCGGTCAGGGGCTGACGGTTAGCGTACGCTACCTTGTTCTTCTCCCACATCCCGAAATCATGGTTCGTGGTAGCGAAGGTAGCGTAGTCGTAGAAATGGCTGTACTTATGGTAATAAATATTTCCGCCGTTAACGCCGAAGTAGAGGTCGCAGGTAGAGAAGGTATGGGTGAAATTCAGCCCTACCTTGGTCTTACTGAGCGTTGCGAGGCCCCATTCCGCCTTATGATGGGCGTACACATCGAGGATGGATTTCTTACCGTCATCCAGATGGTAGCCGAAGTCAAAGAGCGTATTCGGATGGCCGAGCGCGCCGCGGATATAGCCGTTGTAAGGCTTAGCGGCTTCAAACCGCGTCGGTTGCGAGAGCAGCGGATGGAAGGTAGCCGAAGGCTGTACATCCGCGCTGAACTCCGAGTACTCTACGGGTGCCGGTTCAATAGTGGTCTCCACGACTGCAGGCTTGGTAGATACTTTGCCTGCCGCCTGAATCACCGGCTGAAAATCGCGCTCCACGGTTACCGACCGGTTCAGAGCGGAGTCCTGCTGCGCGGAAACGCCGATACTAAAGAGCGTTATTATCGATATACCGATATACCGATATACCGCTATATCGAATCTATTCTTCATTTTCTTCCTCCTTTTCTACGGGTTGGTCTAACTTATCGAGTTCTGCCAGCCGTTGGTCAATCATCGTGTGGATGTCATCCGTCCGTACGGTGTAGTTCTGCTGCAGCACAAGCAGGTACTGCCGCGCCTGGAATAACTCACCGCGGTCTTTGTTGATGTCGCTCAGCAGTACTAATGCCCGTGCCAGCCAATACTGCTGCTGGGTGTTCATCTGGGTGAACTCCATCACTTGCGCTTCGGCGGCATCCAGGTCTTTTTGCTCGTAATAACTCTCCGCCAGCAGGAATTTTGCTTCGGCTCCTTGCGCGGTACGCACTTCGGCTGCGAGCGCCGTGAGATCCGGCTGCGCTTTGCCCCATTGACCGAGTGCCACGCGTGCTTTCGCTCTGCCGTATAGCGCTTCGGCTTTGGTCTCCTCCGTCAGCGGCGGGTCACTCAGAATCTGGTCTGCGATGTCGATAGCCGCCTGGTGACGACCGAGCGCCTGGGAGCATCGCAGAATACCTAACCGCGCGATTGTCGTGTTCTCGCGGGTCGAGGCCAAGGCGTGCATCCTATAGAAGCCTTCCAGCGCACAAGCGTAATCGCCCTTGTCGTAACAAATCTCCGCTACGCGGGTAGCAGCCTCTTCCTGATAGGGGTTAGCGTTCATCTCCGCTAATACCACATATTGCGCCAACGCCTCCGAACTCTTGCCTAAGCGGTAGTAGGAGTCCGCCAGGTAATACCTCGCAGCCGTGCAGTAACGTCCGCCGGCGCAGTATTGGGTGAGGTAGTTGGAGAGCGAGACGGTTGCTTTCTGGTATGCTGCCTGCATGTATTGCATCTCTGCTGCGGCGTAGAGGAGCGAGTCCTCCTTCGTCGTGACGGTCATATTGACCTTCGCCAGATTCTTGGTGTAAGCGAGGTACTCGTTCACGTTTCCGGTCTCGACATACAGAGCTTGCAGCGCATCGAGCGCTGTGTAAGCCTCTTCGGTAGCAGGGTAGGTCTCTATCGTCTTGCGATACGCCGCGATAGCCTGGTCGTTCTGAGAGAGGTTGCGGTAGAGCATCGCGCGCTCCAGCGAAGCCTTGCGCGCTACCGACGAATGCGGGTACGAAGAGAGCAACTGCTCGTAGGTCACGATTGCCCCGCGCTCGTCGTCCTGCTGCAACTGCGCACGGGCGATCTCATAGATGCCGTCATCGGCGTAGTCGGACTTGGGAAAGCGTTTTACCAAGTCGCGCAGCACGCTGATCTTCTCGTCGTACTTATGCTGCAAACCAAGCGCGTAACCTCTCTGGAAGAGGGCATAATCGGTACCCGCCGCCTGAAGGTTAGCCACCTGCGTATAATAGGTGATGGCCTGCGGGAACTGACGGGCATTGAAATAGCAGTCGCCGATTCGGTTGAGCGCGTCGGCGTAGGTCGGTTCGGTAGCCAAGGCAGCATCCAGATAGATAGAGAAGGCCTCTCGTGCCCTGTCATATTTGGCCATGGAGAAATAGGTGTAACCCTGCAGATACCGGGCGATGGAGTAGTTCTGCGAGCGCTTTGCATCGGGGCGCGCGAAGAAGGCATCCAGATCCTTGGTACACTCTTCGTAGTGGCGTAAGCGATAGTTCGCTTCCGCGCGAACGTAGTAGGCTTCGGAGGTGTACTTATCCGACTCCGCACGGTGCGCCAGCACTTCGCTCATCCATTCTACCGACTGCTGCATCTTACCTTGCATGAAGTTATCGGCACCTAACTGGTACCGCAGGTACTGCTTGGTCTCCTTCATCTTCGGCGTGGGGTTCGGTATCGAATCCAGCGTTGAGATAGCCGCGGCGTAGTTCTTGCTCTGCATCAGCGCGTCGGAGAGCAGCTGATAGATGCGGTTCTCGTATTTGGAATCCGGGAACTGGTGCAGGAAGTCGTTAAACGCCCGTACGGACTCTCCCAGAGCCGACGAGGACTGATAGGTACAGAGGGTATAGTTATACGACGCCTCCTCCTTGATAGCCGGTGTCAGACCATAGTTCGCTGCGGCCTGGTAGGACAACTTCGCCTGCTCAGGCTGGTTGAGTTGGACATAGGCGTTACCCATCGTCAGACAGGTTGCCTCGGAGAGGGTGTCTCTCTCCTGCTTCACCTTCTTGAGCGCTTGTACCGCCTCGTCGTAGCGGCCTAACTTATACTGCGCCATACCGAGCATGTACAGATCGTTTCGCACAGGCTCTTCCTCTTGTTCTGCCGCCATCCGCGCGTACTGCTTCAGGTGCTCTGTTGCCGCCTCGTTCTCGCCTTTATGGTACGCTATCTCGCCTAAGAGGCGGTGGAGCTCGCCGTTGTTGAGGCTCTCGGGGTGCTCGCGCAGCAGGGTCTCTGCACGGCTCTCTACTTCCTCGTAGTTGCCCTGCGTATATTCGATCTGGACGATGTAGTACGGCACGGTCTTGGCGTACGTCGGTTCGTTCTCAATCGCCTTCAACGCCGGCAGCGCTTTGTCGTATTTCTCCTGCTTGTACATGCAGTACGCGTAGTAATACGTACCGCGGGTCTTGTAGCGGCTCTCGCCTTTGGAGAGCTGACTGAAGTATATCGACGCCCGCTGGTACTCCTGCATCATCAGGTACGCGTACCCGCGATAGAAGGAGTAGTCCTGTTGGTGCGGCCGCGTCAGGGCGTGGATGTCGATAGGCTCCAGGATCTTCAGCGCCTGTTTGTAGTGTCCTTTCTCTACCTGCAGCACGCCCTGCATGAAATGGATCTCATCCAGAAACGTGGTGTACGGATAAGCCTGCAGGTATGCCTTCAGGTCGCGTTGCAATAACTTATCGCGTCCGTCGAAGCGTGCGGATAAGGCATTGTATTGCGTCTCCATCTCCGTCGTCTGGGCAGAGAGCGGAGTAAGGAATAAGGAATAAAGAATAAAGACACAAATGGTTCTGCCGATAGAAGCAAGTCTTTGCTCTTTGAGCGCAGCGGTCTTTCTTCTTTGAGCGCAGCGGTCCATTAGCGTGCTAATTTGATTTCGTTCCACATCTCGAGCAGCATCTCCTGTGCGTCACCGGCATCGTGCATCAGTGCGCAGCGGTCGATGATACTCTTGTCTGCATAATAAACGGGGTTGAGGTGCAACGCGTGGGGGTCTAACATCTCGCCGTCCACCTCAATCGGATCATTGCCGAAGAAATAAGAAGCGTCCACCGTCTCGGGCCACTCCTCTTCGTCGTTCTGCTCCTCCAGCACCTCTGCGGCAGCCAACGGACCTCCGGCGCAGGATACATAGCCGATCTCGTCCATGTTTGCCAACGCATTGTCTGCACGGCACATATAGTCGATGAAGTACGTAGCGGCTTTCACGTTCTTTGCGTATTTCGGGATTACCCATCCGTCGAACCACACGTTCGACCCCTCTTGCGGTACGATATAATCGAGCATGACGCCCATCTCGGCTGCCTCTTCGATAGCGAACTGCGCATCGCCGGACCAGCTGAGGTTCATCCACGCTTTGCCTTTGGTCATCTCCTCCTTACCGAAGTCAACCTCCCATCCGCAGATCTGTTTCTTCGCCTTCAGCAGAATGTCTTTGACCGCAGCTACGCGCTCCGGGGTGATGTCGCGAACGAGTTCGTCACGCGTCACTTCGCCTGCCTCGATCTGATCTGCAAAAGCGTACAGTACCAATACCGAATATACGTCGCGGAAAGCGTCCTTCATGAGGATCTTGTTCTCGAATTTCGGATCCAGTACCGCTGCCCAGCTCTTCAGGTCCTCGCGGTTCACAAACTGCGGGTTGTAGATGAAGCCCGTTGTGCCCCACATGTAACCGGCCGTGTAGTCGCTCACTTTGATGTCCGCACTCGGAGCCATCTGCTGGAATTTCTCCGTCACGAACGGGGAGATATTGTCGAAATACCAGATGCTGTCAGCGATCAGCTCTTTCCGGATCGGCTGTACCAGACCTTTCTTCAACATTCGCTCGATGATATACTCTGACGGGCAGAACACATCGTAGTCCTCGTGACCGACTTCGATCTTCGTCAGCGCGGTCTCGTTGATGTCGAAGGTCTCATAAACCAGCTCCACTTTCTCACCTGTCTGCTCGTAGTACCAGGTCTCGAAGTTCGTCTTGACGTTCTCGTCGATGTAGTCCGCCCAGTTCAGCACTTTGAGTTGATGTGCGCGGTCCGAACCGCCGCAGGAAACCATGATAAGGGACAAAGCCACAAGGTACAAAGTACCAAAGAATGATTTTTTCATTTCTCTTCTTGTTTAGAATTACGTATATTGATATAAATTAAAACGGTTAGCATTACTAACAGGATGATGGTGAAAAGCGGTCGCAACTCCGGCGTCAGACCGCCTTTGCGGGCGTCGGAGTAGATGAACGTACTGAGCGTCTCCAAGCCGCCTGAACCTTTGGTGAAGAACGTCACGCCGAAGTCATCGACGGAGAGCGTCAGCGCCAGGATGAATCCGCTCAACATGCCAGGCCATAACTCCGGCAACATGACCATTCGCAGCGCTTGTCCCGGCGTAGCGCCTAAGTCCAAAGCTGCCTCGTAGGTGTTGGGGTTCATGCGGCTCAACCGCGGCAGCACGCTCAGTACCACGTACGGCGTACAGAACACTACATGGGCGATGCACACGGTTCCTAAGCCCTGACTCATGCCCAATGCGACAAACAGCAGGAAGAGCGAAATACCGGTAATGATATCCGGGTTGATCATCGGCACGGAGTTCAGCAGACTCACCACCTTGCGGCTTCTGGCGCGCATGTTATAGATACCGATTGCCGCGAGCGTACCGAGTATTGTAGCACACGTAGCCGCCACAAGTGCAATCACTACGGTGTACCAGATGGCGCTGTTCAGACCCGCGTCGGCCTGGCCTGTAAAGAGGTTCGCGTACAGCTCCATCGAGAAGCCCGTCCAGTTACCCAAGACCTTGCTCTTCGTGAATGAGAATACAGCGATCAGCGCAATCGGCGCGTACAGCACCATCAGCAGCAGCCATAGATAGAGCTGCGAACCGTAATGACGCCGCAGACCCATCCGCTGGCGGCGAAGCGTCTCTTGCTCCACGGGAGTCAAGTAGCGCTCTTTGCGGCGGCTATAGAAGATGTAGCCGCCATAAATGGCGGTGCCTACCAGCAGCAGCCCCGCAAAGACCCACCAGATCCATCCGCGGTTCTTTTTCTTGTCCAACTGCTCATGCAGGTACGCCTCGAAGGTGTTATACGCGTTGCCAACCAATACCCGCTGCGCGCGGTTCTTGATCTCCTTGCCGTTCTTCCAAACGACCCATCGTACGTCCGCTTCGTCCGTATAACTATAGATGCTGTCGAACCCTTCTACCGGACCCTCGTTCACAAAGACGAAATCCAAGTCTTTGAGCGCAGCGGTCTTTTGACTTTCTACTTTGAGCGAAGCGGTCTCCACCCTGATATTTACCTTCTCCCCGGCATAACTCTCCGGGAAAGCTTTCAGCACTTGTACATCTCCTGTTGCGCCGACTTTCAGCTCGTACGTCAGGTTCGATTGCGCAAAGGCGATCACGCTACATAGCATCGCAATCGATATACCGATATACCGAAATACCGATGTCTTTCGACTTTCGACTTTCGACTTTTGACTTTCCATCATATCATCCCTCCTTTCTCTCCGTCATCGTTATTGTCGCCGAAGAACGACGTCAGGGCGATGATGATCAGCAGCACGAGCGACAGTACCGCACCGTAGTTCAGCAGGTCGGTCGTAGTGATATAATCCTGAATGAGGCTACCGAACAACTTGATATTATTATGCGTCAGCAGCTCGGCAATCGCGAAGGTCGAGACCGTCGGCATGAAGACCATCACTACGCCGCTATACACACCCGGCATCGACAGCGGCACAATCACTTTCCAGAAACTCTGCCACCGGCTGGCGCCCAAGTCCTGAGCCGCCTCCACAAGCGAGTTATCCATCTTCTGCAGCGTGTTGTAGATCGGGTAGATCATGAACGGCAGGTAGTCGTAGCAAAGGCCGAAAAGCAGTGCCCCTTCGCCCAACGGCAGACCGAGCATGTTAAACAGCTCCACCGTTGCGACCGTTCGCAGCAGGAAGTTGATCCACATCGGCAGGATAAACAGCATCGCCATCACTTTCGGCGTCTTGAAGTCCTCCTGCGCCATGATATATGCCGCCGGATAACCGATCAGCAGGCAGATCGCGGTATTGAAGACCGCAATCATCACCGAGTACAGGAAGGTCTGGATGGCTTCGCTATGGCTGAAGAACTTCGCGAAATTATGCAGCGTGAAATGTCCGTCAATATCCGTGAACGCATAGACGCCCACGAGAATCAGCGGCAGCACCACGAACAGCAGCATGAACAGTATATACGGCCATGCCCACGTTCTCCGACTCGAAAATATCTGAATCACCTTACTCATGGCTGATTTCTGATTTCTGAATGCTGATAGCTGATGGAGGAATAACCACACCTACGCGGTCGCCGTCGTCCCACACGTCGTTCGTGTTGACGTACAGGTCGTATCCCTCGTCCGTACGGATGGTCAGCTGGTAGTGGTTGCCCTTATAGAGAATGAAATGTACTTCGCCGGAGAGCTTGCCTTCTTCCTCGTAGTCCTGCAGGTCGATGGAGCGGAACGGCACTTTGACTTGCACTTTCTCGCCGGGCTCCAGACCTTCGATTTGTTTGGGCTGCACTTCCCACTCGGCGCCGATGAAACGCACCTTGCCGTTCTTGAGCACTTCGCCTTCGAAATAGTTGTAGATATAGTGCTCTTTCTTCATGATCTGGATATCTTCCGGCCGCACGAGCATGCCCACTTCGGTGCCCGGCAGGTACTCATGGTAGTCCTGAATGAGGAACTCATAGTTATCCGCCGTCAGCACGCGCATCTCATAGTGCACGCCCTTGAAGATGCAGCTCTGCACCTCGCCGTACCATTTCGTGAATTTCCCCTTCGGCACGCGGTCTTCGTAGTCATCCTCTTCCTGTCCGATTATTTTTCCGCGTTTCTCATCCTCCTTGCGCCACACATAGATATCCTCCGGCCGGATGACGACATCCACGGGGTTGTTCTCGCCGAAACCCGTGTCGATACAATCGAACACCTGGCCGCAGAACTCTACTTTCTTGTCCTTGATCATGGTGCCGCTGAGGATGTTGCTCTCGCCGATAAAATCCGCGACGAAGCAGTTCTGCGGCTCGTTATAAATATCTGTCGGAGTACCGATCTGTTGAATCTTTCCTTCGTTCATCACCACCACGCGGTCGCTCAGCGTCAGCGCTTCTTCCTGGTCGTGCGTCACGTAGATAAACGTGATACCGAGTTTCTCGTGCAGCTCCTTGAGCTCAATCTGCATGTCGTGCCGCATCTTCAGATCCAAAGCGCTCAGCGGTTCGTCAAGCAGCAGCACTTCCGGCTCGTTGACAATCGCGCGGGCTATCGCTACGCGCTGTTGCTGACCGCCGGAGAGGGTATCTACCTTGCGCTCCTCGTAGCCCGTCATGTTCGCCATCTTCAGCGCCTTGCGCACTTTCTTCTTGATCGTCTCGGGGTCCTCTTTCTTCAGCTTCAGACCGAACGCTACGTTGTTAAACACATTCAGGTGCGGAAACAGGGCGTACTTCTGAAACACCGTGTTCACCGGCCTCTTGTAAGGCGGCGTCTTCGTCACGTCCTCACCTTTCAACAAGATGTCACCACTGCTGGCTACCTGAAATCCTGCGATGCAACGCAGTAATGTCGTTTTTCCGCAACCCGAAGGGCCAAGGATGGTCACGAACTCACCTTTTTTTACCTGCAGACTAACGTCATTCAGCGCGAACTTCCCGTCCTCAAACTGCTTGAAAACGTGGTTCACCTCAATGATAAACGGATTTTTACTCATTTCTTTAAACTAGATTGGATTACGATACTCTCGATCAATCATAAAATATATTTTTAGTTAAACATTTATTGGGGTCCCCGATGTGTGCGGAGCACGCAGTGGGGGAAGCGTAGCGCAAGGCGAGATTCATAGGAGCGGTCTCCGCGACTCGTATCGAGCCTTAACGTAAGCGCCGTACTCCGAATAATTCATAAAATTAAAACGTTTTGTTATACATTATTACTTGCGCATACGGCACAAGCGTACACGTACGTGCACATTTCGGCTGCAAAGGTACAACAAAAAATCGATATACACAAATATTTCTACATTTTTACCAAAAATTCTTCCTTTTTTCGCAAATATACGTACAAAAAAAATAGTACCTGCGTACTACTAAAATTGTACTAAAAGCGCGTGATTAGCGCGTGATAATCGGGTGATTACCGCGTTATTACCGCGATATTCATATGACGAAAACGAGAGGAAAACGAAAGAACGAGCCTCAAGAGAATACCTCTCCAAAATCTGCTGCAAATATACTGTTTTTTCCTGACATTTCCAAATTTCCCGCATCAAAAAACAATGAAAAATATATAAAAGTAGTAAATTTACTTGCGTATTTGCAAAATTTGTAGTATCTTTGCAGCGCAAAAGTTGCAAAGTGAGTAAAACGACATGGCAAAATCGGTCATAGATAGAATAGAATATCTTGTTCTGCTGGTGGCGGAATTCGCCCGTTTGAACAAGCTGTCCGAGGTGCAATCATACCGCTATCTGCAGCAGTATGGAGCGTTGGCTTTGTGCGAGAAACACTATAATATCATGCACACGCTCTCTGTGGAGGAGAACCTACAAACGCTCCGCGAGTATTGTCAACGGAAAGGAGGCAATCTATGATTCTCTATCATGGCACAACGGTAAATATAGATCGTATAGATCTCATGAAATCCAAACCCAACAAGGATTTCGGGCGGGCTTTCTATCTCTCGGAGGACTACAACCAAGCCTTGGAAATGGCGCAGTTCAAAGCGGAATTTGCAGAACTACCACCAGTGGTGAACGTCTATTCCTTTGACGAAAAGTTTTTGCAAGAGTTACGTTACAAACGCTTTGAGTCTTACACGGAAGAATGGGCGCATTTTGTGTATAACCATCGTACTGAACCACAAGGGCGCACGCTGCATGATTTCGATATCGTCTATGGACCGATTGCAAATGATACTATCGGCGCACAGATTACTCGTTACAAGCAAAACTATATCACTTTTGAGGAGTTCCTTCAACGTATCCAATATCCCAAGGGTATCACTTTCCAATACGCTTTTTGTACGCAAAAGGCGATTGACCAATTGATTAAACAATGAACGTATCGCAAGCTGAATTTCAAAATATGAAAGAGGAGATTGTAAAAGACCTCATCGCTCGCCTTATGGATGAGCGTGGTTTGTCGATGCAAGAAGCCTTTGATACGGTCTATAACTCGCGATTGTTTGAAAAACTCAGCGACCCCCAAACAGGCCTGTATTTCCAATCATCCGGCTATGTGTATAGTTATTTGCAAGAAGAAATAGAAAAGTAACATCGTCCTTCTCTGAGACGTTAAGATGGCGCGCTGGCACCGACAGCGTAAAAAGCGGTGAAAAGATAGAAATAAAGAGCGCGAAGCGTCGCGCAAAACATATTAAAATAAGAAGCGTTTACACGCTTGTGATCTGATTTCTCGAAATGTAGGAAGTTGAGAGAATGGATTCAGAAAACAAGCAAGTAGATGCTCACGAGTGTAAGACTCGCCCGCACTATTGGAATAATCTAATAGTGTGTTGGCGGAAATATACACGGCGCGAGTTTCTGTTTGCATATCTGATCCATTAGGCATTTCCTACAGCCTCGAGAAACGGATAACAAATAGTTATTCGCGTTTTTTGTTGTATACACATACAATTAATTATAAACGGAGTAAGCCGAAAATCCGATGAAGAGTAGGCATAAATAATATCTAAAAACAATGAAAACAAAAAACAGGTCTGCAATGATTTATGAGATGGTAAAGGCCATCATTTCAGGGGCTATTGCATTAGTAGCTCTATTTTATGGTTTAGGTAGTGAATATTCAGTTTCTGTAATTGAATATTATTTGTCCAAAATGGATTTTTCGACAAGCTTTCCTGATCCACTGCAAATGTTATTGTGCTATCTGAGGATGATTGCTTTTTTCTTATGTAGTGTAATATGTGTTGTTTCTGTTCTCTCATACAAAATATATGGAGCAGCAGAAAATAGCAAGGAAATTTCTTCAATACAAGGATAATTGTCAACACAGTTTTTTGGTGTAAATGAGAGACTCAGTGAATAGCGGGTAGCCGATGATGGTTACCCGCTAATTTTATCTTCACAATCATATACCTTTTAACCTCGTTTAAATTAGCACACCTTGCGCAGAGGTTAGGAAGCCCCAAGAGCGCATTTACACATTTAGCCACTCTACGGTGTTGCCGACGGAGGAGAGGTATTGCTGAAAAGCGTCTTGGGAGATGACGACCGTGCCGCGGCAATCGTTAGGATGGAAAGAGAGTGAAGGAGCGTCTTTCAAACGGCTGTCGAGAAAGAGAATGACGTGGTGGTCTGCGTCGTTAATAAGCCCGAAAGGGCTGACAGAACCCGGTTCCAGACCCAAATAACGCATCATCCGTTCGGGCGAAGCAAACGACAGTTTGCCGGGGGCTTTCTTGCCCTGGGAGACGAGAATCTCCTTCAGCCAATGCTCTATGTCATGAATCGCCAAGTCTTCGTCGCAAGGGAAACAGATGAGGTAGTGCTGGTCGCCCTTGTGATTGCGCATGAAGATATTCTTGCAATGCACCGACCCGTCGTCATGCCACCAACGCTTCGCCTCCTCGATGGTCTTGCCTTCGGGGTGGTTATAGGTCGTGAAGGGGATGTGATGGTCCTCCAGATACCGCAGCACTTTCTCCTGCCGCTCGGAAATAATCTCGTACTCCATACTATTCGTTCGTATTTGCGCACAAAGGTACAACAAAAATTGCACATATGCAAGAGCAAAAGACATTTTGCAAGAAAAATTTGCATATGTCAAAAAAAAGTCGTACCTTTGCACCCGCAAAGGTTTGAATATACCCAAATGAATATATGAAAGAGATAAGCACCAAAAAACTGATGGATACCATCATCGAAGGTATCCGCAACCGCAAAGGACAACGAATCGTAACCATTGACTTACGCAAGATCAAAGAGGCGCCCGTCGAGATGATGGTCATCTGCGAGGGACAGAGTAACACACAGGTAGCCGCTATCGCGGATGAGATAGATGATTTCGTGCGTACGACCACCCACGTCCATCCTCTCTCCGTAGCCGGACAGGAGAATGCCGAGTGGATAGCTATGGATTATGGCACTATTTTTGTGCATGTGATGCAGCGTGAACCTCGCGCTTTTTACGATATTGAGCACCTCTGGGCAGATGGAAAAGTAACGGAATTACCGGAGGAATAAACCATGGCAGATAAGAAAAATACAAGACAACAACCCCGCCCGAATAATCCGAACGGGCAACCCTCCGGACCGAGAAGATGGTTCGGCATATTACTTTATACCGCTGCTTTTGCCATCTTGGGATTCTATCTTTTCGGAGACAAAGAAGGCAATGGAGCGAGCAAGGAGTTGAGTTATACCAAACTGACCGCATACATCGAGGCCGGTACGATTGAGAAGATTGAGGTCTCCGACGACATGCAAGCCAAAGCCACTGTACGTCCGCAGCATTATACCATGGTCTTCGGTACGCAAGGCGATGGCGAGAAGGCGAAAGGCCAACTGCGTTCGCAGATACCTTCCGTGGAGGAGTTTTCCAAATATATGGATTCCGTGAACGCCAGCCGCAAGGCTGATGGCAAGGCGGTTATCGACGTGACGTATGTCAAGAGCCATGACTACTGGTATCTGATACTCGTTAATATCCTTCCTTTCGCGCTGATGATCCTCTTCTTCGTTTATCTCGGACGAGGCATGGGAAGCGGTCTGGGCGGAGGTATCTTTGGCGTGGGTAAAGCGCAAGCGCAGCTCTTTGACAAGGAGAAAAAAGACAAAGTGACTTTCGAAGACGTGGCAGGTCTCTATGGCGCCAAACAAGAGGTGCAGGAGATCGTGGAGTTCCTCAAGAACCCCAAAAAATACACGGAGATCGGTGCGAAGATCCCCAAGGGAGCACTCCTTGTAGGCCCTCCGGGAACGGGTAAGACCTTGCTTGCCAAAGCCGTAGCCGGCGAAGCCGGAGTGCCGTTCTTCTCGATGAGCGGTTCGGACTTCGTGGAGATGTTCGTCGGCGTCGGTGCCAGTCGTGTGCGTGACCTCTTCCGTCAAGCCAAAGAGAAAGCCCCGGCTATCATCTTCATCGATGAGATAGACGCTATCGGTCGTGCCCGTGGAAAAGGTGTCATGACCGGAGGCAACGACGAGCGCGAGAGTACGTTGAACCAGCTCCTGACGGAGATGGATGGTTTTGGAACAAACAGCGGTGTGATCATCCTTGCCGCTACGAACCGTGCGGATGTCCTTGACGCTGCGCTCCTTCGTGCCGGACGTTTCGATCGGCAGATACATGTGGAGCTGCCGGACCTTCAAGAGCGTAAGGAGATCTTCCAGGTACACCTCCGTCCGCTCAAACTCGATGAGACGGTAGATATCGACTTCTTAAGCAAACAGACGCCGGGCTTCTCCGGAGCGGATATCGCGAACGTCTGCAACGAGGCGGCGTTGATTGCTGCCCGCGGCGGACGCAAGAAAATCGGCAAGCAGGACTTCATGGATGCCGTCGATCGTATCGTGGGTGGTCTGGAACGCAAGAACAAGATCATGACCGAAGAGGAGAAGAAATCCATCGCTTATCATGAGGCAGGCCACGCGACCATCAGTTGGATGCTGCGATGGGCAAATCCGTTGGTCAAAGTGACCATCGTGCCGCGAGGAATGGCTTTAGGTGCTGCATGGTACTTGCCCGAAGAGCGGCAGTTAACCAACGAGGAGCACATTCTCGACGAGCTCTGTTCGTTACTGGGTGGTCGTGCCGCAGAGCAGCTCTTCCTCGAGCAGACCTCTACCGGTGCCCTCAATGACCTGGAGCGCGCTACCAAACAGGCGTACGCCATGGTGGCTTACTACGGTATGAGTGAGAAACTCAAAGATGTCTCTTTCTACGACTCCACCGGCCGTTACGACTACGGTTTCACGAAGCCTTATTCCGAGCAGACAGCCACGACGATTGATGCCGAGACCCAGCGTATCATCGCCGACCAGATGGCGCGCGCCAAGCAGATCTTGACCGATCATGCGGAAGGGCATCACCAGATAGCTCAACTGCTCATCGACCGTGAGGTGATCACCTCCGAAGATGTGGAGCGCATCCTCGGTCCGAGACCATGGAAGAGCCGCGGAGACGAACTCTTGGAGGTCAATGCCGCTATCGCGGAAGCAGAGAAAGCCGCCAAGCCCAAACGCCGTGCACCGCGTAAGAAGAAAACAGAAGAAAACGCAAATCCTCAAAACGAAGCATAAATGAAAAAACTCGTTTTTACTCTCTCGCTCATTATTGCAGCGATGACTCTCCCGGCGCAGGAAGCGCCGGAGAAACTGCCGATGGACCCCGAGGTTCGTTACGGCAAGTTGGACAACGGATTGACCTATTATATCCGTCATAACGAACAACCCAAACAGCGCGCAGAGTTTCATATCGCACAGGCTGTGGGTGCTATCCTGGAAGAGGATCACCAGAACGGTCTGGCGCACTTCCTGGAGCACATGGCCTTCAACGGCACCCAACACTTCCCGGGCAAGGGCATCATCAATTATTTCGAATCCGTGGGTGTGAACTTCGGCGGCAACATCAACGCCTATACCTCCATCGACGAGACCGTTTATCGCCTCTCGGATGTACCGACGTACCGCGCAGGTATCGTGGACTCGGCGTTGTTAGTGATGCACGACTGGAGCTGCGGTCTGCTCCTTCTGGACGAAGAGATCGATGCGGAGCGCGGCGTCATCCTCGAGGAGTGGCGTACAGGTCGCACGGCGCGCCGTCGTATATGGAAAGAGATGAACGCGAAGATGTACCCAGGTACCCAATATGCCAAGCGCGACGTCATCGGCGACACCGCGGTCATCAATAATTTCGCATATCAGGCGTTGCGCGACTACTACCATAAATGGTACGGTCCGGACAATCAGGCGATTATCGTAGTGGGAGACATCAATGTTGATTCGATAGAGGCGAAGATCAAAGCCCTCTGGGCAGATGTCCCCCGTCGTGCCAACTATGGCGAGCGGCCTATCTATACGGTCAACCACAACGACAAACCGCTGGTGGCTATCGTGACGGACAAAGAAGCCGAAGGTAGCCGCGTGACGATGGAGTATAAGTTCGACCAGCTGCCCGAAGCCATGCAAGGAACGGCGCAGGAATACATGCTCAACCTCGTTCGTGAGTTAGCTTGCGACATGCTCAATAACCGCTTCTCCGAGCTCGCCCAAGACCCCAAAGCGTCCTTCACCGGCGCCGGATGTCAGTATGGCGAGGCTGCGAAGAAGATGGATGCGTTCTACGGCATCGTGATTCCCAAAGAGGGACGCGAGACCGAGGCCTTCAACGACCTACTCTTCCAACTCGAGAAGATGCACCGTTACGGCTTTACCAACGCAGAGTTGGAGCGCGTCAAGAGCGAGAAGATGAACTCTATGGAGAAATACTACAACGAGCGAAACACCCGTCGTAACATCACCTTGGCGCGGGAGTGTATCCGTAATTTCGAAGACGGCGAGTCCATGCCGGGTGCTCAATGGGAGTACGATTTTGTGCAGGCGGTTCTGCCGCTTGTGTCGCTGGAGACCGTCAACAACGTAGCGAAAGCGCTTATCCACGCGAACCCGACCATCGCTATCTCCGGTCCGGAGAAAGAGGGTGTCAATATTCCGTCCGAGGAGACCATTTTAGCCGCTATCGCGGGACAATCCGACTTGGCTATCGAGGCTCCCGTAGAGGAGGTGATCGACACCGAACTCGTGAAGAAAGCACCGCATAAGGGCAAGATCAAGTCTTTCCGTGAGAACGAAGAGATAGAGGCTACGGAGTGGATTCTCTCCAACGGCATCAAAGTGGTCTTCCATCCGACAGACTTCAAAGCTGACGAGATCCTCATGCAGGCCTTCTCGAAAGGTGGTCTTTCGCAGGTCAAGACCGAAGATCTGCCGTCCGCAGAAGTGGCTACTTCGCTGATTGAGATGAGCGGTATCGGTCGTTTCTCGGCAACCCAGTTGGAGAAAGCCCTGACGGGCAAGACCGTCTCTGTTTCCGCAGAGATCTCCGAGAACGTGGAGCGGATGCACGGTTCTTCATCTATCAAGGATCTCGAGACGATGTTGCAGCTGACGTATCTCTACTTCACGGCGCCGCGTCGTGACGAGAAAGCGTATGAGACCTTCATGGGAATCATGCGTAACCAGCTCGCTAACCGCGACAAGAACCCGAAGATCGCGTTCTCCGATTCCGTACAGATGATGTCCACGAACCATTCGCCGCGTACGATTCTCTTTAATAACGAGATGCTCGACCGTGTGAGCCTGGATAAGGCGTTAGAGGTTTACAAAGCACGCTTTGCGAACCCGGCGGACTTCACTTTTGTCTTTGTTGGAAACATCAACCCCAAGGACCCGAAAGTGCAGGAGTTGATCTGTCTCTGGCTCGGCGGAATGAAGACCAAGAAATGCAATCACGAAGAAGTGATTGACCATCATATCACCGTAACGATGGGTCAGCAGAAGAACTACTTCAGCCGCGCTATGGAGACCACGACGGCTTCCAACCGCATCCAGTACACCTCGTACGACATCCCCTTTACGATGGCGAATGACCTGAATATGGAGATGATCGGACGCATCCTCTCTACCCGCTACTTGGAGTCGATCCGTGAGCGCGAAGGAGGTTCGTACGGCGTCGGCACGTATGGTTATGTAATGGGTCTGCCGAGCCCGCGTGCAGGTCTGCTCATGCAGTTTGACACCGATCCCAAGAAGCAGGAACGACTCATGGAGATCATCCATGAAGAGGTACAGACCATCATCGCTAATGGTCCGCTGGCTACCGACCTGCAGAAAGAGAAAGAGTCCATGCTGAAGGATTTCCAGGAGGATCTGGAGAAGAACACCTACTGGCGTCAATCGCTTTACATGTATTACATGTACGGCCACAATAATATCCGCGACTACAAGGCAGCAGTGGAGGCGATTACCGCAGAGACCATACAAGAGACCCTCCGCAAGTTAGTCTCCGCAGGCAATGTATTCGAAGTCGTAATGTTCCCGGAATGATGAATATAGTTGTAGTCAATGACGATGGGTGGGGGACGGCAGGTATCCGTCTGCTGGCGAAAGAGATGACCCGATTAGGTCGCGTGACGGTAGTCTGCCCCGATGGTCCAAGAAGCGGTTACGCCGCTTCGATCACGGCTGCCAAGCCCATCTATCTAAGGAAGATAGAGGAGCACGATCTCAACGGTGCCGAGGTCTATGTGACGAGTGGTACACCGGCGGATTGCGTGAAGATCGCCCGTGAGTACCTCTTCCCGGATACCCCGATAGACCTCGTCGTCTCGGGTATCAACCACGGCTCTAACGCAGCCATTAATGCCATGTACTCCGGCACAATAGGAGCATGTCTCGTGGCGGCAGAGAAAGGGATTCCCGCTATCGGATGGTCAATCAACAGCCATGAGATGGACGTGGATCTACACTGGTTGCAGCCTTTCCTTTGCGACGTGACGAAGCACCTCTACGAAGAAGGTATCTCCCCGCGCACGTGCTATAATATTAACGCGCCCGTGGGCGAGATAGAAGGAATGCGATGGACGAGGCAATGTGTGGGACATTGGGCAAATGAGTTAGCGCCTATTGAGGACGAACCTCTGCCCGAAGGAGTACTGAAAGGATGGAAACTCGCCGGTGCCTTCATCAACGATGAGCCTTCGGCGACCGACACGGATATCTGGGCGATGGAGCATCAGCTGCTTGCTATCACGCCGCTCTCATTAGACTGGACAGATTATGGATCGCTTTGATCGATATTGGATCGGGATATTGGTCGGCTTGCTTTTGCCGGCAGCGTTCGGACTCACCTATATAGAGGTGATGAACCTCTGGTACCCGCTGCAGACCCTGCAGTTTCACGCCGGAGGCGTGTTAAGCAAATTGTTGCTGGTAAGTGTCTTTCCGGATTTGGCGTTGATCTTTGTCTTCTATACTACCGACACCTGGCGGCTGTCGAAAGGCATCTTAGCCGGCGCTATGCCTTACATTTTGGCTGCGCTGTTAGTGTCGATGTGATGATTGCTGCGGCTTTCCCGGCGGCAGGTTCAACGCCTAAGACAGAACGAATATGCTCGTACTCCGCGAGCATATTTTTTGTATAAGTCCGGTCGTTCAGCAGCCTCTCTAACTCCGCGGACACGTTCTCTACGGTGAAGTCGTTCGCCACGCATTCTTTGATCACCTCCCGCTCCGCGATGATATTCACCAAGGTGAAATGGCGAATAGAGAATACGAATGGTTGCGCCCAGCGGATCAGCCCGATGAGGCGCGAGCATGCCAGATGGTAAACCGCTACCTGCGGACATCCGATCAGCGCTGTCTCCAAGGTCGCCGTACCGGAGTTGACCACTGCTGCCTTGGCGGTTTGGAGTGTGCCGTACGTGTCGTGTGTCAGCCTCTCGCCATCTGCCATGTATGGCTGATAGAAGTTGTCCTCGATACCCGGCGCTGCGCAGACCACTATCGAGTAGTCCGTAAACCGCCGTGCCGCCTCTATCATCCGCGGCAGGCAATGACTAATCTCTGATGGTCGCGACCCCGGCAGGATGGCAATCGTCTTTCCTTTTGCATCCAACTTTTCGCCTTTCGCCTTTATACCGTTGATCTCCTCCGCCGTCGGATTGCCGACATACGTGCATTTGTAGCCGTATTTCGCGTAGAAAGCCGGCTCAAAGGGAAAGATACCCAATACCTCGTCGCAAAGGCGTGCGATCTTATGGATGCGTCTGCGTTTCCACGCCCACACTTTCGGCGGGATATAATAGTAGATTTTCGTTTGGGGCAGATTTTGCCGGCAGAAAGCCGCCATCTGCAGGTTGAAGGAAGGGTAGTCGATGAGAATCAGCGCGTCCGGTTGGTCTTGCAGCAGGGTCTCGCGGGCAATGCGGAAATTCTCCTTCACATCCCGCCAGTGCTTCATCACAGCGGCAAAGCCCATAAACGCCATGTGGCGTATATGGCGATGCAAGGTGCAGCCCTCTGCAGCCATCTTGTCGCCCCCCAAGCCGCTTATCTGCGCCTTGAGGTCACGAGCACGAATCTGCCGGATTAGGGCTGCGGCGTGCATGTCGCCGGAAGCTTCGCCCGCTATAATGTAGTAATGAGCCACTATAAACTACTAACGTATAACCAAGAAATAACCAACGTATAACCAACGAATCACTAACGGATGACCCGTATAACGCTCTGTGCGAGGGCGTTGGCCTGCTCCATCGTCGCCGCTTCGGAATAAACGCGGATGATGGGTTCGGTATTGGACTTGCGCAGATGGACCCATCCGTCGGCGAAATCGATCTTCACGCCATCGCGGTCGTTGACGCGTTCGTTCTTGTAGAGTTCTTTGACGCGTGCCAGGATAGCATCCACGTCGGTGTCCGGCGTGAGGTCGATGCGGTTCTTGGAGATGCAGTAGTCGGGCAGGGTACGGCGCAGTTCGCTGACCTTCATGTCTAATTTTGCCAAATGGCTCAGGAAGAGTGCGATGCCGACCAGCGCGTCGCGGCCGTAGTGGCATTCGGGGTAAATGACACCGCCGTTGCCTTCGCCGCCAATAACGGCGTTCACACGTTTCATCTCCGCTACCACGTTCACTTCACCCACTGCGCTGGCACTGTATTCACCGCCATGCGCTTTGGTCACATCGCTCAACGCGCGCGTAGAGGACATATTGCTGACCGTGTTGCCCGGTGTGTGGCGAAGGATATAATCCGCTACACTGACGAGCGTATATTCCTCGCCGAACATCTCTCCGTTCTCGCAGATGATTGCCAGACGATCGACGTCGGGATCGACTACAAAACCCACATCCGCCTTACCGGACTTGAGCAGGTCGCTGATCTGAGTCAGGTGTTGCGGCAGGGGTTCCGGGTTATGCGGGAAATGACCATTTGGCGTGCAGTTCAGTTCGATGATGTTCTCTACGCCGACAGCTTTCAGAATAGCGGGAATGGCTAATCCGCCGACGGAGTTGACGCAGTCGATAGCGACTGTGAAATGGCGCTTTTTGATTGCCTCTACGTCCACGAGTTTGAGTTTCAAAACCTGCTCTATGTGGTAAGGCAGGTAGTCTTTGGTCGTCATGTGACCTAATTGGTCCACGTCGGCAAAGGTAAAATCCTCTGCTTCGGCGATCGCCAGTACTCCTTTGCCTTCGGCATCATTGAGGAACTCGCCTTTCTCGTTGAGGAGCTTAAGAGCGTTCCATTGCTTGGGGTTATGGCTCGCGGTGAGGATGATGCCTCCTGCGGCCTGCTCGCCGGTGACGGCTAACTCGGTCGTCGGCGTTGAAGCGAGGCCTATATTGACCACATCGTAACCCATCCCCATGAGGGTTCCGCACACAATCTGATCGACCATCTGTCCGCTGATACGGGCATCTCGACCCACCACAATCTTGTTATTACCGGGCATGGCAGCACGGCGTTGCGTCGCGTACGCAGCGGTAAAACGTACGATATCCACGGGGTTCAAACCCTCACCTACACGACCGCCGATTGTGCCGCGGATACCGGAAATACTCTTTACTAAACTCATATTATTGCTTTATTTTAATTTTTAGGATATAGACATACGGCGTCACGGAGGTCTGGTCTTCCGTGAAACCTAATTTGCTGGGCACAATAATTTCGCATTGTGCATCAGAATATTTCATCAGTTTGACCGCTACATGCCATCCGATGCACTCGCAATCAACAGTGTTGTTGAAATGGAACTCCCGCGGGTAAGCTTGATCCAGCGTCGTCCAATAACTCATCGTATCGGCATTTTCCTTCAACTCAAACTGCTTGTATCGCGTTACGATCAGGTCATTCGAAACCACTTCATAAGCCGTGTCGCCACGTTCGATGAGGTGAAAATAAAGATTATCGTACCTGCTGACTTTGTAGTACTCTTTAGGCCCCCATTTATGATTCTCCGCCGGCTCTTCCTCTATAATCTGAAGGCCGTTGCGGCTGATATAATTGGCAATCAGTTTGTCCTCCTGGTCGCGCAGTTTGGAATACGTGTTGGATGTGCATCCGGAGGAGATGAGACCCACTCCGAGAAGCAACATTAGGATTGTTTTTTTCATTCTTGTATCTCTAAATCTATGATTACATTCTCAAATGGAGGCACATGCTCCGTTCCGCTTTGACCATAGGCGGTGTACCATGGTACGTACATGCGCATTTTCGCGCCGGGGTGCATCTCCCGTAGATTCCGATCCACCGCGTACGGTAGTTCGTTCTTGCCGATGGCGTAGGTGCCTTTGTTATCCGTCAGCAGTTTCCCTTCCAGCGTATAAACGCGCATTTGGAGGGGGTAAGACTTCCCGGGCTTCAGGGGCGGTTCATCCGTCTGACCGGGGTCGGAGATATGTATCCATGCATGTGCCTCGTAGAGTGCAAACGTCTCCTCTTGTGCCTGAACGGCTTGTTCAACGGCCTTATCTGCCGCTTCTGCCATACGGAGCGTCATCTCCATCAACGCCAGTTGGGTCGTATCCTCTTGGGGCTTTTCTCCCTTACGCTGACTCGGTCGCTGAGGACCTTTGCCGCCGCAACCGCAGAGCAGAGCCAGGACGAGAACGAAGATGCTTATTTGCCTACCGCTTATCATTTGTCCTCTTTCTCCAGTACCGCACGGCGATATTCGCTTGGCGTGATACCGTAAGTGTTCTTGAAGCACTTGGCGAAATACCGTGAGTCGTTCATTCCGACCATGTAAGTCACCTCGGTGATGTTATACTGACGTTCTTCCAGAAGCTGCGCTGCCCGTTTGATACGCATCTCGCGGATGAACTCTACCGGACTTAATCCGGTCAGGCTCTTCAATTTATTGAAGAAGACCGTCCTTCCCATTCCCATTTCGTCCACCAGGTCATCGACCGTCAGGGTGTTGTTGTCCAACTGTTTGTCCATGACGCCTAATAGCTTGGCCAGGAAGGCATCTCCGGGTATAGGCTCGTCGCCTTTCTGCGGCTCCAGACGCATCAAACGCTCGCGGTAACTCTGCTCGAGTTGGCTGCGCATCGTCAGGATATTTTGCACCCTTGCGCGCAGATACTCCGGTTCAAAGGGCTTGGTCACGTAGTCATCCGCTCCGTATCCCAAAGCCTGTAAACGGCTCTCGATAGCCGTCTTTGCTGTCAATAGGATAACCGGGATGTAGTCAAAATCTTTGTTCTGCTTGATAAAACGCGTTAACTCCAGACCGTCCACTTTCGGCATCATTAAATCGGTTATCACCAGATCGATCTGTTTGGTACGGATGATTCGTTCCGCCTCTTCGCCATCTGCTGCGGTCACTATGTGGTAATCTTTGCTCAGGATATTCGCAAGGAAGGTACGCATGTCCTTGCTGTCATCGACCACAAGGATTGTGCGTTGTTGTTCCTGCTGCTCTTGTTGCAGCTGGTCAAGTTTGTCCTCGAAAGTCGGCTCTACCGCAGCAATCGTAGTGTTGTCATCGGCGATGAACTCGACCTCGTTCCCGAAATGCTCTTTGCCCGTATGAAGGAGGACGGTGATGGTGGTACCTTTGCCCACTTCGCTCTCTACCTCAATATATCCGTGGTGCAAATCCACCAACTCTTTGGTCAGATTCATTCCGATACCGGTTCCTGTGGTGTTATTGCTGTTTAACTCGTTATTCGAAGAGAAACGTTCAAACAATACATTGCGTTTATCCGGCGCAATACCTACACCTTCGTCTTGCACGGTGAGGGTTACAAAACCCGGTTTGTCGGCAATAATCACGCGAATACTCTTACCGGAGGGAGTGAACTTGAACGCATTGCTCAGCAGGTTCCAAAGGATAGTGTCCATTCGTCCGCGATCCACCCAAACGGTGGAGTCTTCGGCACGGTTCTCAATCTCAAACTGAATATGTTTGTCGTCAGCCTCCTTACGGAAATTAGAGCACGTGTCCTCTACCAAGTCGCTCAGCAGGGTCTGCTGTACTTTCAGTTTCATCTTCTGGTTCTGCACCTTACGGAACTCCAATAGTTGGTTCACCATACGTAACATGCGCTGGCTGTTGCTCTGGACAATCTCCAGCTGGTTGCGGACGCTTTGACTGATTCGTTCGTTCTGAAGAATATTCTCCACCGGCGCAACAATCAGCGTCAGAGGGGTTCGCAACTCATGGCTGATATTCGTAAAGAACCGCAGTTTGATATCTGTCACTTGTTGCTCTATCTTCACTTTCTGGCGCAGCATATTATAGGTGCTCACCGTGTACGCCGTGATACTAATCACAATCAGGATGCCGATGACGTACAGCATGATTGCCCACCAGGTCAGCCAAAGCGGGCGTTGCACCCGGATGACCAAAATGCGTTCGTTGTTAACCTCGCCGCCCTCACGGTTGGTCGAACGGACGTGGAAGACGTACTTGCCATGTTGCAGGTTGCTATAGGTAACGCGTCGCAAATCGGTCGGATGGTTCCAGTTTTTGTCGATGCCGTCCATCTTGTAGGAGTAGTAGATTTTATCTATACCTACATAATCCATCGCCGCATATTCGATGGTCACATTGCTGCCGTGCGGAAGAGTGATGGTATCACCTTCCCATTCCTCGTCCTGCGCTGTGATGCGTGTGATACGAAGCGGCGGAACGGATTCAGAATGACGGATGTGCGAAGGATCGAAGGAACAGTAGCCGTTCGAGTAACCGAACAAGATCACGCCGCTTGGCGTACGCAAAGCCTCGGCCTCCGTGAAGAAGGTGTTGTGCTCGCCGTCCAGCGCATCGTAGTAGTATAAGTTTCCGCTCTCTAAATCCAACTGAGCGATGTCGCTTTCGGAGGTGAACCAGAGGTTCTTTCCGTCACCCGCCATGCTCAGGATGATATCATGGAAAGTCTCTACAGAGCTGATCTCTGCTTTTGGATCTTTGGGGTCTAAAGTCAGCAGACCACCGCCGAACGAACCTAACCATAGCTTGTCGTGGCTATAGTAGATGGCGCGGATATCATAACTCGGAATGACCGTGCTCTCGAAGGTGGTCAGGTTGATTTTCAAAAGACCTGTCGTCGTACCGCACCAGAGGGTCTCGTCCACAATCTCTATATCGCGCACCTTCATGCCCTGGCCTATTACTCTCGGCTCTTTCCAACCTTTCCCATCCGGTTCGATGATGTTTACGCCTCCTCCATAAGTGGCTACATAAAGCGTACCATCGCGGCCTTCTTCCAAATCGTATATATCCGGATGGCTGGTAGGAATGGTCTTTCCGGTAGTGATGTTTTTCAGACCTTTTCCCTTGGTGCCGTATAGCATTCCATGCGAACTCTCTAACGCGCAATAAACACCCGTTTCGGACTTTACCAAAGTCAATACTTCGCCTTGTTTAGTACGGGCAAAAGCACGCACTTCGCCATTTTCCGATTCCGAATGGCGCATGTCGTGCAGCTGGTAAGGCGTAGGGTCCATATTCACGCAATCCACTCCGCCGTCATATGTGGAGATCCACATCTGTCCGTCGCGGTCGATATACGCCGTGTGGATCATATTGGTCAGGTGCTCGATGGGATAGACCAATTCATCTTTCTCCATGTCGTAGTAGCTCCATCCACCTCCGGTCGGATTCACCCAGGTACGACCTAAGTTATCTTCCAAAAGGAAGAAGTGTTCACGCAACCGACCTGCATATCGGCTGTCCAAAGGCGGCGTAAAACGCTTCCATTGACCGTAGCGGTAACGCAAGATACCCTGTGTGTCATCAGCTTGCCAGATGATGCCGTGTGAGTCAACCTTTGTTTTCTTGTCGTTCTCGGTCATCTGCGCCACCATTGCTTCCGGCAGACTGTCGTACGGACATTCCGTCGTGATCTTGCGGCTCTCGTCTATGCGATAGTAGTGACCGTCGTACGTGCTCCACCAGATACGCTCTGCCTCGTCTTCATAGATCATTACTACGCGGTTGTTGACATGAGCGGCCTTACCGTTATTCATCGCTTTGTAGATCTTGAATGTGTAACCGTCAAAACGATTCAAACCGTCCCATGTACCAAACCACATGAAGCCTTGCTTGTCTTGCAGAATGGCCATTACTGTGTTTTGACTCAACCCGTCCTTAATGGAGTAGTGCTGAATGACATAGTGCTCATGCGCGCTGAGGCTCAATACCCCCATTAGAACGCATAGCGAAACAATAAAGCGTTTCATAGTATTGTATTTTTAAAATCCCTTTGCAGCAATTCTTTCCAGGTAGCGGCCGTAAGCGGTCTTCATCTCTTTACCCAAAGCCGCCAACTGCTCTGTACTGATCCAGCCGTTGCGCCAAGCAATCTCCTCGATGCAGCTGACATAGAATCCCTGCCTGTTTTGGATGGTGGCAATAAAATTACCGGCCTCCAGCAGGCTGTCACAGTTGCCCGTATCGAGCCATGCGAAACCGCGGCTGAACAGTTTGACCTTCAGCGTGCCTTCGTTCAGATAAATCTTATTCAGATCCGTAATCTCATACTCGCCACGTGCGCTGGGCTTTAGATTAGCCGCCTTCTCGCAAACCGTTGCGTCGTAGAAATACAGACCCGGAACGGCATAATTGCTCTTCGGCTCTGCCGGTTTTTCCTCAAGGCTCTTGACCTTTAACACGGTCTCTTTTCCTCCGTGCAGATCGGGGGACTGCTCTTCCTCAAACTCTACCACGCCGTAAGCCCGCGGATCCGCTACTTCGTAGCCGAAGATACATGCGCCGCCGTTCTTCACACTCTCTACCGCGTCCTTGAGCATGTGACCGAAATGCTGGCCGTAGAACATGTTATCACCCAAAATCAAGCATCCCGGTTCGCCGTTCAAAAACTCACGACCCAGTACGAAAGCCTGCGCCAGACCATTCGGTACTAACTGAACTTTATAGCTCAACTTCATGCCTATCCGGCTACCGTCACCCAGTAACTCCTCAAACATCGGCAGATCCCGCGGAGTGCTGATCACCAACACCTCACGGATTCCCGCTAACATCAATGCACTCAATGGGTAATAAATCATCGGCTTGTCATAAACCGGCATGATTTGTTTGCTGATTGCTTTACTCAGGGGATACAAACGAGTTGCACTTCCTCCCGCTAAAATAATTCCTTTCATAATTTACTTATACATTTTGCGCCGCAAAGATACAACAAAAATTCCACATACGCAAGGGGTGTGGAAATTTTTACACATTTAATGTGTATTTTTTATCAAAAAAGTGCTAAAATCGCCACAATGAGTGTGCTAAACATCAAAATAGGCATCTGTTTGTCTAATTTCTCTGCATGACTCCATACGTACCAAAGGTGCCATCCCCACACCGGAATGATACACAAAACCCACCAGTGTCCATATACGCAAAAAATAGCCAGACAGCTAACCAGCAAAAGCGTCTGATACACCCGTCCGCCTCGTTCGCCTAATAGACTTGCGAAAGTGCGTTTGCCGTGTGCACGGTCATTTTGCATATCGCGGATATTATTCAGATTCAATACCCCCACGCATGGTAATCCGATCGCTGCACCGCACCAAAAAATCTCCGCCGTCAAATTTTGCACCTGCAAATAATAGCCGCCGACTGTACTAAGCAATCCGAAGAACAAAAACACCCCTAAATCACCCAGCCCGATATACCCGTAACTGTGCTTTCCAAGGGTATATTTGACTGCACCAACTATCGCAAAGGCACCAAGTAAGAGGAATCCTAGACTTTGCCAACTGGTAAGAGTGCCGAAAGCACTGTATATCAATAAGATACCGAACACTACACAGAACCCAAAAAACAGCCAAATCATACCTTTCATTTGCCCCTCTGTAATCTTCCCTGCCTGTAACCCGTACGCTTCGCGTCCATGTTGCTCTTGGTCCGTTCCTTTTAAGGCATCCCCCAACTCATTACTGAGGTTGCTTAAGATCTGCAGACTCAAAGTTGTCAGAATAGCCAGACAAAAAACAATAATTCCCCTCCATTCGTGTATCAAATCAGGGGAAATCTTCCATGCCATACCCGTTCCGAGAATGATTCCCGAAACGGAGAGTGGCAAAGTCCTTAATCGTAAGGATTGAATATACGGATTCATGTGAATACTACTTGTTTTCCTTCAATAATTGCTCTACCAACTCCGGCACACCTTCGGTGGCTTTCTTGCGGATATGAGTGATTCGGTCCGCCCACATGCCGAACTCCGGCTGACCCGGATCTACGAAATAAATAGGGCAGTTTTTCGGCGCGTAATGAATCAGACTTGCTGCCGGATAGACGTTCAGGCTTGTCCCTACAACAACCATGATATCCGCCTCCGACGCGATGCGGCATGCCTCATCGAAATACGGCACTCCTTCACCGAAGAAAACGATATATGGCCGTAGCAACGAACCGTCCGGATGACGGTCGCCGTAGTGTTGTTCCCATCCCTCTAAGGGCACCGTAGCCGTCTCGTTGTTCTCGGACCGCAGTTTGGTGATCTCGCCATGCAGATGTACTACATTCTTGGCACCTGCCCGCTCATGCAGATCATCGATATTCTGGGTGATGATGCGTGTCTCGGGCAACGCCTCCTGCAACTTGGCAATCGCCACATGCGCAGCATTCGGCTGGGCTGCCAGAGTGTCTTTTCTGCGGGCATTGTAAAAATCCACGCACAACTGCGGATTACGCAACCATGCCTCGTGGGTACACACATCTTCGATGCGGTAATGTTCCCATAACCCGTCTGAGTCGCGGAACGTACCCAGACCACTCTCAGCGCTTACTCCGGCGCCGGTGAAGACAACAATTTTCTTACTCATATCCTTTTATTTTAGGAGTGAAACACTTATTTGAATCCAAAGACGAAATACACGGCGGCAATCAGCAGCAGACACGCAACAAAATGGTTCCATCGAAGCGGCATGCCAAAAGCAATCGCGGAGAAAACAACAAAAACCACGAGCGTGATTACCTCCTGAATAACCTTCAGCTGCATCAATGTGAAAGGTCCGCCGTTGCCGTCAAAACCCATTCGGTTGGCGGGAACTTGCAAGCAATACTCAAAAAACGCAATGCCCCAGGAGAGCAAAATAACCACAATCAAAGGCGTTGCGTTGGAGACAATCCCCATGTTCTGCAACTTCAAATGGCCATACCACGCCAGCGTCATGAAGACGTTCGACGCTAATAATAACAATATAGTATATACAGCATTCATAGTAAGTTATATTTGCGGTAGATATTCTTTCTTGATATTCGTCATGGCGGCGTACATCGAGTCCATCGCTTCGGGATTAAGTGCCTTGATTTGTGCCACCAGATCTTTCACTTTTGCCCGCGAACTCACATGCTCGAATGGGCACAACTGTTTCTGTTTCTCGTATCTTCGCATCTCGGCATAACGAATCAGATCTGCTTCTTCGATCAGCGCTAACGGCCGGATGATCTGTAGCGGCATCTTCTCCATCTGTAAAATAGGCGGCATGGTGGCATAAGCACCCTGAAAAATCTGATTCATCAGCAGCGTCTCAATGATATCGTCCTTATGATGCCCGAAGGCAATCTTGTTGCATCCTATTTCCTGCGCGACGTTAAAAAGCTCCTTTCTCCTGTACCATGCGCACAAGAAGCACGGATTGTCAATCTCGCGCGGCGTTCTCCCTTCCCTTAAGGGAGGAGCCGGGGGTAGGCTTATGTCCCTTACAATCAGCGGCACACCTGCTTCGTCGCAGAACCGCTGCAGATAACTCATATCCGAGATATATGCACGCTCTTTGACACGCACATGAAGCGCCGTGACCTGAAACCGCGGTTTGTAGATCTTGGCTCGCCGGCCCAGTAGTTCCACCAACGCCAGACTGTCTTTCCCGCCGCTCAGACCGATCAGTATATGGTCTCCGTCCGCAATCAGACCGTAGTCTGCGCAAGCCTTATGAAAACGTTTTGTTAAACGTTCACGTTGCTTCTCTAAAGCTATTTGTTCCGGCGTTTTTTGGGGCATAAAAAATCTTTTTTACCTTTTGCGACTGCAAAGTTACAAAAAAATTTGCACATGTCAAAATATTTTACTAATTTTGTAGCCGATTTTGTAAATATCGCAAAAATACATACAATGAAACACACATTTATTTACGTTGCAGCACTGATGTTGACGGTTAGCATCTTTGCAAAAGCACAGGAGGGGACGAACGCGCAATTCGTTCGTTGTATCGCGTTCTACAACCTGGAGAACCTCTTCGATACCATCCATGACGAGGGTAAGAACGACTACGAGTACCTGCCGGACGGAGGTATGAAGTGGAATGGACTCAAGTATGAGAACAAGGTGAAGAATATGGCTTATGCCGTTTCGCAACTCGGAACCGATTACGATCCGCGCGGTGCGGCTTGCGTGGGCGTTGCCGAGGTGGAGAATATAGGTTGCTTGTACGATCTCTGTGCAGAGGCAAATAGCAAATACGGTCGTCGCCTCAAACCGATTTTGATTGAAGGACCGGATCGCCGTGGAGTGGATGTGGGATTCCTCTATGACACCGTGCTCTTCAAACCCACTAAGGCAAACGGCTTTGAACTAAAAGCACACTATGCCGACGGCGGAGTGATCAAGACGCGTCTCCAGCTATGCGTTTCCGGATATCTGATGGGAGATGGCAAGCCGGAGAAGATTCACGTCATTGTGAACCACTGGCCCAGCCGTTATGGAGGCGAACTCTCTTCGCGTCCCGGACGTGACACCGCCGCAATGCTTTGTAAGTCCATCTGTGACTCCATCTACCTCAAGGAGCCTAAAGCAAAAATCATCATTATGGGTGACTTGAACGATGATCCGTATAATCACAGCTGCAAAGATGTGCTCAAAGCGCGCAAGCACCGTGAGGAAGTAGAGCCGCAGGGTTATTTCAACACCATGTGGCAGATGCTCGACCGCGGCATCGGTTCACTGGCGTACAACGGCTCCTGGAACCTCTTCGACCAGATCATCATCAACGAGCCGCTGATGAATGAGAAAATAGAATCCGGCAAATGGACCTACTGGAAGGCGCAGATATTCAACAAACCTTTCTTGACCGTCCAGGAAGGCAAGGACAAAGGTACTCCCTTACGTACCCATAAAAGTGGCGTTTGGCAGAATGGCTACGGTGACCACTATCCAACAATGATTTATCTTATCCGAAAGAAATAAATATGACATTGCAATTAAACAGAAATACCTCACCCATTAGGATGCGCAACTATGGGCGTATTGTGCAGGATATGATTGCTTATACGGCAACCCTGCCTGAGGGGAAAGAGCGCGAAGCTTTGGAGATTTATATCGCCCAATGTATGCGGCAGCGAAACATGGTGTGGAATAGAGATCAGGAGTCGGGGATCGGACGTGTGAAGGAAGATATCCTGTTTCTCTCCAAAGGAGCGCTGAAGTGTGATTCAGAGGCATTTAACCAGTTACTGGCGCAGAACGGAGGAACACAAACCCCAAACAACGGATCCAAAAAAAAGAAAAATAAATAATGGAATCGTCTAATCAGTTCAAAATCTTCGCCGGCTCTAAAGGCATGGCGTTGGCAAAAGGTATTTGCGAAGAGCTGGGCTGCCAACTCGGCGCTTTGCATGTCGATCGTTTCTCGGATGGTGAGTTCTGCACCTATTTTGAGGAATCAGTTCGCGGAAAGTCTGTTTATCTTGTTCAATCAACCTGCCCTACCAGCGACAATCTCATGGAGTTGTTGCTGATGATTGATGCGGCGAAGCGCGCAAGTGCGTACAAAGTGATTGCGGTCATTCCCTATTTCGGATGGGCGCGTCAGGACCGTAAGGACAAACCCCGTGTCTCTATTGGAGCCAAACTGGTAGCGAACATGCTACAGACGGCTGGAGCAGACCGCGTCATCACTGTGGATCTGCATGCCGACCAGATTCAAGGCTTCTTCGACATCCCTGTGGATCATATCTTTGGTTCCAATGTGCTCGCTCCGTACGTAGCCTCTTTGAACCTGAAGAAACTGATTGTCGCTTCGCCGGATGTCGGCGGCTCGAAGAGAGCTTCTAATTTCGCGAAGAAACTGCATATCATGACCGACCGCGAAGTGCCGATGGTGATCTGTTATAAGCATCGCCCTGAGTTCAATCAGGTTTCCGAGATACGTGTCTTGGGAGATATATACGGCAAAGACGTGGTCATCTTTGATGACATGGTGGACACCGCAGGTACACTCTGCAAGGCCGCAGAAATAATGAAGGAGGGTGGCGCTAAGTCTGTCCGTGCAGTAGTCTCTCACGCAGTTCTTAGCGGTAGCGCTTGCCAGCGAATTGAGGAATCGGTTCTCGAAGAAGTCGTTTGTACGGATTCGATCCCCGTTGATCCTGCACGTTGCTCCAAACTGCACGTGGTCAGCCTTGCCAAATCAATCGCTGCTACAATCCGCGCAATCCAAAACCACACATCAGTAAGCGAAGCAAACACACAATGATCAATAATTTACGAAAAAATACTTGGATAATAGGTTTGGTGGCAGGCATCGCCTGCCTCCTTTCCGCTTGCGGAAAAAAGCAAGCAGTCGCTACCCGGCCGTCTTTCTCCTCTGATAGCGCGTACGCGTATATCGAACGACAGATGGCTTTCGGACCCCGTGTGCCAAACAGCAATGCACACATGCAATGTGCCGTGTGGCTCATTGAGCAACTCAAGGCGTTCGGAGCCGAAGTGGAACTGCAAAAAGGATTCATGCCCGACTACAAAGGAGATAACCAGCAGATTTATAACATCATCGGACATTTTACGCCCGTACAGCGGGATAGTTCTGCACACACGAGTGCGCGCATATTATTAGGAGCGCACTATGACACACGACCTTGGTGCGATGAGGAAGAGGATTACTCCGAGCGTTTCTATAATGTACCCGGAGCTAATGATGGCGCTTCCGGTGTGGGTGTTCTCCTTGAAGTAGCGCGCCAACTCGGTCTGAGAATGTCTGTCAGCGATAAGGGCGGTCTTTCCGCTCCTGTGGACATCATCTTCTTTGATTGCGAAGATATGGGTACGCCACGCGTCTATACCGGCGCAGAGCGCGAAGACACTTGGTGCCTCGGCTCCCAGCTCTGGGCTACCAACTATGCCAAAAACAGCGCAGCGGTCTATTCCTTCGGAATAATCCTCGACATGGTCGGTGCACCCGATGCAGTCTTCCCTCTGGAGATGTATTCCACCCGGTACGCGTCGAACTACCAACACCAGATCTGGCGCGCTGCAGAGCAGCTGGGCTACGGAGCGATGTTTTCCAAACAACAGTCGTACCCCATTACCGATGACCATTATTACATCAATTATATCGCCGGCATTCCCTGCGTAGATGTCATTCATTACGACATCCGCAACGCTACGGGTTTTCCCCACTGGTGGCACACCCGAAACGACAATATGGATAATATATCCAAATCAACCCTCCAGGCTGTCGGCGAAGTGGTCATGTCCCAACTCTGAAAAAAATGTACGATCTTTAAGATTTAAGCCCGTAAGAACAGAGTAAGACTTAAATAAGGGTTTAGTAAGGGGTAAGTAAGGGTTTTGTGCTATGCAAAACAAGCCCCAAAAATGTACTATTTTTAAGAAATGAATAAACTACTTGAAATAAAAGATTTGCATGCCTCTATCGGCGGAAAGGAGATTCTCAAGGGTGTTAACCTCGTCATCAACGAAGGCGAGGTACACGCAATCATGGGACCGAACGGAGCCGGTAAATCGACCCTCTCTGCCGTCCTCACGGGCAATCCTGCGTACGAGGTGACTTCCGGAGAAGTCTATCTCAAAGGACAAGACCTTCTCGCTATGCCCGCGGAGGTGCGCGCACGTGCGGGCGTGTTCCTTTCTTTTCAATATCCGGTAGAGATACCGGGTGTCAGCATGACCAACTTCATGCGCGCTGCCATCAATGCCAAACGCGAATACGAAGGAAAAGAACCCATCTCGCCCAAAGAGTTTCTCTCCCTTATGCGCGAGAAGAAGAAACTCTTGGAACTGCCTGACAAGCTCAATAACCGCTCGGTGAACGAAGGCTTCTCCGGTGGTGAGAAGAAGAAAAACGAGATCTTCCAGATGGCGATGTTGGAGCCGTGTCTCGCGATCCTCGATGAGACAGATTCCGGTCTTGATATCGACGCACTCCGCATTGTGGCAGAAGGCGTCAACAAACTCAAAACGCCGCAGAACGCATCCATCGTCATTACCCACTACCAGCGGCTTCTGGACTACATCGTCCCGGACTTTGTACACGTCCTTGCAGATGGCAAGATCGTCAAAACAGGCGATAAATCCCTTGCCCTCGAACTCGAAGAGAAAGGATACGAAGGTATCAATCTATGAGCGAGATAATTATTCATAGGGGCGAGACATTCGAAAAAGTCTTTCTGAATGAGTCGGTAAACCTCCATTTCGTGCAGGAGGCGGGTTCGCATGTGAAGATTCATGTGATCAATGCCTCGTTCTCTATTACTGTGAACCAATTAGGTGAGGGATGCCGGACAGAGATTTACGGATTAGAGAACTTGCACGGAGACGAATCCGTTACTGCTGAGACCCACGTCACGCACGCTGTCGGAGGAGGAACATCGAACCAGCTGGTAAAGTTCGTTTTGGCGGATCATTCCCGTGGTTCGTTTATCGGCGATCTGAAGATTGCGCCCGACGCGCAGAAGACCGAGGCGCATCAGACCAACCGCAATCTCCTGCTCTCCGACACTGCAGAGATGCGTACCCGCCCGCAGTTAGAGATCTACGCCGATGACGTCAAAGCGACACACGGCGCTTCCACCGGACAGCTCGATGAGTCGGCACTCTTCTACATGCAGCAACGGGGTATAGACAAACAAAAAGCGCGTCAACTCCTCGTTAACGCGTTTATGAAAGAAGTGGTGGAAACAATTTCAGACGAAAAAATAAAATCGGACGTTTTGTCGCTCTTCGAAGAAGAGGCATTTTAGTCTTTGTTCTTTGAGCAGGCAAAGCCTGCGGTCTTTTGTCTTTGAGCGAAGCGGTCTTTTATTGAACTCTATTGATGGCAAAGTCCAATAAAGCAATCAGACTGCGTTTCTCAGCTGAATCACGGAAAACGCTTAGCGCCTCCGTGGCTTTCTTTTTATAGGCAAGCATCTGTTGTACAGCGTATTCCTCGCCTTTGAATCGCAGCACAAACGCCTTGATCTCTTCTAAGGTCCGCGCTTCTTCCTCCGGCGAATAACCATCTGCCACTAATCGCTCGCCTTTTGCCTTAATCTCCTCTGCCTCGTCTTTAGGCGCACGGCGCAAGGATTCGATCAGAGGAAGCGTCACTTTGCCGTCGCGCAAATCGCTCATCGTGGGTTTACCTATTTCCTCCAGATCGCTGTAATCGAAGATATCGTCCTTAATCTGGAAACACAGACCCAACATCTTTCCGTATTCACGCAACGCGGCGCGCTGTTTGGGTGTACACCCTGCACTCTCTGCGCCGGCTTCCGCGCAAGCCTGAAAGAGTTGTGCGGTCTTTTGCTCGATGACTTGCAAGTACCGTGCTTCATCAATCCACATCGATTGGCCCACATGCAACTGAACCATCTCTCCGCTGGAAAGGTTCTTACCGAGATTAGAGACAATCTCCAAAATACGAATATTGCGCACCTCGGCAATCAAGCCGATGACTTTTGCCAACATGTAATCCCCCACCAGAACAGCAATCTTATTGGTCCATTTGGCATGAACCGCTTCTACACCGCGACGGGTGTCGGAACTGTCCACCACATCGTCGTGAATCAGACTCGCGGTATGCAATAACTCGAGCGCTACTGCCGAACGCAAGGTCTTGTCAGTAATAGAATTGCATATCTGTGCGCACAACAAAACGACCAGCGGGCGAAGCTGTTTGCCGCGATGCGAAGCTACGTGACGAAGCACCTCCTGCTGCAACTTATTGTCTGCATGCAGGCTCTGTTCCATCAGTCGCTCGTACGCGCGCCAACTGTCCTCTATAGGGAACCGTATTTCGGATATAACGTTCATATTTTCAAAATCGAGTGCAAAGGTACTACTTTTTTGCGGAATATACAAGAAAAAATGAAGAATGTGTATTATTTGCGTCAATTTTTCCACATAATACTCAATTATTTTCCGTACCTTTGCAGCGTAAAATTATGCAAAAGCATAATAGACCCAGAAAACAATCATTTACACAATAAAATCTATCATTTATGAAAGCTTTCATGGACAAAGATTTCCTGTTGCAGACAGAGACCGCACAGGAGTTGTATCACAATCATGCGGCTAAAATGCCGATTATCGATTATCACTGCCACCTTATTCCGCAGATGGTTGCCGAGAACAAACGCTTCGAATCCATCGCGCAGATCTGGCTCATGGGCGACCACTACAAATGGCGCGCAATGCGTTCCAACGGAGTGGACGAGCGTTTCTGCACCGGCAAGGACACGACCGACTGGGAGAAGTTCGAGAAATGGGCAGAGACCGTTCCGTACACCTTCCGCAACCCGCTTTACCACTGGACTCATCTGGAGCTCAAGACTGCTTTCGGTATCGAGGAGCGTCTGAACCCCGAGACCGCACGTGCTATCTATGACAAGTGCAACGACCTCATCGCCAACGACCCGAAGTTCTGTCCGCGCGGACTGATGAAGCACTACCATGTAGAGCTCGTTTGTACGACCGACGATCCGGCTGACAGTCTGGAGTGGCACAAGATGGTAAAGGAAGACCCGACTGCAGAGGTACGCATGTTGCCTACTTGGCGTCCGGACGCAGGTATGAACATCGAAGCCGCTACTTGGAAAGCATACATCGAGAAACTATCCGCAGTTAGCGGTGTTGCAATCGCCACATTTGGCGATTTAGTAGATGCCCTCCAGAAACGTCATGACTTCTTTGAGTCGATGGGTTGCCGTCTGTCTGACCACGGAATTGAGGAGTTCTACGATGAGCCGTACACCGACGCAGAGATCAACGAGATCTTCCGGAAAGCCCTCGCAGGCAAGGAACTCAGCGTTTATGAGATCCGTCAGTACAAGCACGCTTACCTGCATGCACAAGCTGAGATGGACTACGCTTCGGGTTGGACCCAGCAATACCACTACGGTGCTATCCGTAACAACAACAGCAAGATGTTCGCTCAACTCGGCGCAGACACCGGTTTTGACTCCATCGGTGAGTTCACGACCGCGAAAGCGATGAGCCATTTCCTCGATGAGATGAACAGCGAAGGACACCTCGCTAAGACCATCCTTTATAACCTCAACCCGTGCGCTAACGAAGTGATTGCCACGATGTTGGGTAACTTCCAGGACGGTTCGGTACCGGGCAAGATTCAGTTCGGTTCGGGCTGGTGGTTCCTCGATCAGAAAGACGGTATGGAGAAGCAGATGATGGCACTCTCCAACCTCGGTCTCTTGAGCCGCATGGTAGGTATGCTGACCGACAGCCGTTCGTTCCTGAGCTATCCGCGTCATGAGTACTTCCGTCGTACGCTCTGTAACGTCCTTGGCAACGACATCGAGAACGGCATGATCCCGTACACCGGTTACGAGAAAGCCCGCGTTCAACAGATGGTAGAAGACATCTGCTACAACAACGCGAAAAACTACTTCAAGTTCTAAATCATAAATTTGTAATCATAAATCTTAAATATTTTCTATTATGGCTAAAATTATTACATTGGGCGAGATTATGCTCCGCCTGAGTCCGGAGGGACAAGACCGTTTCATTCAATCTGATCACTTCCGTATCATCCCCGGTGGTGGTGAGGCTAACGTGGCTATTTCGTGCGCTAACTATGGTCACGAGGCTTACTTCGTTACCAAACTGCCGAAGCACGAGATCGGTCAGATTGCCGTTAACTCGCTGCGTCGTTATGGCGTGAACACCGAGTACATCGTTCGTGGCGGTGACCGCGTAGGTCTGTACTACTGCGAGACAGGTGCTTCGATGCGTCCGTCGAAAGTGATCTATGACCGTGCTCACAGCGCAATCGCTGAGGCTGATCCGAAGGACTTTGACTTCGACAAGATCATGGAAGGTGCAGCATGGTTCCACTGGAGCGGTATCACTCCGGCTATCTCGGACAAAGCTGCTGAGATCACGAAGCTCGCTTGCGAGGCTGCAAAACGTCATGGTGTAACCGTTTCGGTTGACCTGAACTTCCGTAAGAAACTGTGGACCAGCGAGAAAGCTATCTCGATCATGCGTCCGCTGATGAAGTATGTAGATGTATGTATCGGTAACGAGGAAGATGCAGAGCTCTGTCTCGGCTTCAAGCCCGATGCAGATGTAGAAGGCGGCGAGACCAACGCTGAGGGCTACAAGGGCATCTTCGAGCAGATGATGAAAGAGTTCGGCTTCAAGTATGTTGTTTCGACGCTTCGCGAGAGCTACAGCGCTACCTTCAACGGCTGGAAAGCTATGATCTACAACGGCAAGGAGTTCTACCAGAGCAAGCGTTACGAGATCAACCCGATCATCGACCGCGTGGGCGGTGGTGACTCGTTCTCCGGTGGTCTGATCCACGGTATGCTCAAATATCCGGGCGACCAGGCATCGGCTCTTGAGTTCGCAGTAGCTGCTTCGGCTCTGAAGCACACCATCAACGGCGACTACAACCTCGTCAGCGAGGATGAGGTTCTGAGCCTTGCAGGTGGTAACGCTAATGGACGAGTACAGAGATAAATTTAACCGAGATATCGGGATATCGATATATCGAGATATCGAAGACGGTATATCGGTATTCCGAAATCACGAAAAAACAAAGAAAGAAATGGCTAAGTTTGATAAGTTTCAGGTGATGGCGAAGATTGCCGCTGCACCGATGGTTCCTGTGTTCTATCACAAGGACGTGGAAGTTTGTAAGAACGTGATTAAGGCTTGCTACGAAGGCGGCGTACGCGCTTTCGAGTTCACGAACCGTGGCGATTTCGCACACGAGGTGTTCGGCGAACTGAGCAAGTGGGTAGCTGTTGAGTGCCCGGAGTTGGCACTCGGTATCGGTAGCGTGGTTGACGCTCCGACAGCAGCGCTGTACCTGCAGTTAGGCGCTAACTTCGTTGTTGGTCCGTTGTTCAACAAGGACATTGCAGTGGTCTGCAACCGTCGTTGCGTGACCTATTGTCCGGGTTGCTTGACACCGAGCGAGATCGGTGCAGCACAGGAGGTTGGTTGCGACTTCACGAAGGTCTTCCCGGGCGACGTAGTTGGTCCGAACCTCGTGAAGGGTCTGATGGCTCCGATGCCATGGTCGAAGATCATGGTTACCGGCGGTGTGGCTCCTGAGAAAGAGAACCTCGAGAAATGGTTTGCTGCAGGTGTTTACTGCGTGGGTATGGGCAGCAAGCTCTTCCCGAGCGACAAAGTAAAAGCCGGAGACTGGAAGTATGTTACCGACAAGTGCAAAGAGTGTTTTGAAATCATTAAAGGTTGCAAGAAATGAATGACGTAAAAAAAGCTGTCATGACCAACTGGCGTTGGGTCATGTGTGCGATGCTTTTCTTCGCCACTACGGTTAACTACATGGACCGACAGGTTCTGTCGTTGACCTTCAAAGAGTTTATTCAGCCTGAGTTCCACTGGACGGATTCCGACTACGGAACGATTACCGGTGTGTTCTCTATCGCGTACGCTATCTTCTGCCTCTTCGCCGGTAAGTTCATCGACTGGATGGGCACGAAGAAAGGTTACCTCTGGGCGATTGTTATCTGGTCGTTAGGTGCCGTTATGCACGCAGGCTGCGGCTGGGTAACTGAGCAAATCGTTGGCTTGGAGAGCAAGGCTGCGCTGTTGGAAGCGACCGGAACGATAGTAAGCACGATCTCGATGGTGAGTGTGTATCTGTTCCTCTTCTGCCGTTTGGTTTTAGGTCTTGGTGAGGCAGGTAACTTCCCTGCAGCGATCAAGGTGACCGCAGAGTATTTCCCGAAGAAAGACCGTGCGTTCGCTACCGCTCTGTTCAACGCAGGTGCGTCGGTCGGCGCACTGGCTGCTCCGGCTACTATTCCTCTGTTGGCGAAGAGCCTCGGATGGGAGATGGCGTTCATCATCATCGGTGCGCTGGGCTTCATTTGGGCAGGTATCTGGATCTTTGTCTATGACAAACCGGAAGAGTCCGCTCATGTGAACGAGGCTGAGCTCGAATATATCCACCAAGACGAGAAAGACGCTCCGAAACAGGAGGCTAAGGAAGAGAAACAGATGTCGTTTGGCGAGGCTTTCAAACACAAACAGACTTGGTCGTTTGCGTTTGGTAAGTTCATGACCGACGGTGTTTGGTGGTTCTTCCTCTTCTGGGCTCCGGCTTATTTCCAAGATCAGTTCGGTATCAAGGCTTCTGACCCGCAGGGTATCGCCTTGATCTTCACGCTGTATGCGATTGTAACGGTTATCTCGCTGTTCGGTGGATACCTGCCGAAGATCTTCGTAGAGAAGAAAGGTATGGAGCCGTACGCTGGTCGTATGAGAGCTATGTTGATCTTTGCGTTCTTCCCATTGCTGGCGTTGTTTGCCCAGCCTTTAGGCCGTGAGATGGGTCCTTGGGCTGTAGCTATCATCATCGGTATCGTGGGTGCCGCTCACCAGAGCTGGAGCGCGAATATCTTTTCCACCACGGGTGACATGTTCCCGAAATCGGCTGTCGCAACCATCACCGGTATCGGTGCTATGGCAGGCGGCGTAGGCTCGTTCCTCATCAACAAAGGTTCGGGTGTTCTCTTCGACTACTCCGCAGGTTTAGGTGATGCATTCGCATTCATGGGCTTTACGGGTAAAGAAGCAGGCTACATGATCATCTTCTGCATCTGCGCGGTAGCTTATCTCATTGGCTGGAGCGTAATGAAGGCACTTGTGCCGAAATACAAACCGGTAGTGGTAGAGTAAAAAATCGTTAAGGCGTATGAAACGCATCCTTTTGTTTTTGGTAGCGGGCGTTATGTCCGCTACCATTGCAAGGGGCGCCGGAATCAATTACAACGGCACGAACTTGCAGGAAAATACCGAGTTCACGCGTACGCAATGCGGTACCGCGTTTAAAGATGTGATGAAAGAGATCAGCGGTATGGCTTGTTCCCGCACGACCCCGGGATACCTCTGGGCACACGGCGATGAGAACACTGGCAGCAATAAGAAGATTATTGCCATCAATCCCAATGCGCAGAGCAAGAATGATGAACTTGTAATGACCGTAAATATCTCCGGTGACCCCGGTCGTGACGACTGGGAAGATATCGCTACGGGTGTATATGGAAACAAGAACTATGTCTTTGTCGGAGCAATAGGAGACAATGATCTGGCCTTCAATGACCAGTATTATATCTACTATTTCGAAGAGCCTGCCATCAGTTCCGGCACGCAGAATGTGACGGTCAATACAATCCGCTTCGGTTATCCGGACAATGCGGCGCATAACACCGAGACGCTGATGTACGACAATGTGGAGCAGATGTTCTACATCGTCGATAAAGTGAAAAGCGGTATCTGCCATTTGTACAAGTTGCCTTTCTCCACTACGTATGACACAGGCGTGCAGCGTCTGACGGAGGTGTGCGCCTTAGGAAACGGCTCTAAGTTCAATTACTGTACCGGCGGCGATATCACTCCGGATGGTCAATGGATGGCGATTAAGAGTAAGCCGTATGTGCTTCTTTGGGAGCGTCAGGGTTCGGAGAGTTTGAGCCAAACGGCTCAGCGCAATCCGGTACAAGTGATGGCGTACCAAGAGGAGGAACAAGGTGAGTCGCTTGCTTGGTTCAACGATTCTATCTTCTACACTACTTCGGATAGCAAGAGTAATACTCCTATTTATTCCTATACGCGCGCGAGTGTTCCATCCTCTTTGGATCCGGTTCTGATGACGGATGAATCGGGAAGGAAGAGTGAGGTGCGTTGTGTAAAAATGCTTCGTGACGGTCAACTCCTGATCAAGCAAGGCGATGCCATCTATACGATTCAAGGTCAACGAATACAATAATGCAAGGACGCTTTTATATGAAAAGAGACGGCTCGGGATGAGTCGTCTCTTTTTCGTGCAGCGGTGTTGGTTATTCCACTACCTCTGCGTCCTGGATGTTGCTCTGACTGTCATTGCCACCTGCTGCCGGCATGATCAGCATCAGAATGAGGTAAAGCAACAGGCCCGGGAAACCGGTGGTGAAGATAGACAAAGCTGCATAAACCACACGAATCAAGGTGGGGTCAACTTCAAAATACTCGGCGATTCCGCCGCATACTCCTGCCAAAATCTTGTTGGTAGAGCGTTTCAATTTCTTTTCTGCCATTCGCTGCGAGCTATGGCTCAGAACGATTCGCGACTTTGTCGCTCATATGATCTTTTGCCATGCTCTCGCTCTTCGGTCCGCACGCACTTTGTTAGCGTACGTCCCGAGGGGAGAGCCCTCCAAGCTCGATGGGAGGTTTTTAATTGGTTAAAATTGATATTACTTTTATAAAAATTGTACCAAAGCGAGGGCGGTCATGGCTTCGACGACGGGGACAGCGCGTACTGCGACACAAGGGTCTGAACGATGTACTATTTGACCATTTACCATTTGGCTATTTAATAACTCATCTAATGCTTTTTTTGTTGTGGGCGTGGGTTTGAAGACGCAGCGGAAGAAGATTTCCGAACCATCGGAGATACCTCCTGCTATGCCTCCGGAGAGGTGGTTGATGGCGGAGCCGGGTTGCGTAACGCCTTCAAAACCAGTGCCGTATTCGAAGCCTTTGCAGGCATTGATGGACATTACCGCGAAGGCCAGTTCTGCTTGCAGCTTGTTGAATATCGGTTCGCCCGTGCCGACCGGTAAGCCGTTGATGCGGCACTCGATGATGCCTCCGATGGAGTCTCCTTCGCGTTGGTAAGCCGCGATGGTCTCTGCAAATTTTGCAGGGTCGGTCTCTGCGCCCACTTGGATCAAGTGTGCATTAACGCACACTCCTTTGGTAGCGAGTTCCTGCTTGGCGAGACAACCTGCCACCACGCGTGCAGCGGTCTCCCGAGCGGAAGCTCTGCCTCCTCCGCGGTAGTCGCGAATACCGTATTTCTGCTCATAGACTTTGTCGGCATGCCCGACGCGGTATGTGTGCTTGAGGTATTCGTAGTCCTCCGGCCGTGCATCTTTGTTACGGATGAGAAAAGCAATCGGTGTTCCGAGGGTGACTCCGTTGAGTACTCCGGAGAGCCATTCTACCTCGTCGGGTTCATTCTTTGCACGAACAGAAACTCTTACTTGAGTCTTACTTAAGTCTTGCTCGAGTCCGTGTTTTGTCCTTCCGGCGCGTTTGTCCAACTCCGTGCGGATGAGGTTCATGTCAATGGTGATTCCGGCGGGAACTCCGTCCAACACACCTCCTATAGCTGCTCCATGAGACTCCCCAAAGGAGGTAAAAGACCATTTAGAACCGAACGTATTCATGCCATACAACGCTTTTCGAGTGCAAAAGTACTAAAATTCTTGCATATATGCAAAATTTTTTGTAACTTTGCGCCGATTTTATGAAAAAAGAAATGAGAAAGACCATTTTATCTTTATTTTGTCTCGTCTTTACTCCTATAGTTATGCTGGCACAGCAGTTGCCGGACAGCCATTTTGAGAATTGGGGAGATAAGTTCAACGGTGATAAGCAATTGACCGAATGGCATGGATCGAATGTCAATCAGGCGGGATTCAAGTTTACGTTTATGTATCAGAAACCGGGTAGAACCGGTTATAGTGCTTATGTGACAGACCGTGCGGTGGGTATTCCGAAGCTCGGAATCGGTGCTATCGGTCCGGGTTATCTGTCGCTAGGTACGCCGTGGCAGTACCTCAAGAGTGTCACCAAGGTAAGTCAGGCGACCGCAGGAACAGAAGGTGGTATCTCTTGGAAATATCGTCCGGACACGATGGCTGTATGGGTTAAGCGTGTTGGACCTGCGCCGGAGAAAGAGGATTTTCATTTGCTGTATTATGCTTGGTCCGGCACTTCAAAAGGAACGGAGTACAAGAACAAGAAAGGCGGTTGTACTGCTACAGAGCGTATCAACGAAGAGAGCGATATTCGTCAGAAGACCGACGGCAACGAGTGTACGGTAGAGACGCGCGCCAAACAGATTGCCGAGGGATGGCATCGCGCGCGAGCTAAATATGACGAGTGGACGCTTATCAAAGTGCCGATTTTCTATATGAACGATGCGAAACCGACGATGTGTAATGTCATTTTCTCTGCCGGTAACTATCCTGCTTTCCGTGCGAATGACGGCATGTATGACGGCAATGCGTTGTATGTCGATGATGTGGAATTGATTTACTCATCGCGAATCGACAAACTCGTCATCAACGGCAAGGAATGGAAGGCTTTTGATTCCAACAGCAGCAAAGTGCAGACATATGTCCTGCCGGCAGGAAGTGCAACGGAGGTTACTATCGCGGGCTATCGCGGCATCGGTACTCTGAAGAATATCAAAGGTGAGACAGCTCGTTTTAACGGTCGCAAACTTGACAAAGAAGAGATGCGTGTTGAGGCCGGAGAACTGAATGGAAAGCCCTGGACGATCACGGTGAAGGCGGAAGACGGAAGTAGTACGCATGTGTATAAGGTACAAATCAAAAATCAATAATCGTTTTGGTCACATTTGAACTAAACACATTAGACTGGACGCTCATTGGAATCCTTGCGGCTCTGTTTATCGCACAAGTGTATTTTTATGGTCGGTACATGGCAGCTCCTGCGCGGAGGTTGCGGAGGGATAAGAAGAAGCCTACCCCCAACCCCTCCCTGAAAGAAGGGGAAGAAAGTCTGACTCCCGGTGTCTCTGTTATTCTGGCGGCGCATAACGAAGGAGATAATCTGGCTAATTATCTGCAGGCATTGTTGACGCAGGAATGGCCGGAATACGAGGTGATTGTAGTAGATGATGAGTCGGAAGACAACACCCGCGCTGTGGTGGAGAGTTATATGGTTCATGACAAGCGCCTCCGTATGACTTTTGTGCCTTACGGTGCACGTGTGGGTTCGACGAAAAAACTGGCTTTGACACTGGCTGCCAAGGCGGCTAAGTATGATTATTTGCTTCTGACGGACGCTGATTGCGTACCGGAGAGTAATCATTGGATTCGGGAGATGATGAGCGGCTTCAACCAGCGTGAAGGAGTAGATTTGGTTCTCGGTTATGGGGCTTATTTTACGGAGAAGGGACATATTAACCGTCTGGAGCGGTTCGATACGCTCTTTAACGGCCTGCATTATTTAGGCGCGGCGATATGCGGTCATCCGTATATGGGCGTGGGACGCAATTTGGCGTACCGCAAGGCATTGTTCTTTGAGTCCGGTGGTTTTACCCGGCAGATGACAAATCGTTCCGGCGATGACGATCTGTTTGTCAATCGGGTGGCGAAGAAACAAAACACAGCGGTGGTTCTCTCTCCCGAGAGTTACACCTGGTCAATCTCCAAGAAGACCATCAAAGCGTGGTGGCAACAGAAACGGAGACATTTGTCTGTCTCTCCGCAATATCGCCCGGAGACACAATTCAGGCTAACGTTTGAACCGATGACCAGAGGACTTTTTTATGCGATGGTAATAGCGATGATGGTTCTTTATTGGCCACAGACGATTATGGCGGTTCCTGCATTGCCGTTTTTGATTGCGGTGGGCTTGTTCCTTGTCCGCTGGATTATGCAAACAGCGATTCTCAATGTCTCCGCGCGTCGCATGGGACAGAAACGGTTTGGGATGTGCAGCATCTTGTGGTTTGATATCGCGTTGCCGCTTGTGAACCTGTGGATGCTCATCGTCCCGAAAAGAAACAATAAATGGTAAACCTTTAAAATTTTAAGAATATGGCAGAACAAAAACAACTGAACATTAATATCGCCCCGGACAAACAGCAGGGCGTGTTTGCAAACCTCGCGCTGATTGCGCATACTCCGACGGAGTTCGTTTTGGATTTCGCACAGTTGATGCCGGGTGTGCCGCAAGCAAATGTGGTGGCACGAGTAGTCGTAACGCCGGATCAGGCGAAGAAGATTCTCGGTGCATTAGGTAATAATATCGCTCAGTACGAGCAGAAGTTCGGTACGATCAATCCTATCGGCGGACCTGTTCCCGGTTCGACCATCAGCGTGCCGTTCACCGGTGGTGAAGCCTAAATGTGAAAATATGAAAATGAGAAAATAAATCAATACCATGAGTAAATTTTTTCCAGCTTCGCAGTTAATCATCAATGCGGATGGTTCTGCGTTTCATCTGCATCTCAAACCTGAGTTTTTGGCAGATAAAGTGATCTTGGTGGGAGACCAGGATCGAGTAAATATTGTAGCTTCTTTCTTTGACGAAGGATCGATAGAATGTGATGTACAGAGCCGCGAGTTCCATACCATCACCGGTAAGTTCCAGGGCAAGCGTATCTCCTGTATCTCGACGGGTATAGGAACCGATAACTGCGACATCGTCATGAACGAGATTGACGCGCTTGCGAACATCGATTTCGCGACCCGCACGGAGAAAGCGGAGAAAAGAAGCCTGGATATCGTCCGTATCGGTACGTGCGGCGGAATGCAGGAGGATATTCCTCTGGGTACGTTCCTTGTGAGCCAGAAGAGCATCGGATTCGATGGTGTCTTGGCTTTCTATCACGACCGCGACAAGATTTCTGATCTGGGCTTTGAGAAAGCTTTTGTCGATTTTGTGGGTTATCCGAAGAAAGCTGCTGTGCCGTATGTGGTAGCAGCTAATCCAGAGTTGGTGGACCGCATCGCCAAGGACGATATGATGCGCGGTTGTACGATCGCTTCGAATGGATTCTATGGTCCGCAAGGACGTGTGCTGCGCATCGATCTGGCGGTTCCGGATATCAATGAGAAGATTACCGACTTCCGTTACGAGGGTCAGCGGATTACCAACTACGAGATGGAAGGGTCGTGTATTGCAGGTCTCGCGCTCCATATGGGACATCGCGCTATGACTGTCTGCTGCGTTATTGCCCAGCGTAAGATTGAGGCTGCCAACACCGACTACAAGCCGCGTATCAAAGAGTTAATCAAGACCGTATTAGAAAGAATCTAATTTCTCTTGATCTTCCGTTTATGAAAGAGGTATTACAACATTTCGCTATCACTAATGAAGTTGGTGAGGCACAGCCGTTACGTATCGGTTTTATCAATGACTCATTTATTGTTCCGGCGAGGCGCGTCGGCGAACGGTCGTACTGCTTACAACGTATCAACCACCGCATTTTCAAGAATGTAGATGGGTTGATGCGGAATATCCAGTTGGTAACAAATCATATCCGTGAGAAGTTAGAGACCGCCGGAGTGAGCGATGTGGAGAGAAAAGTGTTGCAGTTGGTGCCGACGAAAGACGGGAAGTTGTATTACCGAACGGAAGGTGGTGATTATTGGCGGTTGTACGTGTTGGTAGAACCGGCTACTTCGCAGGAGAAAGTGACACCTAAGTCTGCAGAGTTAACCGGTGAAGCGTTCGGACGTTTCCAGCGGCAATTGGCGGATCTGCCTTTTGACGCGTTGTGCGAGTCCATACCTAATTTCCATAATATGGAGTTTCGGTTGCAGGAGTTGGATGAGGCGATAGAGAGAGCTAAGAGCCTTCCGCCTTCAAATGTCCGAAAGAAGCGGTTAGAGGCATGCAGAGATATTATTGCGGAGATTGACAAGAGGAGAGATGAGATGTGTCTGGCAGAGCGGTTGTTCCGAGAAGGGAAGTTGCAGAAACATATCAACCACTGCGACACGAAGGTGAATAATGTGCTCTTTGACGAAGCCGGCAGGCCGATTTGTATCGTGGATCTGGATACCGTAATGCCGGGGTTTGTGTTCAGCGATTTCGGCGATTTCATGCGGACGGCGGCGAATACAGGTCTGGAGGATGATCCGAACTTAGATAATATCCATGTGGATTTAGAGGTTTTTGAGGCGTACGCCCGCGGGTATCTGAAGGAGGCTACATTCCTGACAGACTTGGAGAAAGAGTTGCTGCCATACGGATGTCGGTTGCTGAGTTACATGCAGACCGTGCGATTCTTTACCGATTATCTTAACGGGGATACGTATTATAAGATTGCGTACCCGGAGCATAACTTAGTGCGTACAAGAGCGCAGCTGAGGCTAGTTGAGGAACAGGAGAAAGCAGAAGAGCAAATGCGGAGCATTATTGCTCATTTATGATTTATGATTTACAAGATAGATCAAGTTAATTGGCCGGAGGCTTTTCCCGAGAAGCCGGAGGTGGTAGTGGAAGTGAATAACGACCATGAGCGGCTGTTTCTGAAATGGCATGTGAAAGGCGAACAACTGCGCGCTGTAACCACGGAAGATCAAGGGCCGGTGTGGGAAGACAGTTGCGTGGAGTTTTTCTGCCAAGTTCCGGGCGAGAAGCATTATTGTAATTTTGAGTGCAACTGTATAGGTGCGATGGTCGGATCGAGACGGCTGAGCCGCACGGACGATGTACAGCCATTTTCGAAAGAGGAGATGGCGCGTATTGAGAGGAAGTGCAGCTTTGCGCGTGAGGCTTTTGAAGAGAAAGACGGGATGTTTGAGTGGGGAGTAGAATTAAGCATACCGCTGGATTTGATTTTTAGAGAGCATCAGCCGGCGTTTCCTCAGGTGTTACGGGCTAATTTCTATAAGTGCGCGGACAAAACAAAGAAACCTCATTTCCTGAGTTGGCAACCGATATCGTTGCCGAAACCTAATTTCCATTGCCCGGCTTTTTTCGGGGAGATTGTTATAGTGTGAGATGCTGAAGCATTCGATGAGCATTCGATGAGCATACGATCAGCATTCGATTGGGTACTTAGGCAATGCATAGAAAATAAAAAGGCAGTCACGGATGTGGCTGCCTTTTTAGGAGATGAGTAGGCCTTTGGATTTAGTCGGGGTGGCCTTAGATGGGTTCAATGCCTGATCCGGGACCTCCGTAGTTGAGATTTCCTCCGTGTACAGAACCCACACAAATGGTATTCGTGAGACAAGTTTGCTGAATTGTCGTTTTGGGTTGATTATATATCTTTTTCATAATAGTTGTCATTTAAGGGTTAAACAATCTTCAATTCAGGTTACTTAATCATCATACCCATTGCGTTATAACGAATACCATCCCGGATGATGATGAGTTGCCCATTCTCGATGCGTTTTCCGTTATCCTTTGTTTCGTTAATGAGGTTGATAGAGGTGGCTTCTCCCGGGTTTCTAACGATGTTCATTCTGCGGATAGCGGGCGCAGGCGAAGGTGCATCATGGATAGTGAACCAAGCGCGGAATCCTTTAATCGGAGTGTCCGTTTCGGGGTAATAAAGCGTGTTGTCCGGACCGAGATAGAGAATGTCGGAATTGGCAGTAAGGGTTGTAGAAACGAATGTGCCAACGAAGTTTGCGTTCGTCTTAGTGGTGGCAGCCGGAGTAGTACTTTTGAATTCTACACCTGTAAAGATCGGGTTTACGATGTCCGTTGAAGGTTTGATGAACACCGGCGTACTTTGGTAGATGCCGCCGGAGTTTTTGAGTGTAACATTCAGGACCTCGCCATCAACAATAGCTTCGTCGAGGGTGTAAATCTCTACATCATTTCCGAAGACATCCTTGCACATATCCGAAGCGACAGCGAAAGGCAAGCAGAATGTGTTATACATACCGGCTCTGAGCGAACGGAAGATCTGTACGTCGTATGTATTGCTATCTTCCACTTTACTTGCCCATGTGGAGTTGTCGGTAGCCGTTTCATCAATGGTGACAACGCTCGGTTCTGTTACTACTAAACTGGTGAGGTAGCCGCGTGACCATGCCGTGGTGTTTTCTACTTTCACGGAATAGTTGCCGACAGGAAGAGCGAAATAATGGGTGATAGTTTGTGCGCCGCTATTCGGTTTTGCTTCGTAGCTGTCCACAAGGTTCTCGCCGTCGTCATAGATAGAAATACGATAACTCTGTCCATTCGTGCTATTAACACCCATTGTGAAGAGGAAAAGGCCATTATGGTCGGTCGTTACCGCCCAACGTGCCCATTCGCCGACAGGGTTGGTGTCTCCGATAGGAGCGAAATACAGATTTCCGTCCGTCACATGTGCTCTTGCACTCAACACGGCATTGCTAAATGCCAGCGTTCCCGGCAATTCTGTCGCTGATGCCGCTACCGGCGCAAAGGTCAAATCAAGCACCTCTGCCACAGAGCCACTTGGCGCGTTGGTCAACTTCACTACATAATTCTTTCCGCCAACAAGGTTTACGCGACCTAATTCAAGAGCCAATACACCTGTTGTGTTTACGTACGAGCCTTCTGTAACGCTGGCAACTGGCGACGCGCTCTCGTCCTCGTATAGTGCAGCGGTAAAACCATGGGCATTGGGAGCATTGATATTCAAGGTCAGGTCATAGAACTTGGTCTCGGTAGCTGCTATGTTCCATTTAATCCATGCGGAAGATGTTCCGGAAGACGGGTACACAATTCGGTCTGCTCCACGAGTACAGCCTTCAAACCAAGCATCTGCTACGTTGAGGCTTGTGTTTCCACTTGCCGCAATGTCGGTCACATCTCCACCTGCATATGCGAGAGTTACGTTCGCTACGCCGCAACGGGACTCATTACGGTAATTCTTTAATATGACAGAGTAAATACCTGCCTCGGGAATATAGATGTTCCCTTTTAAATTGACAGTTGGATAAGTGTCCCATCCATCTGTAGTACCATCTTCGTTATAATCGCCTTCTTTTACCGAGCCGACGAGTGTATTGTTTGCTTTGCGGACTTCTACAACAAAAACATGCTTGTGGTTTTGGAAATATTTTTTATTATCATCTGCCGAATCATAATTCCATGTGTTATCCGCCATATTTACGGTCGCGCTTATATAGCAAGCCTTTGTAGCTTGAATAATCCACTTTGCGTCGCCTGTCTTATATGAGTGGTTATAACGCAGATATGGGTCTGATGGACCTCCTGTCTCATAAACAATGTTTCCACTCAGTTTGGCTTTCTGTGCAGTAAATGCGTAGCCACCAACAAAATCCGTAGTCGGATAAGTAGCCGGTGTGTACCAGCGCGGATCGCCTAAATCAGAGCCATCTGTTCCGGCATTCCGAGCCGGAGAAACATTGTCGTTTATGAAATCGCCTGCGAGAGAGAAATCACCATTTGCAGCGTCTGCAAAAAGGGGATCCGAGTTGATGATATTGGCAGATGTGGCAGGAGAACGGAAACCACCCGAGCAATTATACCAAAGACAGTTGGTTAAGTTAAAATTGTCATATCCATAATATGCCGAGGTTGCTTGTTCTTCGGAAGGATTGCTGACAATACAGTTGGAAACAGTAGCTTGGGGACCGATTTTATGAAGATAAATAGTGTATTGAGAAGGGCTGCAATTATAGAATGTGCAGTGGTCTATAAGTGTCTCAGGTCCTGCTGTAGATGGATCGTCATCAGCATCGTGAATCTCTATGGTCGGATTGTGGTCTCCTGATTTTCCACATGCAACAAACGTTGAATTGGAAATAGAAATCGCCTTGGTAATACCGGGAGCGGTAGCTTTTGCTTCTGCATATATGGCACGGGCTTCAATATTCTCAAAGACGCAATTATCTATTACGATATTTTCTAATTGTTGACATTCGCTTTCACGCACTCTTACACCATAACCTGCAGAACGAAATGTACAATTCTGAATGGTTATTGTCTTGTCAGCAGCAGTAGTGGCAATACGGAGCAATTCATTACTATGCCCGGCTTCAAAGGTCACACCAATAATTGTTATCTCGTTATTTACAGTCATTCGATATGTATTCTGATGAACGACCGGAGTGGCATTTTCTGCTGCGCGGATAGTAAGTTGTTTGCTAATGGCTACGTGTGCTGTTTCTGTGTAAGTGCCATCAGCGAGGACAAGAATGTCGCCATCAGAAGCAGCTGCGATAGCGGCAGATAGCGTTCCTGTTCCGGGATTAACATTTGTTGTAGCGGCATTAGTGATTAATGATAGCACTAATGCGGGGAGGAGTAGAAAAAGTTTTCTCATAGTATTAAAATTTTAAAGTTAATAATCAAAAAACGGTGCAAAGGTACAAAAAAATTAAGGAACGCGCGTGAGGGAATAAATGTTTTAAAACATATCCAGAATTATTATTTTTGCCGAAATGGTCCGTAAAATACTTATAAGCAATGCTTATAAAAAAAGAGAAGGAAAGCAGGAATTTCTTGTTTTTTTTGTTTCGTAATGTTTCGAAAGAAGAAAAACATCAGAGAGTGTTAATTGTAAGTTGCTAAAACATAAGTAATTACGTTGTTTTTGTTTCGAATTAAAGAAGGATTGTTTCGAAGATGTGTTGTATAGCATATTTTGTACGTGTGCGTAAGTAAAAAAAAAATAGTAATTTTGCGGCCGAAATGGCTAAGAGCCGAGAGCTAAGAGGCGAGAGTTGATAGAGTACAGACAAATAATCATAAAAATTTCATAAATAACATGAAAACTGGATTTACATTCAAAGAGATTCATCAACAGCCTGCTATGTGGCGGAAAGAGATGGAGGCGTTGTTAGCGAAGAAGGCTGAGGTAAGTGCATTCATGCACAAGTATTTGACTCCTGAGACCGACGTTGTGTTATCGGGAGCCGGAACATCCGCTTTTATTGGCGATGCGTTGCAGCCTGTGATGCGTGGCATGTGGCGGAACGTTCGTTCGGTAGCTACGACCGATCTGATTACTCACGCAGCGTATCTGTTGGATAAAGACAGACCGTTGCTGCTGATTAGTTTTGCTCGTTCGGGAAACAGCCCGGAGAGCGTAGGAGCCGTTAATTTAGCCAATAAGATTTGCAAGAATGTGGCTCATGTATATATTACTTGCAATGCGAACGGAAAGTTAGCTATGCAAGCCAAAGAGGCTGCGGCTAAGGGGGAGAGCAATATATTGTTGCTGCAGTTACCTGAAGAGACGGATGACAAGAGTCTGGCGATGACGAGTAGTTTCTCGACGATGCTGCTGACCTGTCTGATGTTGGGCCGCATCGATCGTCTGGATCAAGATGTAGATATGATCGAGAAAGTGGCGCAGAATGCAGAGGCTGTGATAGCGAACTACGAAGAGAAACTGAGAGAGATCGCCGAGCGCCCGTTTGAGCGCGGTGTGTTCCTGGGTTCAGGGGCATTGAAGGGTATTGCCGAAGAGTGCCATCTGAAACTGCAGGAGTTGACAGACGGCGCTGTGGTATGTAAGTTCGACAGTTTCTTAGGTTTCCGTCATGGTCCGAAAGCGGTAGTGAACGACAAGTCGATTGTTGTTTATCTGATGGTGGACGACGAGAAAGTACAACGTTACGAGCGTGATTTGGTTCGTCAGGTGGACGCGAACAACAAGCCTGTAGCCCAAGTGATTGTGATTGCCGGAAAGAAGCCGGAGTTAGAAGGCGTACATGCCGATTTGGTTGTACAAATGCCTCATGGTCCGGGTGAGAATGATTTCTACGGAATCGTCGCGTACGTGCTCGTGGGCCAATTATTAGGATTCTACGCGAGTCACGCGCACGGGTTGAATCCCGATGCTCCGAGTGTAAGCGGAAATATCCACAGAGTGGTAGAGGGTGTGACCATCTATGAATAAGCTCGCTCCGCACGCTTTTGATTGAGTACATACCTCGCTGGAAAAAGATAGAAACATTTAAAATAAAATTAATATGGCAAAGACAGAAAATATCCTCCGCGTCATGGAGGAAAGAAAAAAAGCAACGGGAGTACCGATGACATTATTTGCGGCATGTCCGAACTCCTTATCAGTAATCAAGGCATCATTCCGCGCGGCGAAGCGTAATAACTCGCCGATCTATTTTGCGACGACGCTTAACCAAGTGGACTGCGACGGCGGTTATACAGGCATGACGCAGGCAGAGTTCACGAAGATCCTGGCTCGCGAGGCAGCGGCGGTTCATTACACGGGTCCGTATGTAGTAGCTATCGATCATGGCGGTCCGTGGTTGAAAGACAAACAGAGTATAGAGCGTTGGGACACCGAGCGCGCGATGAACGGCGTGAAGAAGAGTTACGAGGCTGCTATCCTGGCAGGTTACGACCTCATTCACGTGGATCCGACGGTAGATATCTTCCTGCCGAAAGGCGAGATCATAGATATTCATGTTGTAGTTAAACGAACAGTTGAGTTGATTTTGCACGCCGAGAACTTCCGCAAGGCTCATGGCATAGCTCCGATCAGCTATGAAGTAGGCACAGAGGAAGTTCACGGCGGTCTGGCAGACGAGAAGACGTTTGACACGTTCCTGGAGGGCCTGAAAGCCGGCTTGCATGAGGTAGGTCTGGATGATATCTGGCCTTGCTTCATCGTTGGCAAAGTAGGAACGGATCTGCACACGACTTTCTTTGATCCGGAGGTAGCGCGCAAACTGACGGCAAAGGTTCGTCCTTACGGCAGTTATATCAAGGGTCACTACACCGACGATGTGGACAATCCGGAGGATTATCCGAAGGCAGGCATGGGCGCTGCGAACGTTGGTCCGGAGTTCACGATGAACGAGTACGAGGCGCTGGCTGAGTTGGAGGAAGAGGAGAAGAAACTCTACGCAGAGGGCAAGATTGCGCAGTTAAGTCACATGACCGAAGTGCTCTGGCAATGCGTTTATGAGAGTAACCGCTGGAAGAAATGGCTGCACGGTGAGGAGGTCGGCAAAGACCTGAAGGAGTGTACCCCGGAGAGACAGTTATGGCTTGTGATGACCGGTTGCCGTTATATATGGCAGAAGCCGGAAGCGCTTGTAGCCCGTCAGACCTTGTATGAGAACCTTGAGCGTCTGGGAATCCACGCAGAAGAGGTGGTGCTGATGCGTATTGAGCACAATATGGATAAGTACTACAACGCATTCAACATCGTTAACCTGAATGACTATCTGAAATGAGAAAAACGCAATTATATATTCTCGCTCTCGCACTCGCGTCCATAATATTAATGGGCGCGTGCGGGTGTGAGAAAAAGGGTCAAGACATTACTCCGCCGACACACGACACAACGGTAGTCGAGCCAGAGGATATGATCTGGTCCGGCAAACCCTATTTCAATATCGCGTTAGAGAACGCAGAAGTAGAACCTGTACAATTGGCCATCAAAGTACGTATCACAACGGATACCAAAAAACTGGTTTTGGAAATGACAGATACGGTGGAGGTAGCAGGAATCACGAAGCGCAACTATGCCGTGACCACTTCGGAGAATTTGGAACCAGGCTTCTATCGCGCCATGTGTTTTGTAAACGGCAAGACAGCACGAAACTTTGTTTTCGGCATTGATCCGTTCGACATCGTTTCTGCTCCTGATAAGCAACCGGATTTTGACCAATACTGGCAGGACGTGAAAGACCAACTGGCGGCGGTTGATATGAATCCCGTACTGAAGGAGATTACAGAGAAGAGTTCTTCCGCCCGCAAGGTTTATCTGGTAGAATTTTACTCGGTGCCCGACGGAGCTGAAGGTGATCCGGTGAAGATTCGCGGCTATTACTGCGAACCCCAAGATGGCGCAAAGCACCCGGTGCTGCTCCATTTCTACGGTTATGACACCCAGGGAAGTAAAGCCAAATGCGAGTGCCCGTCCGGTGGTAATTCACAATACGCGGAGTTCTATCTGTCGCATCGCGGGCAGTACTTGAACAACCGTCCTGCTACGACTCATAACCCCGGTATTGACGAAGACTGTGTGAATATCTATGGAGACTGGTTGGCTTACCATTTCGGAGATAAGGACAGTTATTATTACCGCGGTGCGTTTATGGACGCCGTTCAGGCCGTTCGGTTCATGGCTACTCGTGAGACGAGCGATATGAATAAGCTTTTTGCCGAGGGCTCCAGCCAAGGCGGCGCGCTTTGTTACGCATGTGCTTCGCTAAGCGATTATCCGTTCACGGCTATTACTCCCAATGTCGCTTTCCTGGGCGATTTTCCTGACTATTTTCAGATTGTAGGATGGCCAGCCGAGACCTATAAGAAAGAAGCTAAAGAGCTCGGTATGACGGATGAGGAGATGTTTGCATTCCTGTCTTATTATGACACCAAGAATCTGGCAACGCGTATCTCTTGTGCGGTGTTGGCAACGAGCGGTCTGATGGACGGGACTTGTCCTCCGCATACCAATATAGCGCCGTTCAACAACCTGTTGACTCCGGCGGAGGATAAGGAGTATCATTTTTATCCAACGATGACGCACGATTATCCGAAAGATTGGTATTCGATGATAGAAAACTTCCGAAAAAAATATTTGTAATATGAAGACATTTGATATTATCGCCTTAGGCGAACTGAACGTGGATCTGATATTGAATCAGATAGAAAGCGAGCCGGAGATCGGCAAAGAGAAGTTTGCTAAACAGATGACGTTGACGTTAGGTAGCTCCACCGCTATCTTCGCGGCTAATGCTGCGGCATTAGGTGCCAAAGTGGCATTCTGCGGCATGATCGGGAATGACAGTTTCGGTGATCTGGTAGAAAGTTCTCTGAAAGCCAAAGGTGTGGACACACGTTTCTTGATCCGTCAGGACAAGTACGCTACCGGTGCGACTATTTGCATGAGTTACGACGAGGATCGCGCCAACTTGACGTACCAGGGAGCGATGGATTATATGTCGTTGGATGATATTAATCCGGAAGTGTTTAAAGAGGCAAAACATATTCACATCTCTTCTATCTTCATGCAAAGTGGCGTGAAACGCGATCTGATGAAGATTCTGGAGCTCTGCAAAGCGAACGGCGTGACCACTTCGCTTGACAGCCAGTGGGACCCGACGGAGCAGTGGGACCTGGATTATAAGGCAGTCCTGCCGTTGCTGACGGTATTTATGCCGAATGAGACGGAGCTGAAGTTCCTGACAAAGAGCGAGAGTCTGGAAGAAGCTATCGAGAAGATCCGTCCGTACGCTAACGCTGCAGTCATTAAATGTGGCAGCAAGGGAAGTCTGCTGATGCGCAAAGGTCAACCGGACCGGATGCAGAAAGCTCTGCTGAACGAGCATGTGGTAGATTGTATCGGTGCGGGCGATAGTTTCAATAGCGGCTTTATCACTCGTCTGGCAGCTGGCGATGCGTTGGATAAATGTCAGGAGTATGGTAATATGACCGGAGCGGTCAATACCACCGCCGCCGGCGGAACGACTGCTTTTACCTGCCGCGAAGACGTAGAGCGGATTGGCAGAGAACGGTTTGGATGGAGTTAACAAGATCCATATTAATATACTGTGTAGCGCTGGCGTTGAATGCGTCAGCGGCTACGCGTTATGTGAATCCGGGCGAATCTATCGGTCGGAATCTGGATTTCTGTCGTGCCGGTGATACCTTATTGATCGGTGAAGGGGTGTATCACGAGGCAATCGTGCTAAAGGACGGCGTGACCATCATCGGTCAGGAGGGTAAGACCATCTTGGACGGAACGGGCTTAGATACGCGTCTTCTTTCTTGCGCGAAGGACTGCGAACTACCGACTTATGTTGAGAATCTGGTGCTCCAGAACGCGCGTCATCATGAGCGCGGCGGCGCAGCCTGGTTGCGCGGGAAAGTGATCATGAGACATTGTGTGGTACGCGGTTGTAGCGGTTTGCAATGCGGCGGAGTGCTGATAAAGGGTAATTTCCCAGAGGCATCTGCGTTAGGTGCTAAAGTGGAGGAGTGTATTATCCATAACTGCTCTGCGACCGGGCATGAATGGCCGGACGCAGGAGGAGTAGCGAATTTCGACGGCACGTTGAATCATTGTACGGTAGCCAATTGTTATGGAGACCGGTACGGAGGGATTCATTCGGAGAGTTCGGTATATGCTTGTACTTTCTGGGGTAACAGGAATGAGTATGGCTTTGTCGATCCGACGAATTATGTCTCTGATGAGAGTATTTCCGGTACAAGCAGAGCGGATGAGGGATTCGAGGCGCATTTCTTTGAGCAACCTTGGTTGGATACGAATAACGAAGGTGAGAATGGTCCGCATTTCATGGATCCGGCTACTTTTTCCGGCGTTCCGATGACGGCAGCCGAAGAGGCTATAGTGCTTGTGGCGGATTACCGCGTGGGAGCGCCTACGGGTGTGATTGCCACCATGCCTCCTGCGCGTAAGGAGGACCGCCCGGAGGATTATACTCTTTATAGTTCAGCCGATTATACGGTGCCGTCGTTTATGGCGCATCTTGTGGATGGCGGAGTGCCTTTAGAAGACAAGCATGATCCGTACTGTATGGTAGCGACGATTAACGGCGATCCGCGGACTCGGATGGCTTTCTGCTGGTTTACCAACGAAGGAGTGAAGGATGGTGAGGTGCAGATTGTAGCTAATGCTCATGCCACGGCAGAGGATTTTGATATAGGCTCTCTACAGATTGCAGCAACCGTAACGACCACTCCGCCTCTTCATTATGCCATTTCCTCCTCGGGCATCCTGCAGAAATCGAAGATCGATAAGAACACAGCTTTCCGATACGAGAGCCATAAGGCCGTAGCGGAGAATCTGACGCCGGGAACGGAATATAGTTGGCGAGTAGGGTATGAAGGTCATTGGAGCGAGATCGGTCATTTTCGGACAGCTGATGCGGAGCAAGGAGTATATTCGTTTGTCTATATGACCGACAGCCATATACAAAATCAGAAATATATTGACGAGGCGCGTCTTTGCGCAGAGGCGGTAGCACGAAATGAGAAGGAGGCGCGGTTCTGTGTCTTTCCAGGAGATTTTGTTGACACGGGTACAGAGAATAACAGCGAATGGGAGTGGGAGCGCTGGTTTGAAGAGGCGATGAAGCCGGTGTTGATGCAAATGCCTCTTGTGCCGACGGACGGAAATCATGACGAGAGTCCGCTGTTGAACTATAACTATCATTTCAATGCCGGAATCAATTATAGCTTCGTCTATGGAGAAATGCAGATGATCGTGTTCTCTATGCAAGATTTGGACTACCTGCAGAGCGACTTGGGCGGATGGTTCAAGGAGCAGGCTCATAAGGCTCCCGATGCGAGGTGGCGCGTGGGCTTGGTGCATAAGAATTTGTTCTCGGGTTCGGACCATCAGCGCGACAAAGAGACTCCGCTGCTTAGGGCGACGATGTTGCCGGTGATGAAAGAGTGTCATGTGAATCTGGTGCTGCAGGGTCATGACCATTGCTATGAAGTAATCGGTCCGGTGGATAGTACGCTCTATTTCATCGGTGCTACTTGCGGCGCGAAACGCTATACACCGCTCACTCGTGAGGAGATGGAAGCGACCAAACATATTCACCAGGTTGAGAACTATTATGATTTGTTTCGCCGTTTGGAGCAACCCGGTGCGCCGAGTTATACAAGGGTGACAGTTTATCCGGATCATCTTAGTCTGGACACCTATAAGGTGCTACCGGACGGAAAGATAGAATTATTTAATACCATACAATTATGAAAAAGATATATTTCTTTATCGTGACATGTATCCTGTTGTTGCCTTTCTCGGCGGTCGC
>ONIM01000080.1 GCA_900317885.1 uncultured Bacteroidales bacterium | reverse complement strand
GCCGGAAGTGAAGGTGACTTCTCCTTTGGTCTCCGCAGACTCTTTGTTAGGCGAGATCTTGATCCGTACCTCGGCTGTGCCTTTCTCGCCGGAGGTGGGGGTCACACGGATCCAGCTCTCGTTGGTAGCAGCCGACCATGCGCCATTAGGCGAGGTCAGGACAAGCGTGTAGTCACCACCCGCATCAGGGCAGGTGATCAACTCCGGGTTCACGGACAGGGTCTGCGGAAGTTCCTCCGGGAGGTTCTTGTCCTTACAACCGGCAGCAAACAGCATCAATGCCGGCAGGAGAAATAAAAAGATCTTTTTCTTAGCCACAAGGGCACGATTAAAATTAATTTTCTTCATTTGTTTGATATGTTTGATATGTTTGCAAAAAAGCGGTAGTCCTCGCTTAAGCTAAGGCTCGTTACGACTCGCGGCAATGCCGCTCAATGGAAACTCGCCTTGCTCTACGCTCTCCCCGTAGCAAACACTACGTTGGTTTACTCCGGGGACCCCAGAATAAAAAGGAAAGCGGTAGTCCGCTTTATTGGATTACCGCTTAAAAAATATAAGGAAGGGGAGATTGCTTATTTCTCCAAGAGAAAATCAATGATATTGTACATCAATATACCATCTTCTGTTTTATGAGTAGGTATCAGTCCGCCAACAATGACTATCTTCTGGAAATTATCTTTGATGAGACGCAAAGGACGAAGCTCTTGTTCCACTTTCTCTTCATCCGGCAGCGCATAGGCAGATTGAATATACAGACGCTCTTCATTGCGGTTACATACGAAATCCACTTCTAATTGCAGCCGTACATTTTTGCCGTCAATGGTAGTGTTATACTCGACATTGCCTACATCCACCGAATAACCCCTATGCACCAACTCCAGATAAATCAGGTTTTCCATCAGATGCGTCCATTCGTTCTGGCGGAAACCCAGACGCGCATTGCGCAGACCAAGATCCATGAAGTAGTATTTCTTGGGGGTGTTGATGTATTTCTTGCCCTTTATATCATATCGCAAAGCATGCTCTATGAGAAAAGCATCCTCCAGCATATCCAGATAACTGTCTATCGTATTATAGGAGATACTGCTTTTCTTGATGGACTTGAAAGTGTTTTGCAATTTGACGGAATTGGTAAGGCAGCCTATATTCGAAGCCACCACATCCACTAACTCCTTCATGTCGGAATCATTACTCAGATGATTACGCTCCTTGATATCAACGAGATAGGTGTTATTAAACAAATCGCGGAGATATTTCTTCTTTTGCATTTCTGTCTCGTAAAGCGCAGTACGCGGCAGTCCTCCATAAATGAGATAGTCGCGCAATAATGCCTCGTTGGGCTCTTTTCCGCACACCTGGCAATACTCGGCGAAAGAGAGGGGCTGTACACGGATTTCCTCACCTCGTCCGCGGAAGATAGTCAGCACGTCTTTGGACAGAAATTTCGCGTTGCTACCCGTTACATACACATCGACATTAGGCATGTCCAGATAGCTGTTGAGCACATCCTCAAACTCCGGCACATGCTGGATTTCGTCAATGAGGACATAGTATTGGGCGTCATCTTGCAATTGGGCGTCAATATGATTGAGTAACGCATCCGGATCCCGCAGCCACTTGTTGCGCCGGGGCTCCAGGTCAATCCGGATAATGTGCCCGTCATCTACGCCGGTACTTTTAAGATAGTCATAGAAGATATGGAATAGCAAATACGACTTGCCTACACGGCGTAACCCCGTCACTACTTTGATCATATCATTGCCCATAGCAGCAATCAGTGCGTCGAGATATTTCTGTCTTGTAATCATCTTGTTATAAAGGAATTGATTCTGTTGAGTTGAAATATTTTGCGGGTACACGCATTTTCTTTCATCAAATCCGCTGCAAAGGTACTACTTTTTTCCGATATATGCAAATAAATAGTTCACAAATTTAGCAAATTAAGCAAATTTGCGTTTAAACGGTAATCCAATATGTCAAAGATCATCGCGTTCGGCAACATGTGCCTCCGCTCTTCCCACAAATTAAAAATTTGCGGGAGCCCTGTTTAGGGCTTTTTGTAACCCGGCGGGAAACCAATCCCGCAAGGCTTAACCGTTTAACGCTCCTCCGGCACCTCCTCCGGGTGCATGGAGTTACGCTCCTTGCACTCGATGGTGATGTCGTGGTCGGGCATGACGAAGCGCAAGATAAACCCTTTTTCTCTCTGGTAATCCGGACGGAAATAGCAGCCGTCCACCAGGAAGGTGTAATCGGTGTCGGTAGCAATCATGGGATAGTGGAAGGTGTAATCGGTGTCGGTAGCAATCATGGGATAGTAGATCACCACCTCTTCACCGGCTCTCGCCTGCTCCGGCGGAGCAATCTGTTTGCCGCTTTTCGTCATTGCGCAGTACCACACTTTCATCCCGGCATAGTCAATCCGGTAGGTGGCAGAGTTGTCTTCTCCCGCGCCACCGGTAGCAATCGTCAGTGCCATAATCAATATGTTTATCAGTTTTATCATGTCTTTTAACTTAACAATTATCTCTACTTTAAGCCATCCAGGTCGCGGACGAGACGGACGGAATAGCCGCAGCTTACCGACGTAGCGCCACTGACGGAATAGCCATTGGAACGGAAATAGATGTAGTGTGCTTTTCCGTCCTCTTCTGCGTGCGTAGCCGACCAATAGTATCCTTTCTGGTTCACCTCGGACACATTCTTGCTAAATCGTGATCCGGCAGCGGGAAGGAAGACCGCACCCGCAGCCTCCATAGGAGCCCACTGGTTCTCGGTGTAGCTATTGGACGCATAGGCGTCGCCGGTGCACTGGTAATACGTGCCCTTGTCTTCGAAGCCGTTCTCCGCGGCGGGAACGAACGTACTACCGGCAGGTAGTGTCCATCCGTCCGGCAGGAGGATTAACCCGTTCGTACCGTTGACGCTGCCGAAACCGAAGAGAGAAGTGGCATTAGCTCGTTTCTCAAACAGGTACTCCCACTCTGCGGCGGTCAGCGTGCGCCAAGCCATGCCGCCACCGTTGGAGATATTCTTTGTACCCCAGTCGGTGAAATCAGACGGATATGCCGAGGTATAGGTGGAGGCATTGTATGGTTCGTCGGCGGAGCCCCAGCCGAAGAGATCGATCCAGCCATCGCAGAAACGAGCGATCTTGGAGTTGTCGTTTCCGACGATATCGTATCCCGCGTCAGCGAATCGCCAGACCTCATTGGTGGGATGGTATTGCAGGTTGGCTTTGGAGAAGAACACCTGGTTGGCTTTGGCTACGGAGAAGGCAATGGGATTCAACTCCTTAACCGGCGTGAAATAGCCCGGATGGGCTGGACCTCCGTCCGGACGGGCATAGGTTGTGTCTGTCACAAGGAAATCGTATTTCGTTCCCTTGCCGCCCTCCAATGCCTCACAGCCTTTAAACATATAGCCGGATTCAGTCAGTACAGCACTTTGGCTCCAGTCGTCGTTGCAGTAAATGGTCTCCAGCGAAGAGCAGTATGCGAACATACGCTTCGTATCCTCCAGTTTGGCGATATTGAAAGCATGCAGATCCAGCGACTTCAACGACGAGCAGAACTCGAACATTCCCTCCATATCCTTCACATTGGAAGTATTGAAAGAACTCAGATTCACCGAATCCAACGAACCGCAGTCTGCGAACATCCCCTGCATATCCGTCACATTGGCGGTATTGAAAGAACCCAGATCCACAGTGTGCAGCGAAGCGCATTTACTGAACATAAATGACATATCCGTCACATTGGCGGTAGGCAGGTTCTCCAAACCTACGATCTCTGTCATGTTTTCCAGTCCATGCCATGTCTGATCTTCGTCGCAATAGCATGAGCCGAAGAGGTTGGTCATGGAGGCGTAAGGATAATCCTTCATAGAGAGGTCAATGACCGCTTTTTTCACTTTTTCGTAATACTTGGACACATCCGGACGGAGTTCATTCAATTCCATAGACGGATTATAGATTTCTTTGTAGTCCCCATTTCGGGAGTTGATTTTTCCGTCGCAGTAATAGGTCATAATGCCGGAAGCGGCATCAAAGGCGGTATAAACCCGCAGGGTGTCCGTCTGTGTCCCGCCTTGTTCCTCACCTTGACCTTGTCCCTGTTCCTGGCCCTGTCCTTGCTCAGGCTCGTTCTTGTCCTTGCATCCCGCTGCAAACAGCATCACCGCCGGCAGGAGAAATAAAAAGATTTTTTTCATTTGTAGTTTGTAGTTTGTTATTTGTTATTTGTCTAGTTTACAAAAAAGCGGTAGTCCTCGCTTAAGCTAAGGCTCGTTACGACTCGCGGCAATGCCGCTCAATGGAAACTCGCCTTGCTCTACGCT
>ONIM01000015.1 GCA_900317885.1 uncultured Bacteroidales bacterium | reverse complement strand
CACAGGGCATCCCCTTCCGTGTAGGTCTGGAGACGGGTGCGTCGATGGGCGACAGCTGTGACGGTGCTTTGGCTCGCGCGCACGCCGTAGAGTTCCGTACACCGTATCAGTCGAATAAGTCGATGCGTGAGGAAATCAATGCCGAAGGTACGCACTATTTCGACATGCACCTGAGCCACATGGCGCAAGACCTGCGTTATGGCTTCCTCCCCAAACCCAACTGGGCGATTATCGAGGCTTCATATGTCGGAGAAGATGGTACCATCGTGCCTGCTGCCGGTGTAGGAATCATGCCGACCATCTGCCGTATGGCGGATAAGATCATCGTCGAACTCAATGAGATGTTCCCTGCTACCATGCGGGGTATGCACGATCTCTATGAGCCGCTTGATCCTCCTTGCCGCCGCGAGATACCGATCTACAAACCCTCCGATCGCTGCGGCTCGGACCATCTGAAGGTCGATCCCGCTAAGATTGCTGCCGTTGTGAAGACCAACCGTCCGAACGAGATTGCTGCTTTCACACCGGTGGATGAGACAACAGCCAAGATCGGCGCGAACGTAGCTGCTTTCTTGGAGGCAGAGATGAAAGCCGGACGTATTCCTGCGTCCTTCCTGCCGATCCAGAGTGGAGTGGGGAACGTTGCTAACGCTGTCCTCGGTGAGCTCGGTAAGAACCCGCATATCCCGCCGTTTGAGATGTACTCCGAGGTAATCCAGGATTCTGTCGTGGACCTCATCAAAGCCGGACATTGTAAGTTCGCTTCCGGTTGCTCGCTGCGTCTTGTAGAGAGCAAGATGGCGGAAGTGCTTGCAGACCTGGATTTCTACCGCGACAAGCTCTTGCTTCGTCCGCAGGAGACATCCAACAGCCCGGAGATCGCGCGGCGTCTCGGTATCATCGCCATCAATACGGCCCTCGAGGCAGATATCTACGGCAACGTCAACTCGACGCATGTGTGCGGAACGAAGATGATGAACGGTATCGGTGGTTCGGGTGACTTCGCGCGCAACGCGTACCTTTCTATCTTTACGACGGCTTCCACCGCGAAGAACGGTGCTATCTCATCCATCGTACCGATGGTAACCCACCTCGATCACTCCGAGCACTCAGTGAAGGTCATCGTCACCGAGCAGGGTGTAGCCGATCTGCGTGGTAAGAGTCCGCGTCAGCGTGCCGAGGAGATCATCAATAACTGCGTAGCTCCCGAATATCGCGAGATGCTCCGTGACTACCTCAAGATCTCCAAGCATGGCCAGACCCAGCACAACCTCTCATGCGCCTTCGCGATGCACGAGGAGTTCATGAAGTCCGGCGACATGCGTAACACCAAGTGGGAGAATTATATTCGATAACCGATGCACTGAGTAAAAAAACTCATTGCATAGAGTAAAATCCAAAAAAATGACACTTAAATTTGCAAGTGTCATTTTTTTTGTGTACCTTTGCACCCGCAAAGGTTAATCATGGGGTATTAGCTCATCTGGCTAGAGCGCAACACTGGCAGTGTTGAGGTGAGCGGTTCGAGTCCGCTATACTCCACAAAACGTTTCGTTACCTTAAATAACCCCCAAACAAGACTCTCACCATAGGATCACCATAGGATGACCGTAAGATCACCATAGGATGAAACATCTATTTTGTCATTTAGCTACTTATACTATATATACGTAGTATATATACATTTACAGAGTTCATTCATTACACATTTTTATAAAAAAAATCGCCGGGGAACTATTTGTCGTTTTTTGGTCAAAAATTCGTGTTTTCTTGCTTAATTCAGAAAAATACAGTACCTTTGCAACACTTTTGAATGAGTTCGTTTAATCTTAATTCGTTAAGTGTATGAAAAAGATCTGTATTCTTCTATTTGTATGCCTCTTTGCCGGCTTTGTACGTGCCGACTTGTCAGAGGATTTCAATTCCTTATCGTCCGGTTCGTGGTCCACAGAGACGAATGTCGATCTCCCTTCGGGTACATGGTCGTTTGGCGGCGGGGCTCAGTATAACAAGTCCAGTAATGTCATCGCCATTAAGTTCAACAACTCGGGTGCATATATGATCTCGCCGGCGATAGACAGCCTCGCAACGGTAGAGTTCAAATACCGCTCCGGTGGTAGCAACAAGAAAGTGGAGATTGCTTACCAGATCGGTTCGGAGGCATGGCAAGTGTTGGACACTCTCTCTATCCCGTCTTCTTCCTCTTCGTTTTCCACGTATTCGCATGCCGTTCCGGCAGACTCCTCTTTAAATGTGCGCGTGCGCGTAAAGGGATTAGCGAGCAGCATCTTCATCGATGATGTCCTCCTCAAGAACCCTGTGCAGGGTCAAGGTCAGGGAGGAGGAACCGTTGTGCCCGGAGAGCCCGACCCGGAGTTCACGAGACCTGAGTTTGTCGCTTCGCATGCAACCTATTACATCTCCCCGGAGGGCAATGATGCTACCGGCGACGGATCGTTCGAGAACCCTTGGTATAATATCGCCAAGGCAACCTCTGTGGCGCAAGCAGGAGATGTCATCTTCTGCCGTGGCGGACGCTATCATATATCCAGATATGGCACAGACGGCAAACTGACCGTCCGTCTCTCGCAATCCGGTACCGCGCAGGCTCCGATTGTCATTTCCGCCTACGAGAACGAGGCGCCGATCTTTGATTTCGAGCAGCAGCTGCTGGATTGCAACCGCAATAAGAACAACGTCGGCGACCGCGGAATGCTTATTACCGGCGACTACTGGATCCTCTTCGGCTTGCATATCATGCACGCTGCGGATAATGCCATCAAACTCGAAGGCTCCCACAACCGTATCGAGCGTTGCGAGTTCTCCTATAACCTCGATACGGGTATCCAGCTCGGCTTCGGGCATAAGTTCTCCGATACGTTCCCCGGCCTCAGCAGCAACGACGGCTCGCATTGCGCCTACAATGATATAGTGGACTGCGACTCCCATCATAACTGCGATTATGACGCGAACTACGGCTCTGACGCTGATGGTTTTGCCTGCAAGATGCATAATGGTATCGGTAACCGCTTCATCCGCTGCCGCGCTTGGCGTAACTCCGATGACGCATGGGACCTCTTTGAGACCGACTACGACGTCATTCTCGCAGAGTGTTGGGCTTGGGAGTCCGGTAATGCGGCGGATCACCTCTGGGTAAAGCAATACTTCGACGGATCCGCCTCTTTCTCCGGAAACGGTAATGGTATCAAACTCGGTGGCAACGGAACAGGTGGTTCCAGCAAAGGTATTCACTATGCGTACCGCTGCGTAGCGTTCGGATGCGATATCACTTCCTCCGTGAAGGGCTTTGATTGCAATAGCCACAAGGGCGGACATGTACTCATCAATTGTCTCGCGTTCGATAACTCCTACGATTTTATGTTTGAGTCCGGCGGTTCGGATGCCAACACCTACTATTATAATAATGTCTGCTTCGGCAAACAGGAGGCTTGTGTCGGAACAGATGATTACAATGCTTTGGGCACCTCCCTCTCCAAAGATGCCTGGACCAACCACCTGGTGACTTCTTTCTCCCGCTCGGATTACGTCTCTTTGGCGGAGGCCGATGCAATCGCTCCGCGTCGAGGAGATGGATCGATGCCTTCCCGTTTTGCACGACTCCTGCCGGGTTCTAATCTCGTTGATGCAGGATTTATTCCTCCGGTATCCGTTACGCCTAACCTCGCGCAGCTGGAGTCGGACTTCCCCTTCCTCGCTTCGCCGGTCTATGGCACAGCACGCGATTTGGGACCATATGAGCTCTTCCAGGAAGTAGAGAATCCTTCCGGAGTGCAGCAGATAGCTGCTCCTGAGCATAAGGGAGACATTGCTATCATGCTTGGTAACTCCTCCTCTGAGCGTATCGTACGATTCTCGGTGCCTACCGACATAGCTGCGGCTTCTATGATCATCTATGACCTCTCCGGACGGGCTATCCGCTCTGTCTCGCTTGTCGGTCTGACCCACGGTGTGGACTACTATCAGCCGATAGACATAACGGATCTTCATGGTCTCTATATCGTCCGCATCGCTTCGGAGAACTTCTCCATCGCCGCGAAACTGCAATAAGAGAATCGGGCAGGAAACACCCTGAAACATCTATAGAAAAAAACAAAAAGGACAGCCACTCGGCTGTCCTTTTGTCGAGAAGAGGCGACTCGAACGCCCGACCCCTACGTCCCGAACGTAGTGCGCTACCAACTGCGCTACTTCTCGAAAAAGCGTGCAAAAGTACTGCTTTTTTTTGATATATGCAAATTTTTTTGCAATTATTTTGCACTTTTTCGCTTAAATGTGCGTTTTCCGGGCTTTAATGGCTCCGATTGTGCCATAATTTGACGAACATCCGCCTCTGTCAGTTTCTCCGCATCGGTATTTTTTGGAAGACGATAATTGCCCTCCGCGGTATGGATATATGCGCCGTATTTGCTGCGAAGTACCTGGACACCACCCCATTGATGAATAGGTTGAGTGGACTCTTGCTTCTCACGAATCATTGCGATTGCCTCGTCTAACTTTACACTCATTGGATCTTTGCCGCGAGGGATGGAGATGAAGAGCTTGTCATAATGTACGTATGGACCATACTTGCCCTCGCCTACGATAACTTCTTTCCCTTCGTATTCGCCGAGGGAAAGAGGCAATGCGTTCTTAAATAACTCCAAAGCCTCTGCTAAAGTAATCGAGTATATCGATTGACCTTTCTTCAGACTCGCAAAGCGCGGTTTATCTGCTGTCGCGTCGCCGATCTGAATACATGGACCGATCTTACTTATTTTTGCAATCACCGGCTCGCCCGTAGCTGGGTCTGTTCCTAATACACGACCTTCTACTTTTCCCGATGGAATCGAAGAAAGTAATGGTTTGAGGGTCTTGTAGAAATGATCTACCGTCTCGCTCCAATCGGCACGACCTACAGCGATCTTGTCAAACTGCTCTTCCTCGTGCGCCGTGAAATCATAACTCAAGATACTCGGGAAATGGGCAACTAAGAAATCGTTGGTGATATATCCTAAATCGGTTGGCAGGAACCGTTGGGTTTCTGCGCCGTACATCTCCGATTTCTGGCGCTCTGTGACCATGCCGTTTTTCAGCGTCAGTACTGCGATATCACGCTTCTGACCTGCGACCGAACCCTTCTCTACGTATTTTACTTTCTGAATGGTCTCAATGATCGTCGCATAGGTGGACGGACGACCGATACCTAACTCCTCCATTCGCTTGACTAATGTCGCGTCGTTATATCGGAAAGGAGGCTTAGCGTAGGTCTGTACGGCTTCCGCAGAAATAAGTTTTAAACGCTCGCGTTGAGACATAGCCGGTAGTATACGACGCTCTTCGGCTTCTTCGTCCGTGGATTGTACATAGACACGGGTGAAACCGTCGAAAGTAACCACTTCTCCGGTCGCAACAAACGCATATTTGCTGCCATGAATAGATACCTCGATGGTCGTCTTCTCACTCTCTGCCTCGGCCATTTGGCTGGCGATAGTACGTTTCCAAATCAACTCGTATAACCGCTGCTCGTCGCGGGTAGCACCTGCCGTAAGCGTGTTCATATAGGTCGGACGAATGGCTTCGTGGGCCTCTTGGGCTCCTTTGGATTTGGTTCGGAATTGGCGCGTGTGCACGTACTCCTTACCGTATTGCTCGGTGATCACTTCTTTCGAGGTAGCTAAAGCTAACGTAGATAAATTGACGGAATCCGTACGCATGTACGTGATTTTTCCACTCTCATACAACGATTGCGCCAAACGCATAGTTTTCGATACCGTATATTTGAGCTTGCGAGCCGCTTCCTGTTGTAAGGACGATGTAGTGAAAGGAGGGGCCGGCATGTGAGTAATGGGCTTACGCTGTACATCGCGAACGATAAACTGTGCGCTGCTCAAACTCTCAAGAAACTCAATGGCATCTTTCTTGTGCGAAAAACGATGGTTCAATTCGCATCTCAGTACCGATGCGTCACCCGGATTTACACCGATGAAATCGGCAGAAATTCGATATGCGGACGATGCGCGGAAGGATTCAATCTCACGCTCTTTCTCTACAATCAATCGTACGGCAACGGATTGTACGCGTCCGGCAGAAAGACCCGTCGTCACTTTCTTCCAAAGAATCGGAGAGAGCTCAAAACCTACAATGCGGTCCAATACACGACGCGCTTGTTGGGCGTTAACCAGATTATAATCGATATCACGCGGATGTTCAATTGCCTCCAATATCGCCGGCTTGGTAATCTCATGGAAAACGATACGTTTCGTATCCTTGTTCTCCAACCCCAATACTTCCTTCAAATGCCAGGCTATAGCTTCACCTTCACGGTCCTCATCGCTTGCTAACCAAACGGTATCCGCTTTCTTAGCCTCACGCTGCAACTCCTCGATTAGCCGCTCCTTATGCGGGTCTATGGCATAATGCGGCGCGTAGCCATGCTCGAAATCAATACCTAACGAGTTCTTCCCGATAGCCTCGATATCGCGCACGTGACCTTGGCTGCTCAATACATGATAGTCCTTGCCCAGAAATTTTCCGATTGTGTCCGCCTTGTGCGGAGACTCTACTATAACCAGATTTTTGCTCATACCAATGTAATAAATAAGGTGTACCCTCAAAAAAACGCCGCAAAAGTAGTATAATTAATTGAATTGTGCAAATTTTTTTTCTTATACTTGCATATTTCAAAGATATTTAGTATCTTTGCACCCGAATTGAAAAAAATAGTTTTAATTTTTTTATCAAAAATACTTGCATGAACGTTTTTTTAGTCGTATTATTAGTGCTCGCGGGCGTCGCGCTTTTATTAATGGAGATGTTCCTTTTACCGGGGTTTGGTATCGCGGGCGTGAGTGGTTTCGGTTGTCTCTTGGCGGCCATAGTTGTGGCATACATCTGGATCGGGCGTATGGCGGGGTATATCACCCTTGCGGCATGTCTCGTTCTTTCAGCGCTGGCAATCTGGGGATTCCTGCGCAGCAACGCCTTAGATAAGATGGCGCTGGACAGTAAGATTGACAGCCATGTCGAGATGGCCCATAACAAACTCAATAAGCAAGAAGACAAAGAAAACCAAAATAAATCACAAAATTCCAAGGAGGAATAATTATGGATGTATTAACTATTGTTGTGATGACCCTCGTCTTTATAGGGTTGATCATTTTCTTCTATTATGTGCCCTTCATGCTCTGGATCAATGCCGCAGTGAGCGGTGTGCACATCAGTCTTGTACAACTCTTCTTAATGCGTATCCGTAAGGTACCTCCTACGAAGATTGTGAACTGTATGATAGAGGCGCACAAGGCCGGCCTGACGGATGTCAAACGTGACGGTCTGGAGGCGCATTACCTCGCCGGAGGACATATTGAGCGTGTCGTTCACGCGCTTGTCTCTGCGAGCAAAGCAGGTATAGACCTGCCGTTCCAGATGGCTACGGCTATTGACCTTGCCGGACGTGACGTCTTCGAAGCCGTGCAGATGAGTGTGAACCCCAAAGTCATCGATACCCCGCCGGTAACGGCTGTAGCCAAAGACGGTATTCAGCTGATCGCCAAAGCCCGTGTGACCGTCCGTGCCAACATCCGCCAACTCGTCGGTGGAGCAGGTGAGGACACTATCTTAGCCCGTGTAGGTGAAGGTATCGTCAGCTCTATCGGTTCGGCGGAGAGCCACAAGCAAGTGCTCGAAAACCCCGATTCTATCAGTAAACTCGTACTCTCCAAGGGCCTCGATGACGGCACGGCATTTGAGATCCTCTCCATTGATATTGCGGATATTGATGTCGGTAAGAATATCGGTGCGCAGCTACAGATGGATCAGGCGAACGCGGATAAGAATATCGCCCAGGCGAAAGCCGAGGAGCGTCGTGCTATGGCGATAGCTAACGAGCAGGAGATGAAGGCGAAAGCCCAAGAGGCGCGCGCTAAGGTGATTGAGGCTGAAGCCCTTGTGCCGCAAGCGATGGCAGATGCCTTCCGTAATGGTAACTTAGGCATTATGGATTATTACCGCATGCAGAATATGCAGGCGGACACTGCTATGCGTGAGAATATTGCCGGAGGTGGAGAAAAGAAGGGGAAGAAAAATTGAAATTCGCGCTGCTACAATACCCGATAGAATGGGCAAATCCCAAGGCGAACCTTGGTCTGTTAGATGAACGCTTGCGGGCGATAGCCGGCCAGGCGGATGTAGCCGTTGTGCCGGAGATGTTCACTACCGGTTTCTGTACCGATCGTCCCGGTCTGGCGGACGAGTGGGGGACAGGCGAGAGTTCCGTGGCGCTGCAGCACATGGCGGATACGTACCATCTTGCCATCATCGGCTCAATGATGGTTACCGACCATGGCAAACTCTATAACCGAGGCTTCATCTTCCGTCCTGACGATACCCCCCGGTATTACGACAAGCATCATCTCTACCATTCCGGTGGAGAAGCGGATTTCTTCACGCCGGGCAACCGGCGTACGCTCTTTGAGTACCGGGGAGTGAAGATCCGTTTGGCGGTTTGTTATGACCTTCGTTTTCCCGTCTGGCTTAGGCAGGACAAGCATAATATGTATGATGTCCTCATCTGCGTAGCTTGCTGGCCTACTATCCGCATCCAGTATTGGGATGCCCTCCTGCCTGCTCGCGGAGCGGAGAACCACTGCTATGCTATCGGCGTGAATATGGTAGGTACGGACGGGATGCAACTCGATTACAACGGCCATTCCGCGGCTTACGACACTTGGCTCAAAGACGTAGCGGGTTTCGAAGATTACGAGGGCGCTACGCGTATCGTCGATCTCTCTATCGAGAAACTACGCCATTTCCGCGAAGTACTGCCGCAATGGCAGGAGGCAGATGACTATCATCTGAATTCTGAATACTGAATGCTGAATACTGAATGCTGACTGCTGAATGCTGACTGCTGAATGCTGACTGCTGAATACCGATAGCTGAATGCAAATTAACTGGAACATAAAACAACTCTCCCCGGAGGAGACCGACACGGCTCAACGCTTGAGTACCGAACTGGACATCAGTCCGGTTGCCGGCCGTCTCCTGGCGGGAAGAGGTATCCGCACGGCTGCGGAGGCCCGCGCTTATATCCGTCCTTCACTGGATAGCCTCCATGACCCGTTCTTGATGCGGGACATGAGCACGGCTGTGGACCGACTCTGCAGAGCAATAGATAACCATGAGCGGATCATGGTTTACGGTGACTACGATGTAGATGGTACCACGGCGGTGGCACTCATGTATTCCTTCTTGCGTAACCTTACGGATAACCTCATCTATTATATCCCCGATCGCTATACCGAGGGTTATGGTATCTCTACCAAAGGTATTGATACCGCAAAGGAAAAAGGCTGTACTCTCGTCATTGCGCTGGACTGTGGTATTAAGGCGGTGGAGAAGATGGCATATGCCCGTTCGATAGGAGTAGATTTTATCATCTGTGACCATCATACGCCGGGAGACACGATTCCTGATGCCGTCGCGGTGCTGAATATGAAGCGCTCCGATTGCCTCTATCCTTTCAAGGAACTGAGCGGCTGCGGCGTGGGTTTCAAACTCGCACAGGCGTATGCCATGCGCCGCGGTATGGATATGCAGGAGGTGTACAGACTCCTGCCGCTCTTGGCGATGTCCATCGCCTCGGATATAGTGCCCGTAACGGGCGAGAACCGCATCCTGGCTTTCTATGGTCTGCGTGCCCTGAATGCCATGCCGTCTGAAGGTATCCGTGCGATCATGCAGGTCGCGGGGATAGAGGGAAAGACCATCACCATCAGCGATCTCGTATATAAGATAGGTCCGCGTATCAATGCCGCCGGACGTATCAAGAGCGGCGCTGAAGCGGTACGGCTGCTCATCAGCCATGACGCGGAGGCGGCTTTGCGGTTCGCCAAGGAGATTGATTCATATAACCAGGACCGCCGTGACTATGATACCAAGACTACTGATGAAGCACTCGCTCAACTTCAAAAAGACCCGATGAATTCGTCGAAATTCACTACCGTCGTCTTCTCGCCCGAGTGGCATAAAGGAGTGGTGGGTATTGCTGCCAGCCGTCTCACTGAGACCTACTATCGGCCGACGATAGTCCTTACTGCGGGAGAAGATGATATCATCAGCGGTAGTGCGCGTTCTGTCTCCGATTTCGATATCTATACGGCGATTGACTCCTGTCGCGACTTGCTCACTAATTTCGGTGGACATAAGTTCGCCGCAGGACTCAGTATGCATCTCAAAGACCTGCCGGAGTTCCAACGCCGGTTCGAGGAGTATGTCGCCGCTCATATTACTCCGGCGCAACAGGTGCCGACCTTAGATATAGAGGCAGAAGTCGAACTGAGTGATATGAACTGGAAGATGTATAAGATCCTTCAGTGTCTGGAACCTTTCGGTCCCGGTAACGAGCGCCCTTTATTTCTCTGCCGCCATCTTATCAATAATAGAAATACCCGTGCTGTGAGCGAAGGACGACATCTCCATTTAGATCTCACGGATACGGTCGTTGCGATGGATGGTATCGCTTTTGGACATGGTAACAAAGCCGAATATCTCCAGAATGGCAACGCCGTCGATGTTTGCTTCTATCTCGAGGAGAATAGTTACCGAGGTCGCACAACGCTCCAGATGAACGCACAGGATATCAAGCTCGATGAATAACCCCGAATCCATAACCCGCCATGAAAGAGATATACACAAAAATTACTGTCCGCAAGGATGAGATGTACGATAAGGAACTGGAGTTCTTCCTTCATGATTATCCCGGGGAAGTCAGTGAATCGGACGAATATGAGACAATGCTTTATGACTCGACCAAAGACGAGGAGATTATCGCTATTGTCTCCCGCATGGAATATGAGCAGACTTCCGAGCAGGTATTCTCTCCTTCCGGTGAATTTGAGGACCAAGGTATAACGTATGCCACGGGCATCCAGTATCGTCTGCCGGATGAGGAGAGAGTTTATGAACACCCGGTCGTAGAGCAGGCTGTCGGAAAGCAACTGGAATGGAGAATATATCTCGATTCCCAGAAAAAAGAGATTGAGAGCTTTATAGAGTTCTATATGTTTTACCGGGATCAGGACGGGGATATCCGCCGCATCCATAAGGATAATATCCTTTACCCGCTGCTGATTCCTGAGAGAGATACTGCTGGTGCTTATATCACTCTTGTGGTCACCCGCGGAGCGGAAGAGACCCTCGGTCTGGGACGTTACTATTTTGCCTTCCTCCTGCGTGACAAGAAGAAAAAGCCTATAGGCAAGCCGATTGTGCAATATATGAATATTGCTCCCTCCAAACCCCATTATACGCGTCCGCGTTCCAATGAGATGGTGGGAATGGAGGCGATTTACGACCAGATGGAGGTCTTGGCGCAGCAGAAACTGTTCAACGACCAACGCCGCGCGATGAACCTCCTGCCCGTGCCTATCAATCTCAATGCAGCCGTGATGGGAACGAAAGGGTCCGGTAAGTCCGCTTTTGCTCAAGTCTTATTTGATTTCTATCTCCGTAACGGTTTGATAGAGAAGGACCGTCTGGATGTCGTGGATGCGAGTACGTGGTCTCCTTCCCTTCGGGAAGATGACTCGATGTTGACGGATTGTATGTCCTTTGCTTCAGGAGGAATGCTCTACATAGAGAATGCCGGCTCACTGATAACTACGGATACGCGTGGCAATAAGAACCGTGCCGTCCAGACCCTGGTCAGCCGCTTGAAGGAAAACGCCGACCATGTAGCCGTCGTGATCGCTGATACGCCGGATCGTATTACCGAACTGCTCTCTATTGCAGATCTCAAGTCTTATATTGATCAGATATACAAGCTCCCGGAGCTGACGATCGATCATATCATGTCCATCGCCGAGAGGGAGTGTGACGCGCGTAAGTTTGTTCTTACGGAGGAGACGAAAAAGTCGATGAAGTCGTATCTTTCTTCGCTTCCTAACCCTACTTCGGAGGATGTGAACACGCTAATCGACAAGATGGTCTCCCACATGTCTTTCCGCGTGGTGAATGATATGTCCGATCTCTTCCAGACGAAGGAGAAACTGACCACGCTTCTGCCCGAAGACGTACCGCAACCGCAGGTCGGTGGATTTGAGGAATCGATGTCGAAGCTCAATAGACTCGTGGGTCTTAAGAATCTCAAATACAATATCGAGACCCACCTGAATCTCGTGCGCTTTTCGCATCTGCGTCAGCAACACGGCCTGCAGGTCTCTATCCCGCCGCTGCACATGATTTTCACCGGTAACCCCGGTACGGGTAAGACGACGGTGGCAGGGCTCTTAGGAGAGATATACGCTTCTCTGAGCATCCTCAAGACCGGACATGTAATCAAGGTCGATCGTAAGAAACTCGTCGGCCAGTACATCGGTGATACCGAGGAGAATACCAAACGCGCGCTGCAACAGGCGCATGGCAACATCCTCTTTGTGGATGAGGCATATACCTTGGTCGGTGATCCGGATGACAAACGGGATTTTGGTCCGAAAGCGCTGGATTGTCTCCTCGATGAGTTGGGAAAAGAGAATACGGACATGATCATCATCCTCGCCGGATATCCCGACGAGATGGAGCAGTTGCTTAAATCCAATAAAGGTCTTCAGTCCCGTTTCCCCTATACGTTCCATTTCGAAGACTATACGGAGGCTGAACTGCTTGAGATAGCGGTCAAGACCGCGGAGGATAGTGGATATACCTTCTCTGATGAGGCCTACGAACGTCTCCGCGAACTGGTACATCGGGAGGTGACGCAACGGTCCAATAAAGAAGACAAGCATTTCGGTAATGCCCGATATATCACACGCCTGATCTCTACGCGTATCATCCCGAATATGAGTCGTCGTGTGCTGTCTTCGGCGGATGCTGATGCTTCACCGCTCGTCCTGTCGCGTATAGAAGCGGCAGATATACCGATGAAATCAGCGGATACGGATTATACCATCGATGAGGCATTGATAGCGCGGACCCTCGCCGAACTGGATGCTTTGACCGGACGCGAGGAGATTAAGCGTACCATCCATGACCTCGTTGCTTTGGCCCGTACCCGGCAGCAATCCGGTGATGAACTGGCTTATACCATCCCGCTCCATTGGACCTTCACCGGCGCTACCGGTACCGGCAAGAGTTCGGTGGCTCGGCTCTTGGCGCAGTTGCTGTATGCTTTCCATTTGATTTCATCGGATCGTATGACCCAGCTCCGTATGCCCCAGACGGCGCAGAACACATGGTCTTCCTACGACATCGACCTCCTCTTGCGTGATACGATGAAGCAAGCGGGGCACGGCCTGCTTTTTATAGACTTGGATGATATTGCCGGAACCCATATCGACATCCAGTGGTTACGGTGCAAACTGACCTCGCTGACGGCAGAGATGCCGGGCTCTTATGCCTTCGTGATTGCGGTGGATGATAAGCGTCTTCAGACGCAACCGATTGATATGCCGCTTTCTACCTCCGTGCTCCATTTCCCCGACTATACGGTGGATGAACTGATGGCTATCTTAGCCCAACGGCTCTCCCGCCAGGGCTTCACGCTCTCTATTGATGCGGCTCAGGATATATACCAGCGTATCCTGCTTCTCTCTCAGAACCGTCCCGCCCTCTCTAATGCCCGCACGATTAAGCATATCTGTACTGCCCTCACGGCAGAAGCGCAGTTGCGCCTGCTTGAGACGCAGAAATCCTCGATTTCAACGGCTAAAAATGAACCTGTTGAGATCACTATTGACGACCTCTCTTCCGTCAAGTGGAAGGAAGTGCATAATCCTAAAATTGGTTTTTGAGGAAAGATATGAGAAAGGATAGTAAAATACGTATTGTCTTTGTGTGCCATGGGAATATATGCCGTTCTCCGATGGCGGAGTATATCTTCAAATATCTGGCGAAAAAAGCCGGTGTAGAAGATCGCTTCGAAGTGTCATCTGCTGCGGTTTCAACGGAGGAAATAGGCAACGATATCTATCCGCCGGCTAAACTCAAACTGCGCGAGCACGGTATTCCTTTCGGTCCGCATAGAGCTCATCAATTGACCCGGGAGGAATATGAGTACAACGATAAGGTGATTTGCGCCGATTATGATAACATCACCTATATCCCTGACATCGCCCATCAGGATTTTGACGATATCATCGACTATTTCGATACGGACGAGAAGACCTCACTCATGATGCAATGGGCTGGTGAGAGGCGGGATGTATCGGATCCTTGGTACACCCGTAATTTCGAGGCTGCCTACGAGGATATATACATCGCTTGCAAAGCAATATTGGAGTATTATACAGCAGACTTATAAGGAGTGTCTATGAACGAATTTAAAAAAGGAACGGGCATCGGGAACTATGTGGTCCTTTATCCTTTGACCAACAAGGAGTACACGCAAACCTATTGTGTGGCGGATAAGGATCATTTCCAATTTTTCATGAAGGTGTATGACATGAATCATATACCCGATTTCTTACGCAACGGAGAGGATCCGCAGGAACTTTGGGCATATAACCATTTAGGTCTCTGCGATTATCTGCCGCACCTTATGCGTTCCGGGCGGGAAAAAGCAGGAACAACCGATATCGTATATCTGGTAACCAAGTATTTCAGCGGCAAACTTCTCTCTCAATATATAGAGGAGAAGGGCCAGCTGACGCAGGGTGAAGCGCAGGCGATAGCCTTGGCGCTGGTCAAAGCCATTCAGCATCTCCATAGTCATGGGGTTTACCATCTGGATATAACACCGCAAAATGTCCTTTTGGAGGTCACTGCCGAAGGCACCTATACGCCGAAACTCTTCGATCTGGAGTACGCTTGCGAGCGTAGGCCGGCAGGAGAGGTAGCCTACAAGGCAAAGCGTTTTGAGAAAGTGGATCCCCACTATTCTCATACCGATCTGTTATCGTCCCAGAAAGTGAACGAATCCGATGATCTTTTTTCCATTGGAGCTATCCTCTATACGATGCTGACGGGCAAAAGGCCTTGGGATGACTGCCCCATCACGCCCGATATGCCGTTCGCGGAGCAGCATATCAACATGGTACGATGGCGCAAGGACCATCCGGTGGACTCGCTTCTGAAAACCCTCGTTTCCGTTCACCCGCCTATGTATGAAGCAATGGCGCGAACGATGGACGGATGTATTACGAACGAGGAACTGGAGCGGTTACTGGAAGTGGAATTGAGTGAGGTCGGTCAGAAATCGCGCATCAATGTGGATATACAGGCTCTCAGAAAGGAGCAAAAAATGGGATTTGCGGAGATTGCCGGCATGGATGAACTCAAGCAAAACCTCGGGCAGCGAGTCCTATGGCCCTTGAAGCATCCTGAGAAAGCCATGCAATACGGCATACATCTGCCTAATGGCATCCTTTTCTACGGACCTCCGGGATGCGGTAAGACCTATTTCGCTTCCAAACTGGCGGAAGAGCTGAAGTGGGAGATGGAGTTTGTCAGTACCGCATCGATTGGCAGTGCCTATCAGCATGAGACACAGGGGAATATCCAGAAGATTTTCCTGAAAGCGGAGAAGCATGGTCATTGCGTACTTAGTATCGATGAAATCGACGGAATTCTATCAGGGAGGAAAGGAGTATCAGGCAATTCCAGCCATAATGACGAGGTCAATGAGTTCCTCGTGCAGATGAATGAGTGTCATAAACGGGGTATTCTGGTTGTCGGTACGACCAACCGCAAAGATATCATCGACCCGGCGGCACTCCGTACAGGACGTTTCGATCTGCTCATCGAGATCAAAGCCCCCGACCTGGAGATGCGCAAGCGGCTCTTCGAGATGTATCTCGCTAACCGTCCTTTGGCGGAGGATTTGAATATCACCGAGTTGGCTGAACTGACGGAGGGGTATGCCTCCTCGGACATTCCCTTTGTAGTGAACGAAGCGGCGCTTTTTGCCGCCATAGCCGATCAACCGATCTCCCAGACTCATCTGACGAATGTCATTAAGAATCATCCCTCGTCGCTCTTGATTACCAAACCCAATCGCATCGGATTCCAATGAGTGTTATACCACGCAATATAGTAGTCTTTTGGATCGACGAGGCGCCCCGTGAAGATTTTCTGACACGTCTTCATGAAGCTGGCATACAGGTCTTTATGAAGGATAATTACGTCGATGGTGTTCAGTGGCTTTCCAATCCCCATAATTTGGAGATATGCGATGCCGTTATACTGGATATCAACTGCAAGATCCGTCATTCCGATGAGCACGAATCGACGGATTCTTTCCGCGATTATGCCTCTCGTGTGCTTAGTCGGTGCGAGGGCGAGAAGAAGCACCTTCCATGGTTTGTGTTCACGACCGGTGTCGGCGACTCAGCCTCCTTGCTCAGCGCTATTCCGCAGCGCGATTGGACGCGTCATCAGTTCTATCAGAAAGACACGGACCAGCAGCTCTTGATTGCTGACATCCTGGAACTGACCCAAGACTCGGAGAACGTAGCGCTCCGCAGGCGGTACAACGGGGTTTTTGACATCTTCGAGGACGAAGGAACCACTTCCCGGCTCTATGATATCATCCGTAAGATTGAAGATCCGCAGAGCACCGCGGATACCACGGTCTTTAATGCCATGCGCAAGCTTCTGGCTTACGCGGTCTCGTATGGTAAGAACCACGGGCTTTTTACCGAAGATAGCGATTCTATCCGTGCGGCGGAAAAGCGTCTGGCGGATATCTACGAACTGGCGCCCGAGATAGTACCGTCTTATATCCTGACTAATTTCCGTTCCCTGGCCGATACGGTTAATAACGGTAGTCATACCAAGTGTGAGGAAGAGGAAGCGGGAAGTCTGGCGGTGGATACAGATGTCCTCTCCGGCAAGGCGCCGTACCTCTCGCGTGCCACATTCTACCAACTGCTCACGGTCCTGCAATGGATGCGAAAACTACCGATGAAATCGGAAGAAATTACATCTTATCGCGCTCGTATAGATGCGATGCTCAGTGATCCTATTCATCTCTATGAAGGTTGCGAATGCCACCTGCAGTATGACAGCGGAGTCTGGCATTACGGCCGTTGTGCCATTCGTCCCCGTCCCGGTCATCTCCTCAACGAGCAGACCCTCGTCCGCCTCAAGTATGTCCAACCCAATAGAAACTATGCTACTAAAAAACGCTACCCCTTCTTCGCCCAATACGATGTGGTGATGATGAGACTATAAGAATGCAGCATGATTTAACAAATATATTAACCATAATAAAAAAATCTATGAACAAAAAAACACTTTTCTACATTTATCAATTTGGAATCATTGTAGCCATATTTATTGTGCTACTGGTCATTTTCCGATTCCTTTTTGACTATCAGTCTGATTGGACTGAAGGTATCATTGCAGCCATCACCGCTGTTATTACTTTAATGATTGATGCAGCTTGGGCAAGTTGGCAAAAACGGAAACGCCAAGACAAACTGCAAGAGCTTAACCTCTCTCAATCAAAAGAGAATAATTTTGGAATAGATGGTTTTTCCTTTTATGATCACGACGATAGGGGCTACATCCCCGAGTTGATAACTCTTAAAACAGGTAAAACCTACGTGTATGATACAAACAAATCATTCAAAGAAAACGCATCTGTTTTTCCCAAGCTGGAAGCAATTTTAAATTTTATTAATACAAAATCTGCTTTTCAGCGAGTGAATTTAGAAGAAATGGTGAAGGAGATAGTTCATTTCTATTCTTTGGATAGCATTGCGTATGACGCAGACACGCTTTTAGTCAATAAACTCTCTAAAAGTCGCAAAGACATGGATGAGGATAGGAAAGAAGCTTCGGTTTTGGAGATTCAGCTTATTAAGTCTAACCAACGTACCAAGGTGCTCATAGATACCATCTTTGATAGACTGAAAGCAATCGATCCCCGTACGATGACAGCGTCTTATAAGACAGAAGAAAGGCCAAATCTTGAGGATAATTATATTGATGAATTACTATGCTTCATCACGTCCTTGAATATGTATGTGGGTGTCATTTCTAATCAAAATATTAAAGTTAATGATAAAAACTTATATCACATCTGGTATAACCAACCTCCATATGGTATCCATATACCGATAGATCAATCTACTTTTGAAAATTCGGACGGAAATATTACTGGTAAACAACTGGCAAATAATGTGTTAAATTATGTGGAGCATCAACTTCATTTTTCTCACAAGAAAGAATTGCCCCATATAACGGACGTAGCTTTTTCGTTTGCGCACGGAATGACGACAAGTTTACTTTGCGCTGCAATTATTGATGATAATGTGGAGGATAATCATGAATTCCGAGCCATTCAAGATACGGTAGACGATGCTCATAGATTTTCAGAGGAAATAGCAGAAGATGACTACCCTCGTCTATTCTATTTCTCCTACCTGCTATCTGTTGTTCGAAAAATTGAAAATCATCGTTTTTAAAAAATCTTCTAAATTATGGATACACAATTTTATCAATGGCTAATTGTCAAAATCATCCTCTTTGGACTCGTAATTCAAATTGTAGTCGTTCAATTATATGAGTGGCTCAAAAAATATTGGAAAAATCGTGGAAGATCTAAGAATATCCAAAAATATGCTGAGTGCCTGAAGGAGTTTAATAATAACTTCCATAACTACATTGTATTAGGGCAAAATGAAAACCTTAAGCCGGCCTTCTTTGATGTAGAGAGAACAAACATTACTTTTGTGATTCCTTTCCCGGAAAATAAAGTTGATGAATTGAAACGTAGGAACTTTAAGCCGGTAGTGATTAATGGTGAAGAGATGAGTGAAGTGATGAAAAAGAATCAATTCAGTGATAGGTTATTGGAACATCTGTACGAATTAATAGTGCAAAACGGAGTTAAAGAAGAAGAAAAGGAGAAGTTCTTGCAAGAAATAGCAGAAAGCACAGCCGACAAGTTCATTCTTGACATCCAAAAAGGGAAGGTACGTTTTAATAAATATTTGTATGGTGTAGATGATTGTCGTGCGAAGGGTCAGCAATGTACGATTTCGCTCTACGAATCAGATTATTTTACCTTTAAAACGATTACTAACGTATACAATGAGCTAAAGAAGAGAAATAATGGAACTGTGAACCTTGGCTTGCACCCGGCACCCTTCCTTAATTCGATTGGAGTGGGAGGATTTGTAATTGTAAACCGCGGTGAAGGAGATGAACTGATTTGGGGCTTTAGAGGAACAAACTGCCAAAGTGGCGGATACTGGCACTTCTCATTTGACGAAACATTTACTCATGATGATGCAGAGAAGGATAGGGCTGCAGATCTTATAAGGTGTATTAAGCGAGCGCTGACGGAAGAACTTGGAATCCACCCGGAAGAACAAGAGAAATGCGTAGCAGATATTCAACTTCTTGATTGTGGCATTATTCGTACGGAAGGTAACGATAACCGATATGAATTTGAAGTATGCTCATTTGTTCGTATTTGCCTATCTGAAAAATATGCAATTAGAGACTTTATCCAAAACTATCGTTTCGCTAAGGACGCAGAATTAGAAACTCGTTGCCTTAAGTTAGTAAAGATTGCTGATTTGGATCAATTTATGAAGGAAAATGAGAATAATATGTCTCCTGAAGCGAAAGTGCTGGCTCTTAAAATTAAAACATTGTCTGATTTGAACCTTCTTGAATCGGACGATGAGAGTTATCGCCGCATGTAGTTTATCAATATGCTGCCCCAAGTTAAAAGTATGTCGTCTAATTAATCAATCATATTATGAATACGCTAATCAGTATCGTGCTCGCGCTTGTTCCCTTTATCGTCGGCATAGCAGTGTATTATGTACAAAAATCATCCCATAAGGATATGTTTTTCAAGAAATGTGCAGAATCGCTCTATTCGACGAATGCCACAGAACAAATCACTGCGGCTATCTTGTTACGTGAATATGCAAACGATGCCTCGTATGAGTCTCGGGTAAAAAATATGATGGTAGCTCTCTTGCGAACATCTATCCCCTCCTCTTTGCAGAAAGTTATTGCGGATTTATTTTCATATTCCGACTCCCTTAAAGGGCAAGATATGCAGCATATCAATATGCTCGGCGCTTTGATTAAACCCAAAGAAAGAGTGGAATACGAACTGACCGGCAATGAGAATATCAAGCACAAACGTCTCTCAATGCAGCAAGCAGATTGTTATCAAGCTGTTATAAAAGAATGTAGTATCAATCAAGTTGATGCAACAAAGGCAATTTTTGCTTTTGGCAACCTTAGTAGCACTACATTCAAGAATTGCATACTGGTGAACGCAAATTTTAGAGGTGCAAATGTCAAATACACTATATTTGATGAGGATTGCGATTTAGAAGGAGCTGATTTCTTTGATGCGGTCGGGTTAGAAGAGGCCAAAGTCAAAATCAAGAATAATGCTCCCGCAACCACTATTCCTCTTATCGACCTGTTAGATAGGAATGGAATCTTCCGCTCCGCTAAACTTCACAACCCTGGCAGAGAATATACCCCGAAGAACGAAGGTATAAGGGTTTTCGTAAGCAAGTTGGGAGCTATGGACTCAGAACAAAGTATGCAATATGATAAGATTACGCATGTCATTGACGAACTTGAGAATACGACACTGGTGCATATCGAACGAGAACAATATCCTGTCGTCTCTCAACTATCTGATGTAGTAACACACATGGAGCAATGTGACGGATGTGTTATTTTTGCATGTGAATATTTAGAGGTAACAGAGGGCTATTTACACAAGAAGATTGTTAGCAATGATAGAAAAGTATTAAATAAAACCTCAATCGTTTCACCGTGGCTACATATAGAAACAGCTCTCGCCAATAATAAGGGCATTCCCTGTCTCATTATATATGATAATAATGTTTTAAGAGATGGCATGTTTGATGAGAAAATTATCGAACCGGACAGAAGTCTCTTTGCTGTAGAATATTCTGATATACTGAAAGAAGATAATCCAACTTTGCAACACTGGATTAATTCTACCAGAGAATATCATTACCGGCGCTCGCAGAATCCATAGCAGTCATACTAAATACACTAATAATTAATTGCAATCATGGAAGATTTAATCACTACTTTTCAGGATCTCGCGGTAGGTCTTTTCGCCGGCATGTCCACGCTGGCAATTATCTTGTTGGCAGTCTTTTGCGGCCTTTTGGCGCTGTTGTTTGTCTATCTCATCCGCATCCACATTGCGTATCGTATGGCGGTAAACAGGCATCGTGATCCGCTGGGCTGGGCGTTGCTCTCGTTCTTCGTTTCGCCGCTACTGACATGGATTATCCTCCTCATCGTCGGCGACCAACGGTGACAAATGCGGGTTCAAAGCCCGCATTTGTCATCTTTTCTATGATATGATAAATTTTTCTTGAATAATGATAATGCTAATATCAAAAAAATGTTGTATCTTTGCACCGTTTTTTGAAATAGCCTGATTATCATTATGAATTGCACGCGCCGCATTGTTGTCTTTTGTTTGCTTTTTGTAAGTCTGCTTTCCTTGGCGCAATCGCCGGATAGCGGACGTATACAGGAGTATGCTGAGCGGTATGTCCAGATGCAAAATAGGGACGACAGACTTGCCTTGGCAAATAATTTCTTTGCATACCTTCTTCAGGTGGGGTATATTGACGAACCGATTGTATTCCCTGCTGAATCGCACATGGATTCGGTGGACGTGAATGTCTATTACTATATCGCCGAATACTATTACTCCGAGGGCAACTACCGTACTGCTGCGGATTTCTGCGCACGTGCGGAGAAATGCTTTGGAGAAGTGGACGATCTGTCCAAAAGCGATGTCTATGCGCTTCTCGGCGCCGCCTATTTCCGGATGAGTGAATACGATAAAGCCACCGAGGCGCTCTATCGCGGGTATGAGTTGGATAAGGCTTCCGGTGATCTGGATCGTACCAGTTCGGATCTCAATAGTATTGCCAGTGCTTTTGTGGCGGCGGGTAAACCCCATGAGGCGGAGAAATACATCATGGAGGCGATTGCGGCGAACAGCCTGACGAAGAACCATGCGCGTATGGCGGTTCTCTACGGCACGGCATCGGAGATGTACCGGGCGATGGGAGACAATGCCCGGGCGCTCTCCTATGCCGAGAAATCCTTGGCGGTGGAGCGCGAATTAGGCAACTCTGCCAAGATAGGTATTCGGCTTGCCCAGTTAGCGAACGCACAGATGGGGGCCTCGATGATCGATGAGGCGAGGCTGTCGCTGGCGGACGCGATGCCCCTGCTCTATAAAAGCGGGAATTTCCATTCCTGGGCTATCTGCCAGAATCAGATGGGAGATATATTAGCCTCGGAGGGGAAAGATGCGGAAGCCGCCCAGTGTTATCGGGACGCTGCGGCGCTTTTCCTCAAGCAGGGAGATAAATATAATGAATTGCACGCGCGCGAAGGATTATATAAGGTCACCAAATCTTCCTCTCCCAACGAGGCGATGATGCATCTGGAGCGCTCTAACCAACTCAGGGACTCGATCTATAACTCGGCTACCGAAGATGCTATCGGTAAGTACAATGCCGTTTATTACAACGATATTCTGCGGGAGGAGAAGGAGCGCGCTGAACGCGAGAAACGGCTGATTCTGACCATCACGATGATTGCTGCTATCTTGCTCTTGTTGGCCGTCGGGGCAGGAATCTGGTACACTTATAACCGCCACCGCCGCGAGAAGCAGCATTACGACCGGAATATCACCTCTTTGCAGGATAAATACAAAGAAGCGAACCGGCTCTACCAGAATGTAGTAGCGGAAAATATGCAGGTGACGGCTGATCTCACCGATGATGACCGTGCTTTTCTGGAGCAACTGGCCTCTGCTATTGGTAGCCTCTCCGAGAAGGGCATCACGGACATCCCTTCGATTGCCAAAGAGATGCATATCAACGAAGTAACCCTCCGCCGACGCTTGGCCAAAACGGTCTCCGAGACGCCACAGACCTATATCCTGCGCGTTAGGATGAATAAGGCGAAAATTCTTCTGCAGAACTATCGGGATATTACAGTCGCGGAGGTTGCCGATAAATGTGGCTATTCGCAGGTGCCGAATTTTACTCGCGCATTCACACGCTATTATGGTGTAACCCCCTCGGATGCCAGGGTGCAAAAACCGGAATAATTCCCCTTCGCTATATCTCAACGACGTGCAAACTCTGTGCGTCGTTTTTTTTTTGTCGTATTTATGATAAGAAATATGCGGTTTTATGATAAATCGCATAAAATGATAAATCTTTCCCTATTTCTGCTAACGCGCGTATACGAAAAAAATAGTACCTTTGCGCCGGAATTTTAAAATTAACAAACAATTTTCATTAACCAATCAAAATTTTTATTACAATGAAAAAGATTTTTACTCTTTCGGCTCTATGCCTCCTAACGGTGCTTTCGCAGAATGTAAAAGCACATGAGAATTCCGCCGCAGCCGGCGAGAAAGCGCTCTCCGGTGTTTTCGCTGTCGGTACTGACAAGTGGGTCATCTTCTCGCAAGGTAACCTGCAATTCAATGCGGAAAAGGATGTAATGCGTTTCGCAGACAACCAGTACGACACCGTGGGTGTCTCCAACTCTCACATTGCGCTTCATTATGACGGTTGGATTGACCTCTTTGGCTGGGGAACGGGAAATAACCCTTCCAACGGCTCGACTTGGATGAGTGATTATTCTGGTTTTACGGACTGGGGAACGCACACCATCTCGAATGGCGGCAGTAATCCTGATCCCTGGCGCACACTGACTGCAGAGGAGTGGAATTACCTGTTCTTCTCACGCCCCAATGCCGAAGTTAAGTTCGCTTTCGGTTCTGTCAACGGGGTCAACGGACTGATTATTCTTCCGGAAAACTGGACCCTTCCCGAGGGCAGTATTTTTACGCCCAGCACGGAGCAAGGTTTGGCGGCCAAGGAGGGTTATTATTTGAACTCCGACAAAGACAATTTTACGCATAACACCTATTCTGTTAGCAAATGGGCTCCGATGGAAGAGGCTGGTGCAGTCTTTTTGCCGGCTGCCGGCTATCGCTGGAGTGTAAATGCAAGCGATGCGAATGTGCATGGTAAATACTGGTCGGCAACTGCATCCCAATCGGATGACGCAAAAGCAGTCTGCATGTATTTCCATAACGAGCGCTTCTACCCGAATGCCGACTGGTCTATCCCCGGAGGATTGTCCGTTCGTCTGGTGCACGAAACCATCTATGAGGGTATTGAGGAAGTGTCCGGATCGGCTGCCAAAGCGCAGAAGTTGTTCGTTGACGGTCAGCTCTATATCATCCGTCCTGACGGACAGTGCGTTAATATGCGCGGTGCGCGTGTTCGATAAACGCTATTCTTTAGCCTTGCGGGATTGGTTTCCCGCAGGGTTGCTATTTTTTCTATTTTTTTAACCATAAAAAAACACTGCAATGAAAAAGATTTTCCCGTATGTATCTGTGATGCTTCTATGCATCGCTTTTGCCCTGCCGGCTAACGCGCAGTTCGGCAATGCCTTAGGGCGTATCAAAGGCTCGATCGAGCAATCCGACAAGAAGAAAGAGATCGAGAAGGAGCAAAAAGCCAAGGAGGACAAAGCTTCCAAAGAAGCAGTCCGGGGCAGCGGAGTTGTTTACTATGTCAGTGCCGCAGGTTCCGGTCGTGCTGATGGTAAGTCTGCCGCTACGCCGAAGAAAGAACTGCAAGCGGTTCTCAACCTCATTCGCGACAACGGAGAGAACGGAGCAGTCGTACGTATCGCCGAGGGAAACTACCTCGGATACATGAACTCCGGATATATCGAGATCTATAACTTCATCACCCTCGAGGGCGGATGGAACAGCGATTTCACGGAGCGCAACCCCATGAAGTATATCACCAAGATCGAGCCGACGCAGGACCAGCTCGGTTCCAACGGTTCGAAAGGTGTGATCCATACCAACCGCGTCCTGGACGACGTGATGGCGAAAAAGCCCAAAGGCACCCTCGTCATCGACGGTATATGTGTCAACCTCGGCTACGAGAATCATTACATGCCTGCTGATCCTTCCGACCCGCGTTTCGGATGTCCGTCCAAGGCGTTTGAGACCGGACGTATGGTGGATGCTATCCCGCCTCAGGTGGAGCACCAGATCTTCCATTCCGACGGATGGATCGCCGGCAATGTGATCATCCGCAACTGTGTCTTCGCTAACGGTGTCTATTTCGCCCTGCAGTTCGGCAGCCGCTGCGGAGAAGTGGAGATATGCAATAACGTCTTCATCTCCAACCGTTACGGAGCCTGCCGCATCACCGCCGGAGACAAGAACGGCGAGGCGTCGCATGTCTCCTTCCATCATAACACCGTGGCTTTCTCCTGGTGCCGCGACAAGGAGATGGGAGATATGGGGTACGGCTACGAGTGCATGACCCAGATCAACTGCGATATCCATCATAATATCTTTGCCTGCAATAACTACGCTGCTATCGCGCGCACCCATGTGCTCAGCGGACCCGACAAAGTGATTGAGGCAAAACGCGTGACCAATATCTACGACAATGCCTTCTTTATGAATGCAGCGGATCTGCAACTGCCTCCTACCGGCGGCGGCAAATGGACCAATGTCAAGGTGGCGCAGTTCGAGGATGTCGATGAGCACGTGATCCCGAAGGTGGATGGCAATTTCGAACTCAAAGAGGGCGACTCGTTCATCTCCGCGCTCGACCAGGACTACCTCAAAGCCTTCGCGAACCTCAAAGTCGTCAGCAGCAGTTCTTTCGACCGCAACTCCGCGGCGAACCAGTTCCGAAATGCCATGGGAATGAATATGCAAGGATCGGAGACCATCCGCGTCTCCATGTACGGCAACCGCTATAACTTCGATAAAGCCCTCAAACTCTTCGGCGCGAAAGCCGGATATGGCGCGCAGAAACTCTAAAACCGACTCAAAAGCGGGTGATTACCGCGTGATTACCGTGTGATAACCGCGTTATTACCATGTTGTTCCTATAAGGAAAACCCGCCGAAAACCGACTGACAAACTAAAGATTATATAAAACAATGAAAAAGATTCTTATTTTATCTGTGGCTGTAGCGGCAATGTTGTTTACAGCCTGCGGTCCGAAGGAGGAGGAGATTGTAAATTCCTCAGCGCTGCAGGGCATCAAACTCGCACCGAGTTCCGTCACGCTGGAGGAGGGCGAGAGCGTCAAACTCCACGTCAAATACACCCCCGACTCCGCCAAAGCCACCGCGCCGAAAGTGTTATGGTATAGCGACAAACAACGTGTCGCTTCCGTCAACGAGGAAGGATTAGTGACCGCTGACCGTGTCGGAACGGCTGTCATTACCGCTACCTGCGGCAAATTCGAAGCCAAATGTACGGTAGAGGTAACCAAACTGGAGTTGCCGCAACCGGAACCCGACCCGCAAATCAATTTCTCCCTTTCTACGGAGCTTATCAACGCTCCTGCGAAGGGCGGTACGTTTGACATTACCATCACTACGGACACCACTTGGAAAGCTGCTTGCGAGAAAAGCTGGGCACACCTCAGTCAGACGGAGGGAAAGGGCAACGCTACTATTCAAGTAACCGTCGATCCCGCCGATTCGGAGTCCACGCTGACCCAGAAAATAACCTTCTCTGTCGGCAAGGGTAAATACTTCGTTACCATCCAGCGAAAAGGAAAGATTATGGCTATCACGATAGACCAAAGCCAGATAGACGTGCCCGTAACAGGCGGTACATATACCGTCAATGTGACATCCGGAAACGAAGAGTGGGATGTGGATGTAAATTACGAATGTTATTATCTCAAGGACCATATTACTTATACGAAATCAGGCAATAGTGTTACCTTCAATGTGGGTAAATATAACTATAAGTACGATGGGATTTTCAATAAAATGAAATGGGTGTATGAGTCAAAAGAATATCGGCATTTCGATGCAAACTTTACGGATGGTGATCTTAAAACCACCCTTAGAATCGTTCAACACATGCCATATGCCGGAGCTTCCGGTATCCCTAGCAACAACGGGTATGATGAAAATACTGCTAAAGAACAAACATCATATACTATCCATATCGAGTGTAATTTCCCGTGGAGTTTGTATTTTACGTATAGTGATGAACAGAGTAATTTCCGTTACCACGAAAATTGCATATCCGATTTTGCTACGGTGTCCCCGTCTAGCGGAACGGGGGATGCCGATGTAGTAGTTACTGTCACTCCGAGAAAAAAGAACAATAAACCTACTGGCGGATCGGCAAATTTATATTTGAAAGGAATAGGAGACTGGTCTGAGGTAGGATCCATTTTTCTGGGTGACTTTTATGTAGCACAGGATTAAAACCCCGACAAGAGGTTTACGAAAAATTGACAACAAATTTATAATAACAAACAAAAATCCACACAACAATGAAAAAGATCCTTTTTTTAGCAGTGGCAGTTATTGCCCTGATCACGACCGGCTGTGAGAACATGCAGCCGACGCAGGTCTCCTCCAAGGACCTCAAGGACAAAGTGACGGTAAGCGGTTATGCCCGTTACACAGTCAACAACGGCAAAGGTGAAGCCCAGAAACCCGAGTTGCTGACAGACCAGGAACTCGTCCTCTACTACGGTATGAAGGACGCCGAAGGCAAGATGGCTTACATCCATTATGCCCTGAAGACCGACGAAGACGGCTACTTCACCATTGATCTCGCTCTCCAACCCGGAAAGGTGATTATTGACGAAGTCAAAGTCGTATGTTCTTTCTCGCTCGAGGATGCTACTTATGCTTACAACAATGTCTCCAAGAAATGGGAAATGACCGATGCGGATTTCTTCGGCGAAGTGGCAAAGCAGAACCTCGCGGCTGGTAAATCCTATTACTATCCCCTCGAGGTAGCAGCCGTGGCTTACACCTCCAGTCCCGATCTGGAGCAACCCAAGTAAATTGTGAATTAAAATAACAACATTATGAAAAAGATTTTTGCAACAATACTTGCGGTGCTGGTAGCAATGCCTCTTCTCTTCGCCAAGGACGAGAAAGCGCAACCGCAAGAGTGGAATGAGCCGGGCGTAGGCTCTTGGGCAATAGGTATCACCTTCAACCCCGTCAGCCTCGCTTCACGACTGACCGTTCAGCCGAAAGCCGGTTCGGCAGTCAATGGTACTATCTCCGGCAGTATGGCTATCGAGAAACAGCTCTATGCTCTCTCTCAGGACCCGGTACTCGCCATCCGTGCCAAATACCGCATCCGGCAGAACTGGAACCTGCGTATGGCGTTGGGCTTCAGCGGTTCGCATATCCATTATTCCGAGTACGTACAGGACGACGCAGCAGTGCTGCTGGACCCTGCTTCCGAGAACAAAGTGACGGACGCCGTCAAGTCCGACCTCACCTCCGGTAACCTCGTCCTCGGTGCGGAGTTTGTCAAAGGTAAGAAAGTGAAATTCACCATGGGCTTCAGCCTCCTCTATGCTATCGGCGGCGGCAAGTTGAATTTCGCGTACGGCAATGCCATGACTTATAGCAATCCCATCCCGTCCTCGATGCCGTATTCCGGTTGGATCAACGGTGCCTCGGCTGCCCTGAACCCCGATCACGGAGCTGCGGCTGCGCAGGGTATCGGCTGGGCGCGACCCCTCAAGACCAATAACTCCGGCGTACACCATGGTATAGGCGTAGCTATGGATATGGGTATCGAGTGGTTCTTCCAGGACCGTATCTCGCTTGGTGCGGCAGTCACTTTCTCCCCGGTTATGTTCACCTTCCGTCCGCAGACTTATACCGTCATGGAAGGTCTGAGCACCCTTTCCGGCAAGGTGGAGCAGTATAACCTGCTCGTCAGCCCCGGTAGCTGGTCCTGCCTCTACGGTACGGAGAACATCGGTTTCCAATTGTCGTTGAACTATTATCTATAAACAATTATGAAAAAGATTTTTTATTTCATGTCCTTGGCAGCAGTAGTCTTTGCCATGGCATCTTGTAAAGACAAAGAGGAGCCTACTCCTCAGGACGAGAAAGTGATCCCGCAGCAGATCCGTCTGGCGGACGCTTTCCAGGAGTATTTCATGAGCGAAGGAGAGACGGCTCTCATCCAATATACCGTCACGCCCTCCAACGTCAATGTCAACTACACGCTCGCGTGGGCCTCTTCCGACGAGAAAGTCATCAAAGTGGACAGCAAAGGTAAGGTTACCGCTCTGGCAGAAGGTTCCGCTACGGTCACTGTCTCTATTAACGAGTACCCGGAGGTAAAGCCGGCGGTGGCTTCCATCACTATCTTGGCGCCCGCGAAAGTGGGAGATTATATCTACAATGACGGCTCCTGGGGCGAGAATCCCAATCCTAATGGCAAGAAAGTGATTGCCGTGATCTACTGGCTCGGCAACGCGTCTCTCTTCGACCCGATCCTTGAGGTGGATTATCCGAACTGCACCCACGGTCTGGCAATGTCCCTCAAACAAGACTCGGCAGGACAATGGATGAAGGATTTTGGTAATTATATCTATAATAATGACGATCTGAGTGATCAAAAGAATCTGTTTATGAACATGGGCAACAGCCCTCTCTGTGACAACTCCGGTTCGCTGACCGAGTGGGGTATTGAGCATTCTTCGTACGCTGACCTCATCCGTCCGTATTTTGAGAACAAAGATTTATGGGCCGGAGGCGGCTGGTGCGGATTAGGAGGTTATACCTATACCTCCGTACTCGAGGAATACACCCGCACGTATCCGGATGCAGGTAAGTTCCCCTTCGAGTTCTACCTGAACGCTATGAATCTCGTAAAAGACATTGAGGCGCCGCTCACTACCTCGCGCTGGTATGTTCCTTCTATCTTTGAGGCGGCACTGATGGTCAATACCGCGCTTACAAAGCCGGGCGATTTCAATAACACCGCTGTGGATGACAATCTCAATCCGATTATCAACAACAATAACGACAATGTAGCAGTTGTTAACGCTGCGCTTCAGAAAGTGCAGGGTGCCGATCTCCTGCCTACGACGGATGAGTATGCTATCGCTTCTGCTACCGACGGTTATGCGCCTTTCAAAGAGCAATTGGACTTTATGGACTGCCACGACTTTTTTGAGTGCATGTATGTCTGCCGTATTGATACGACGCACACACCCTCAGAAGCAGCCGCTATCAATGCGTATTGGGATAACTGGCTCAAAGACAATGCCGGCGACAAATACGAGGAGTATAAAAACTACGTAGAGACCGGTAATGAATGGAATTATCAGAAGATCGATAAACGCTTTGAGGTTTATCTGAAAATCAGAGGATATGAAGATGTGCCCTATGAAAAGGTAGAAGGATCCGGCCTGATAGCTGCCGTCGTTATGATTGTAGCGCAAAGTTATGCCAATGTGGGTGTAGCAGATGGAAAGATGCATGCCCGCATTGCTAAAATTGATGGCTATTGGCCATACATATCCGGCCAGAAAGGAGAAGACAACGAAGGCGACGTAGTCCGCGCTATCATCGCATTTTAAAATAACAAAT
>ONIM01000017.1 GCA_900317885.1 uncultured Bacteroidales bacterium | reverse complement strand
AAAAACAAGCGTTAGCAAACGCCATTAAATATGTCTGCTCCCTCACCCTGTTATGTCACGCAGACACCCCAGCGTGAGTTTGCGAGTGCAAAATTACAAATAATTTTTGATATACGCAAATATACAAGAAAGTATTTTTGATTTTTACCTATTTTGATACGTCTGCGGGCAGAAAAGCGGGCGCAAAAAAATTTTATTACATCAGTTTCATGGGCATAGCACTTTGACTATCTCATTGGCTGCCATCATACGATAACGGTCAGAGGTGACAGGTATCGGTTGATAATTCCAATGTCTGGCTTCCGCTTTTTCGCGGAGCGTCTGTTCGGTGCGTGTCTGTATATCCGGCAAAGTCTGGGTATCTGCGGTGGGTTCCAATAGCAAGAGACGTCCGGCAGCACATGCCTCAAAATAGACTCCACCGGGTTTATAGTATTTCTCATGCGGATCGCCCGCTTTTGGGAAACCATCCTTGAGCAGGATAATAAGCGGGAAACCTGCCTTCCTGATAGCTTTTGCTATCTGTCTTTCCCCCGGACTAATAGCGGCAGTAACCGTAATGCAACCTTTCTCGGCTTGATAGAGTGCATCCGTTTGTTGCGCGGTTATCTGTTGCTCACTCAGCGTGCGGGAACAGATTATGGGCTGCTTTTCGGGATAATCCAAGAGAAAGAGATTGCCCAGCGATGTAAAGCATAACTCTCCCACACGCGTGTCCCTGCGCAGAGTAAAAAGGTCGGGGTTCTGTTGCTTAAGCATAGCGCGCCGCGGGTTGTCGTGGATATATTGAATCATTGCGTCTAACTGCCCCTTATGCGCAAGTGTGCGGAAGAATGGTGTCTCAAAGAGGGGCTGATGTGTTCCTGTGTCTGGCATCTGCGTCACTCCTTTCGGCATCTGCGTCACTCCTTTCGGCATCTGTTTATATTCTTCCGCAGATGGCATCTGCGTCCCTCCTTTCGGCATCTGCGTCCCTCCTTTGGGCATCTGCGTCACTCCTTTCGGCATCTGTGTCCATCCTTTCGGCATCTGTTTATATTCTTCCGCAGATGGCATCTGTGGGTCTATACTGACGGTGGTCGCCATCTGGCGCCACCCTTGGCGCATACCTCGCGCTATCTCCTTGATGGAGACGCTGCAGTCATCGGTGACATATAGCAGCACGTGGATATGGTCGGGCATCAGTTGCTTGGCAAGAAGGCGGACGTATGGCCTGCGCTGATGTATCTCGGCAAGGTCATGCGAGATAGCGCTTCCTAAATCGGTTGGCAGACATCGCGGCTCATCGTGATCAATAGTGAAGTTTCCCAACAACGGTTGTCTGCCGGCGACCACAAAAGTGATATGGTATATCCCCACACCCTTGAAAATATCCTTATGCCGCTTCCAAACAAATCGTTCCATTGTAGATAGGTCTTTTATGTTTCTGCTTACATTCCCTGCGCTGCAAAGATACTACAAGCACAGACAAATAATAGCTATGCTTGCATAAGATGGTATTTGTATGGGCTAAACAGGATACCGTTTTAGCGGTTCTCAAAAAATGTCCGCGATGCTTAGTACATGTCCGGCAATATGCGAACGTATTTTCGGTGGGACCCTGTTTATATTTTATAAATAGGGAGGACCGACGTTACAACAAAAAATCACCCCAAAAAACTCATTACCTCTTGCATATATGAGATTTTTTTTGTACCTTTGTACTCGAATTTAAGTCCAATCCCGACGGTCAACCGACGGTCAACTGACAGTCAACCGACAGTCAAAGCCAACGTATTACCCCTGTTTAACCCCTATAAAAACCATATAACAACCCTAAATTTTAATCTTATGTCAGAAATTGTAACATCATCCGGAATTGACCGCATCCACGGCAAACTCCAAAAAAGAGACGACGGCTATTTCTATGTCCGTAATGGCAAACAATTCTTCCGTAGCCACGAGGAAAACTACCAAAAGAACCAATCTCCACGTCAGAAATGGAACTCGGAGGCCTTTGCTTATGCCAACCGCGAGTTAGCCAAACTCCGTGCTACGCCGGAACTGGAGGCGCAACTCCAGTCCCGCTACGAGGCCGCCAACCACGTAGCCTCTAACGGAAAGACTTATACGACCCTTTGGTCGTGGGAATTCAACTCCCTTCTTCACGATTATAAGCTCTCACATCCTTTCATCAACCCTGTCTGACCGGCCGCCATGCCGCGCCGGCGGCATCTCCTCTCGCGTACGCGCACGCCCGATAAGCGTGCGCAGCCTAACGACTACCACCTGCAATGGTGGTAGTCGGCTTCTTTTTTATTTATTCTTTTGCTTCTTTTCTTTTTCTTTTTTCTTTCTCCAGGGTCTGCCTTAATTAGGCAAGAAATAGAGGATTTTTGTGGAAAAATAATCTTTCGTTTGCATATCTCAAAAAAAAAGTGTAACTTTGCACTCGCTTTTAGCGAGTTTAAATTAAAATAAAGTACTATGGAACAATTTGTACATTCGGCATGGTCGCTGATTCCGTTCGGACTCATGCTTCTGATGATTGCTATCGGTCCGCTGGTAGCAGAACACTGGTGGGAGAAGAACACCAACAAACTCATTGTTTCCCTCTTCCTCGGCGTACCGGTAGCGGTATGCCTGATTATGGGCGGAATGATGCACGAGTTGGAGCACCAGATCTTCTTCGACTACGTGCCGTTCATCATCCTTCTGCTGGCGTTGTTTGTCATCACCGGCGGTATTCATTTCTCGGGTGACCTGAAAGCCAAACCTTGGGTCAACACCGGTTTCTTGGGCTTGGGCTGGATCTTAGCCTCTATCATGGGTACGACGGGCGCAGCCATGCTGCTTATCCGTCCGCTCATCGAGACCAACAAACAGCGTGAACACAAGGTTCACACCATCCTTTTCTTCATCGCGCTGGTAGCCAACTGCGGCGGTCTGCTGACACCGCTGGGCGACCCACCTTTGTTCATGCTCTTCCTCCGCGGCGCACACTTCTCCTGGTTCATGCGCCTTGCTCCGGAATGGGCTGTTACGGGAATTCTACTGCTCGGCATCTATTTCGCGATGGACACCTATTATTACAAGAAAGAGCACTGGACCTCTCTCTCCGCTGACTCGCGTGAGGCGACGCCGATGGTAATGAAAGGTACTATCAATTTCGTATATCTGTTAGGCGTAGTGCTGGCTGTGGCTTTTGTGAACGAAGGAACCATCAAGCAGATGGGTGAAGCGGACGCTCCGCTGTGGCTCAAGTACCTGCGTGAGATAGTGCTGCTCTCGCTCACAGGTCTCTCGCTCTACACGACCAAGAAAGAAGTCCGTTTCGGCGACAACAAGTTCAGCTGGACTCCGATAGTTGAGGTAGCGGTTCTGTTCCTCGGTATCTTCACGACGATGACCCCTGCCCTCGCCTATCTGAAGGCGCACGCAGCCGACCTCGGTTTCACCCACGCATGGCAGTTCTATTACTCGACCGGTGCGCTCTCTGCGTTCCTCGATAACACGCCGACAGCCGTTGCCTTCCACGGCGTAGCTTCCGGCCTGCCGGAGTCGCTTGCTGCCGCTGAAGCCGGTGTCGTAACAGGTATGTTCAACGGCACACCTTTCGTAGCCGGTGTTCCGGAGATACTGCTCAAAGCTATTTCCATCGCGGCTGTGATGTTCGGCTCACTGACCTATATCGGCAACGGACCTAACTTCATGGTGAAAGCTATCGCAGAGGAAAGCGGAATCAAGATGCCGTCCTTCTTCGGCTACATGATTAAGTTCAGCTTGATCATACTCCTGCCGGTTTACGTCATCGTACAACTCCTCTTTATCTGATGAGTCTCGTAGATAATATCATCACGTGGTATTCGGCGCACATGAACTATGCGTCGATTACTGCGTTGATGGCGGTAGAGAGTTCGTTCATCCCCTTCCCGAGCGAAGTGGTCATCCCGCCTGCAGCGTTTGTTGCCGGCCAGCCGGACAGCGTCCTCTGCACCACCGGTAACTACCCTGTTGATGTGCTGCTGATTATCCTGTTCGGTACTTTGGGTGCCATGATAGGCGCAATCATCAATTATGGACTCTCCGTTTGGCTTGGACGGCTGGTGATCTATAAGTTCGCCGACTCGCGTCTGGGACATCTATGCCTTCTCTCCAGCGAGAAGATCCAGCGCGCGGAGGCTTATTTCCGCGAGAAAGGCAACGTCTCTACGTTCGTAGGCCGTTTCATCCCCGGTATCCGCCAGTTGATCTCCATCCCTGCGGGGCTGAGCCGCATGCATTTCGGCGCATTCCTCTGGTGGACTTTCCTCGGCGCGTTTATCTGGAACTGCATCTTGGCTATCCTCGGTTATGTGGCAGCCGGCCAGATGGATCTGATAAAAGAATACAGCCACGAACTATCCGTGGCCATACTGATTCTCCTCGGGGTAGTCATCCTATACTACCTCATCCGATGGATCATTAAAAAACGCGTGAAGGCTTAACCCCCACGCGTTTTTTATTATTGTTTCAGCCATTCCAAGATGGCTTTCCGTTTATCCGTCAGTTCTGCTATTACGCAACCGAAGATCCATCCGAACAGGAAGAAAACAACGATCATCTTCATGCGTCCATTCATCGGAACCGGGGCTGCAGAGAAATGATTCTCAAAGGTCACCGGCGCCGTCACAAACTCCATCCGGTAGTCCTTCAACTGCAAATGGCGGTGCTGATCATAGATATCATCCAAGAATAAGTCTATATCGCGGTCGCCGTAGAAATTAACGCCGTTGGCGCCATAGTTCATCGGTTTGGCTGCCGAAGGAGCATTGAAATAATAATCGGAAGTGAGGCTGTCGAGTTTCTGCGCCTGGCTATGATTGAAGGCTACCTCCTGCGCGATATTCGGTTTATAGGTCGCAAAAGACTGCTGCATCGCTTCGTTGCTATTGAACCACTCCAACAATGCCTGCTCGATAGCCGGTACTTGTTCCAAGTTCTTCACCTTGATGCGGAACTGCAAGCACAAACGATCTTGCATCTGCACCTTGATGGTATCCATAGGCTGCGATTTTTGATTGAAATCAATGTAATCCGGTATTCCGTCATCCAGACAATCTATCACACGGTACGTCGCGAAATGGGTAGCTACATGACCTTTGATATAAGGAGTAATAGCTGCATCGTCCGGCAACATACGACCGGATAACAACGGCGCATAAGCCTGCTCAAACTGCTGAATAGATGGTCCATTGAGCATCGCTACGGCATTCATCTTGTACGTCAGATTCTCATTCCGGCTATTGTATATCGCTGCAGCTACTGCCAGCACTACCAGCGTCACCACGATATACCAATAGCGGTAAGTCAATCGGAGCATGCGCGCTACAAGCCGTCCGCATGCGGCGCAACAACGACCTATCGCACGACCGATAGCCACGCATAAGTCAAAAAAATTCATCTCTTTTTCCATATTATATCAGTTTATCATTTCATCAATCCGTCATTTCCTCCGTATCCATCCGAAAGGCCGGTGAGCAGGTTTCTCTTCCTCTTTCTTCTCCTGTTTTTCCTCATCCTCAACGGTAATCACAACCTCCTCGGCGGACGTGGAGTCCACGCGTTCGCGAACAGGCGTCTGGGGCACCTCTATTCCTTCCGCACGGAGCGTGTCGCTCAGGTCTATCAGCGTAGCCTTCTCGTCCTCAAGAGGTTTGGCCGCCTGAGGAGGATAATTGGCCTCAATAGCCTCGGAGATGGTTTTCTTACCCTCTTCTTCCTCCTCGGAGGGCAGGCCATCGACTTTATAGCCCGTAGCTATGACGGTTACGCGAACCTCTTCTCCGAGGCTCTCATCAATAGACGCACCCCATTGAACTTCGATATCGTCGCCGACCTCCTGTACGAAATCGTTGATCTGATCGATCTCCTCCATCACAATCGCGTGCTCGGTAGAACAATAGAATTGCAGCAAGATACGCTCTGCGCCATGTACATCATTCGTGTTCACCAGCGGGGAGTTGAGCGCATCATTAATCGCATTGGTGATACGTTTCTCTCCGGACGCACGACCGATATTCATGATCGCTACTCCACCCTTACGCAAGGTGTTGCGCACGTCGGCAAAGTCCGTATTGATATATCCCGGTACGGTGATGATCTCCGCAATCGCACGTGCAGCATTAGCCACCACGTCATCCGACTTGGAGAAGGCATTGAGCAGGTTCAGCTCCGGATAGATCTGTTTGAGCTTCTCATTATTAATAATAAGGAGTGCATCTATATGTTTCGCCAGACGCGCTACTCCTGTCATCGCTTTCTCAATCTTCTTCTTGCCCTCGAAAGCAAAAGGAATAGTAACGATTCCGACCGTCAGGATACCCATCTCCTGCGCTACCTCAGCTACTACAGCCGATGCGCCGGTTCCCGTACCGCCGCCCATGCCGGCTGTAATAAACAGCATCTGCGTACCGTCATTCAGCGCCTCGCGGATATGATCGCGGCTCTCCTCGGCATACTGACGCGCGGTCTCAGGATCGCCTCCTGCTCCTAAACCCGGACCCAACTGCAACTTGCTGGGTACCGAACTCTTGATCAGCACCTGACGATCCGTATTGCAGACCAGGAAAGAAACATCTTTCAGCCCCTGACGATGCATGTAATTGACGGCATTGCATCCGCCGCCACCTACTCCGATAACCTTGATAATACTATCCTCTGTCAATCCTTCCAAGGGAAGCGTAATTAAATCTTCATTCATATTGGTATAGTTTTCAATTTTCAGTTTTAGTTTTGGTCGATAAACATATCGAGCGTGCTCTCTTTCATCCGGTCGAAGAAACCCGGTTGACGCACCGGCTGATTCTTGTGATTATCGCGGTAATCCTGCCCTAAGAGCAGTGTTCCTACCAGCGATGTGTAAGCCGGCGAGAGGTATTTCTCCTCCGTATCGCGGTGCAACAAGAGGTTGTGTGCTCCATAGGTGACTCGCAACGGGGTGAGCGATTGGATATACTCCGCCATGCCTTGCAGCATCGATCCGCCGCCGGTGATATAGAGTATCTGGATACGCTCCTCCACTTTCTTCAACTCCGTCATCAGCGGCTCCAGTATCTCCCGCAGTTTCAGCTCTATCGCCTCTGCTAACTCATCCGCTGCAATCACCATCTCACCGCCTATCTCCGGCGCTGCCGGTACACGCAGACGTACATTCTTCTGTATATAAGCAGGCGCAGCACAACCGAACTGCTTCTTGAGCACCTCCGCCGTCGCAAAACTCATTCCCTGCTGCTCCAACATTCGTGTGATATGGTATCCGCCTTTCGGCACTACCTTATTCATTAGATACTGCCCGCCTTTATAAACCGCGAGACTTGTAGTCTGAGCACCAAGATCCAGCACAGCACATCCGTTCGCCAGCACATGGTTGCCATCGCAGGTAGCGAACGCCGACAACAGACACTCCGGGCGCACAAAGACGTGCTCTATACTACGGCCTGCCTGAGAGAAGGCTTTCTGCAGCTGCGTGTCGATCGCCTTGCGACCATAGAAAGCAATATAATGCGCCTCCACCAGAGCCGCACGCTGTTCGGGAGAAGGTATCTCATCCTGCTCCACTCCATCCAGTGTGAAGAAACTGGGTACAAGTCCCAGGACAGATACGTCCGGATTGCGCATCTCAATCTTCTCTTTGCATTCCTGCTCCATCTCGTCAAGCAGCGCTTGGCTGATCTCTTTGCGACGCGCCTGATCCCGTTTGGAATGTACCGCCACAATCTGCATCGATTGTCCGCCGACGGACAGAAAAGCGGTTGGCAACTCGTCTATGCCAATGCGGTTCGCCAGCAGTTTGAGCACTTCGGCGATAACATAACCTGCATTACTGGACTGCGTAATAATGCCCTGCTCAACGCATACATTGCCTAATTTCTGCGATCGCTCTTCCACACCGAGAATCTGGAACAGATCCGGCGCTATCCGGCGCGCAGCCATGGCGCGCACGCTGTCGCTACCGAGGTCCAAGGCTACCAACGGAAGAGAATCGGCTGTTTGAGGTTGTTTTCTTGCCATTGTTAATAGTAGTTAAGGGTTAGTGTTTAATATCGACCTATTACTTGCCCGTGGAAACGGAGGTCATATTCTATATAATGCTTATCGCGGACTGCTTCCGCGCTATTTTCCATAAACGTACGCATCTTCGCTAATTTGCGGTCATACCGGCTCATGTTTCCCAATACGATCCGGGGCTGGTTCGCTCCGCGGAGATACAGATAAACCATCTGCGGCGATTGGACGTGGAGATGATGCACTCGGGCCCTCCAGTACGGCTCGTCCTGCAGCCACTCGGCAAAATCCGCTATCTGATGACTCGCTATATGAGGCCCTACTGCGCCGGTAGCCACCAGCACGGAGTCCTTCACGGCTGCGCGAACCGGCATTACGCGACGGTCGGTATCGATAAGATACGCATCGCCGGGCATCAGCACGCGAACCAACGGCACACGCTGGCTCAGACGCACATAAATAACCCCTTGAGGCGTTGTATAACACTCTGCCGTGCGAACCATCGGATGATGAAGAACCGTTTGCTCGATACGATGCAGCCTTCCGCGGTCTATCACTTGCCCTACCGGATAAAGATTCTCATTACGCAACAAGGTATTCAGTTCCCCGGGAGTAACATACTGCCGCTCCTTCTGATCCATGATCTCGTATTCGAGCGCGGGACACGGCTCATCGCCGGGACGCATCCGGTAACCGGCTACGACAGCCCCTACCAGCATCCCGGCTACTACCGAAACACCGATGATCTGCCATATGATTCGCGCAACATTGCTCATTCTCTATTCTTCTTTTAACGCACGGGCTATCTCCGGCACCAAGCGATCTATATCTCCGGCGCCGACGGTCAGTACCACTACCGGCTCTTTACTCTCCCGAACCCTCCGTTTGAGTTCTTCCACCAATTCCGGTTTCTGTACTACTACGCCGCCTAACATCTCGCTCGTCACACCCGGTATCGGTTTTTCCCGCGCAGGATAAATAGGCAGCAACACACACTCATCCAAAGTCCCTAATACTGCCCTGAATCCATCTGCAAAATCCCGCGTACGGGTGTATAAATGCGGCTGGAAAACACCGATCAGTTTGCGCTCTGGGAAAAGCTTTCGAATCGAATCAATCGCCGTAGCTATCTCCTGCGGATGATGCGCGTAATCGTCTATATATGCCACTTTCGGAGTATTCACATGGATATTAAACCGCCGCTGAACGCCCTTGAACGAAGCCATCGCTTCACGCATCACCTCGTCTTTTATTCCGCATAGATGCGCTACAGCCATCGCCGCTACCGCATTCTCGATATTCACCCATACCGGCACACCCAACTGCACATCCTTAATCTCCCCGTCCGGCATCTTGAAATCAAATACAATCTGCCCGTCCTTCACACGGATCCTCTCCGCATAGAAATCCGCTTGGCTCTTCTCTACCCCGTACGTGTAGCCCTTCACGCCCTCTTTTAATCGCGGCTCCAACTCTATCCCGTGCTTCATAACCAAGGCGCCGGTAATCAGACTCGTATAATGCGCAAACGCCTCCCGATAAGCCTCCGCCGTGCCGTAGATATCCAGATGATCCGCATCCACCGCCGTCACCACAGAGATATACGGCGTCAACTGATGAAACGACCGGTCGTACTCATCCGCCTCCACCACCACATACTCGCTCTCCTTCGACAGCAGCAGATTCGTATGGTAATTCTCGCTTATTCCGCCCAAAAACGCATTCACTCCGGCATGGCTTTCCGTAGCTGCCTTATTTCCTCCGTTCATCAGATGAGCAATCATCGTACTCGTCGTCGTTTTCCCATGCGTCCCGGCGACACAAAGCGCCTTCATCCGCTTTCCACCCTCGCCTGACGCCTCTCCGCGCGTCACGATACCCAACACCTCTGCACGCTTACGGATATCGAATCCTTCCTTGCGCAAATAACTGTAAATAGCGCAATCCTCCGGTACGGCCGGAGTACGGACTACAAGCGTATTATGTAAGGCCAATCCTAGACCATACAGCGTATCAACAGCATCTATATACGTGATGTAAATACCCTCTTTCTCCAATTCCCGAGTCAGAGGAGACGGCGTACGATCGTAGCCGAAAACAGGATATCCTTGGTGGTGAAAATAACGAGCTAAGGCACTCATTCCAATGCCTCCGATGCCCAAGAAAAAGAAATTTTGTATATCCTTTGATTGAATCATTTTTAGTAACTCACAAATTTCCGCGCAAAGGTACAAAAAAATTTGCACATATCAAAATATTTTTGTAATTTTGCGCCGAAAAATGAAAAAAGTTCTTTTACTCATAGCTCTCTGCGCTTGTTTACAAGCGTTTTCGCTACCTCATTACGAGTTAGCGTACCGTTTTGGTGGAACGGCACTCTTTATGTTGCCGGATGAAAAAGTGTCGCCGTTTTTAAGCCCGACGCCAATTGTTCCCGGCGGTGCTTTTACCGTGGAGTTTCTGCCTACAGGGCGATGGAACAGCCTCCGGCAATGGAATAATGCCTCTATCGGCGTCGGTGCACGATACCTGAATTTGGGCAATAACGCCATCCTCGGTTCTGCCATCGCGGCGTATGGCTACATCAATATGCCCTTTTACAACGGCACGCATTTCCGTATAGGCGCACGCCCCACAGTCGGCATAGCCGCCGTTACGAAGACATATGCCAATACCTATAAAGGCGAACACCTGTATTTTGACCATAAGGATGCTAACTGGTCGATCGGCTCGGTGCTGAATGCCTATCTGGCTTTGGAGCTATACATGGATTTTCCGATCAAGGACGGCTGGGAAATCACCCTCAACGGCGGCTGGCATCATATCTCCAACGGCTCTATCATGCACCCCAACGCAGGTTATAACATGCTCGGCGGAGAACTCGGTCTGCGCTATCATCCGCACAAGAAAGATTACACCTCTCCCGAACCCGATGTGCCGCGCAAACTGTACGACGGCGTGGACAAACCCTGGGCAGTAGAGATCAGCACTACAGGCGGCGTGAAGCAGAATTACTACCGCGACAACTATCCTAAGATGCAGTTCTTCGGCGCTGCTACCCTCAAAGCCGCCGCATACTGGGTCCCCGTCTCCATCTTCCGCATCGGAGCCGGTGTGGATGCCTTCTACGACGGCTACTACCGCTGCGTGAACGATGAGTTTGCAGAGGCCAATCCGGGTGCGCTGCAGACCTTTTTCGGCAAGACCTATCTCAAAAATAGCGACATCAAAAACTGCTTCCGCGTGGGTGTCAGCCTTCAGCCGGAGTTCATCATCGGCAATCTGACCGCAGGTATTCATGTGGGATTCTACGTCTTTGACCCGGTTAAGAACCTCGAGCCGTATTCGACTGTCACAGACACTAAAGATAAGAATTACGATCCAAACGCACTTCACCCGGGTGACAAGCCTTTCGACAGAGGTATTTTTTATAACTACGATTTTTCAAAAGCCAGCAATTATCAGGACGGTTGGTGCTACATGCAATTTGTGCTCAAGTACCACGTACTCGACCACCTCTTCGTACAATTAGGACTGAAAACACACGGCGCACGGGCAGAATTTATCGACGCCGGTTTAGGTGTGGCTTTCTAAGGATTGATCAGTTGATCCTCCATCACATAGACATGCTCCAAAGGAATACCATGGTCTATGAGATTCTTTCGATCCGGACGGAATAACGAAAAGAACTCCTTGGACGTCTTGCATAGCAACCGCGCTTGCTTATAGTTCTCATACGCCATCATCCGATCGCCTTGCAGCAAGAGGCAATGGGCATAATTGATATAATCCTTTGGATTATCCGTCCCTTTGCGCAAAATCTCCAGATAGACCCTCTCGGCAACCTGCGGATAATCCCACATCGCATCGCGGAATCCGGCGGAGACGGTAACGTACGCCAAGGCTCTCTCTCTTCCCGTATAACCCTCTATCAGAATTGCATAAAGCCACGTCCGCGGTATAAGCGGAATGATTTCCGTCAAGTATTTATGCTCTTGCGACGGGAATAACTGAGCAAAGGTCTGTGAATCAGGTCCCATGCCGGACATCTCCATCAGCCGTTTCAGTTCTTCAGGGAACTGGTTATCTTCAAACATACTCTTTGCCAACTCCTCTATCCAATTTTTGGACGAACTCTCCACCAGCGCACAAAGCACCTCAAACACGTGCTCGCCCAGGTCATTCTCACCGATCACGTTCACCACCGCATCTTGTATCTGCGGGAAGAAATCAATGCGAACGTCATACTGAATAAGCAGTAGCACAACATTCGATATACATTGGTCGGCTACCGTCTCATTCGTTGCATTCATGCATTCTATCATTGCCAGGAAGGCATCGAGCGAGAAACAAGTTCTTAAATTGTGCGCCAACGCAGAGGTAGCCGCTAATGCCAAAGAAGCCTGCGTCTCGTCGTTCATGACCTCGCGATACCACTCCAGATCTTCCGGGCGAAAACGCACACAATGCTCGAAATAATGCATTACAGAAGTGATGGACTCATGATTAAAACCATGAATCTCCGGTGATACACCGCGCAACAGACGAATATCCGCATACACGGCATCCACCATCTGGTAGGTATCGCCGGTGAGTTTGCTGAGCTCCTCATCGGAAGAAGGCACATCGATATTCAACCATTGCGTAAAAATCTCATGATAGCGCTTCTGGATGGAGGTAAACGCTTCCTCATAGGGGTTATTCTCCCCTATTTCGTTGAGCCATGTACGCACTACTACCAGCGCTGTATCTATCATACATTCGCCTAATGCACGCTCTACTACTGCTACCTGTTCTTCCAGATTTTGTGCCATCAACTCAGCCTATTTAGAACTCCTCGCGAATCAGATAATCATTGCGGGAAGGACTGTTTCGTATCACTAATTCCGCCAAGAAACCTGCCAAAAACAGCATACATCCCAAAATCATCATCAGAATGGCGATGTGGAAATACGGATTTACGCCTACCAGCATAGCCTGAACGCCATGCGACAGAGCGTACAGCTTCATGCTGCCTACTACGATAACCGCGATAAATCCGATGAAGAACATCAGACTTCCTACCAGGCCGAAGAAATGCATCGGCTGCTTGCCAAACTTATTGAGGAACCAAAGGGTCATGAGATCCAGATAGCCGTTCACAAAACGGTTGATACCGAACTTCGACGTACCGAACTCACGCTTACGATGCTGAACGACTTTCTCGCCAATCTTCGTAAAACCCGCATTCTTAGCCAGATAAGGGATATAACGGTGCATCTCGGAGAATACCTCAATATTCTTCACCACCTCGTTCCGATAAGCCTTCAGACCGCAGTTCATGTCATGCAACTGAATACCTGTCACCTTCCGCGCCGTGGCATTAAATAACTTGGAAGGCAGATTCTTTGTCAACGTATTGTCGTAGCGTTTTTGCTTCCATCCGCTCACCAGATCATACCCCTCTTCCGTAATCATGCGATAAAGCTCCGGAATCTCATCCGGGCTATCCTGCAAATCGGCATCCATCGTGATTACAACATCTCCCTTCGCCGCCTTGAATCCGCAATACAATGCAGCTGACTTGCCATAATTGCGACGGAAACAAATACCACGAATCGCCTCGCTCTGCTCGCGAAGCGATTGAATCACTTTCCAAGACTCGTCAGAAGACCCGTCGTTGACGAAAATCAATTCATAGGAGAACTTGTTCTCCTTCATTACACGGGCAATCCATTCGTAGAGATGCGGCAACGATTCCGCCTCATTAAATAGAGGAACAATTATCGATATATCCATACTAAATTTTATTTTGCGTGCAAAATTACTATTTTTTTTGCACATATCAAAATTTTTTTGTAATTTTGCGGCAAAATATGTACCATTATGAAAAAGACGATTTTCTTTTTAGCCATTCTCTCCTGTTTTCTGGGGTGTCAGAAGCCACATTATGCCGCAGGCTTAATGGCCGTTGAGTCTCCGATTATGCCGATTCGCATGACAGGTGATACAATGCATATTGTGCTGACCGATTATGTGCCGGCGCTATACGGAGATACTTCCTATTGGCAGGGATTACAATGGACTACCGGAGAAGCTATTGAATATACCAACCTCATTGGTACTCCTAAGATCGTGCGTGAGATGGATATCATCAACCGTGACCGTTCCATCCATGCCATCACTTTCCATGACAAGACCGGTAGTTTTGCCATTCCCGTATTACCAGCCAAACCCGTTCGCCAGAGCCTTTATTCGCTCAGTTACGAGGAGGGAAAGCTGCGTGTGGCATTCTTCGATACCGTTACCAATCCTACAATTGAGGCATATATTCAAAATACGCTGATTGACCATACCTTATGGCAAGCGGAAGAAGACGGCAGTTGGTCTTTGGATTTGAATGCCATCAGCAATCAGTTATCCGCTCTGCAAGGAAGAAGTTTTCTGCGCGTTTTTGCAGAAGATGAGACATACCTGTACAACGACCTGTTGCTGCCTTTACAGGATGGTCAGATTGTGACCAACGCTGCACAACTGAACCGCCATGACCAGCAAGCGCAAGTACTCTACTCTGTGCTCATCGACCGTTTCTACAACGGTAATTCCGCCAACGACTGGAAGATGAACAGCCCCGAAGTGCTCGACATCGTGGATTATCAAGGCGGCGATTTAGCCGGTATTACCCGTAAGATCAGCGAAGGTTATTTCGACCAACTGGGCATCAACACCATATGGATCAGCCCAATCACCCAGAACCCATGGGACGCATGGGGGCTCTATCCTTTCCCGAACGGCAATAAATATGACTCAACGAAGACCTATACCAAGTTCAGTGGATACCATGGCTACTGGCCGATATATGCGACCAAGCTGGATGACCGCTTTGGTACGCCGGACGAGTTGCGCACCTTATTAGATACCGCGCACGCGCACGAGATAAACATCATTCTGGATTATGTAGCCAACCACATGCATATCAACTCTCCTACCCTCCAGGAGCACCCCGATTGGCATACCGACTCCATCCTGCCGGACGGAAGACGCAATTTCGAGTTATGGGACGATGCACGTCTGACCACATGGTTTGACAAGCATATCCCCACGCTGGATCTGGAGCGTACGGAAGTATGCGAGCAGATGACGGATAGCGCACTCTATTGGTTAGCCAACTACGACTTGGACGGCTATCGCCACGATGCCTGCAAGCATATTCCCGAAGGCTACTGGCGCATGTTGGGACAGAAGATTGCTACCCGCTGGCCGGGCAGACCGATCTGGATGATCGGAGAGACCTATGGTTCGCCGGAGCTTATCGGCAGTTATGTCAAGTCCGGCATGCTCAATGCCCAATTTGATTTCAACGTCTATTTCACAGCCCGCGAAGCACTATGCGGCATAAAGGGTATGGATCAGGTCATGCAGAACGAACTGACTTCTCTCCGTACGTACGGCGCACACCATACCATGGGAAATATCTCCGGTAACCATGATCAGATACGCTTCGCCTCCATCGCCGGCGGTGCCATAGATATCTATAGCCAGGGCAAAGAAGAAGGATGGACCCGCGAAGTCGGCATCGGAGACACAGCTGTTGCCTACAAGCGTGCTCTGCTAATGGAGGTGCTCAATATGACCTTGCCGGGTGTACCCTGTATCTATCAAGGCGATGAGTATGGAGAGGTCGGAGGTAATGATCCGGACAACCGTCATATGATGCGCTTCGAGAACCTCAATGCCGACGAACGTAAGATGCGAAATGAGGTAGCTGAACTGATTCACATGCGCCGCCACTCCATGCCACTCCTCTACGGAGATTTTATTCCGTTGATTGACCGTCCGGAAGAAATCGTCTTCCAGCGTATATATCTCGGCCAGAAAGTGACCGTAATCATCAACCGCGATGAGTTAACATATCAAATCATTAATGAATAATACAACCATGAGAAAAACATTACTTTTGGCGCTCGCATCCTTATTGATGGCGAGTTGCGCTGAGAAACAAGAGTTGCGTCACCCGGAATGGGCGTACGACGCTACTATCTATGAGTTAAACACCCGCCAAGCCACCCCGGAAGGTACTTTTGCCGCGGCAGAAGCATTATTGCCAACCTTGCGTCAAAACGGTATTGACATCATCTGGGTTATGCCATGCCAGCCTATCGGTGTAATCACCCGCAAAGGTACACTCGGCAGTTATTACTCCATCATCGATTATTGCGCCATCAACCCTGAATTCGGTACACGCGAGGACTTCGAGCACTTCTTGGGCGCTGCGCATAAACAAGGCTTTAAGGTCATCCTCGACTGGGTCGCTAACCACACGGCTCCGGATAGCGAGTGGACCAAGAACGACGGATGGCACTACCGCGACAGCCTCGGTAACCTGATGGTACAATACGATTGGACAGATATCTCCAAACTGAACTACGACAACCAAGACATGCGTAATGAGATGCTCAAAGCGATGCATTGGTGGATGGATTCCATCGGTATTGATGGATTCCGCTGCGACGTAGCAGGTGAGGTTCCGACTGATTTCTGGAACTGGGCTATGGGCGATCTTCGTCTGACACACCCGGATATGTTCACATTGGCGGAAGACGAGGACAAAGCGCAAGAGTTGACCGAAACAGCGTTCGATATGTACTACGGCTGGTCGCTGCATCATTTGATGAATGGCGTTGCTAAAGGTGAAAAGACAGTTGATGATCTGTGGGCAAACTTTGCGAAAGCAGATTCTACCATCCGTCCTGAGGCTATTCGTATGAATTTTATCTCCAATCACGATGAGAATAGCTGGAATGGAACAGAGCAAGAGCGGATGGGAGATGCAGTGCCTTTATTCCAAGCGTTCTGCTACATTGTACCGGGTATGCCGATGATCTACACCGGCCAGTTGAGCGGTAACCACCACCGTCTGGAGTTCTTTGAGAAGGACCTGATTGATGTGGATGAGAACTACGCACAGGCTGAGCTCTATAAGAAATTAAACGACCTGCGTGAGCGTAACAAAGCATTGTTCAGCCCCGAAGTAGGAGCGCCGATGGTTCGTCTCGCTGCGGATAATCAGGCTATCTTTGCTTGCGTGCGTCAGAAAGAAGGCCGCTGGCATACCAACACTGTTATTGCAGTAATGAATATGTCCGACAAAGAGCAAGAGGTAACGCTCGATCTCACCGGATACGAAGGTTCGTACCAATGTATCTGCGGTAAAAAAGAGAAACTCGAGACCACGCAGACCTTTACCCTCGCCCCCTGGCAGTTTAAGATCTTTGAGAAATAAAAAAATCCCGCGCTTGCGGGATTTTTTATTATGCCATCGCTCCGTTGACTTGGATCACCTGTCCGGAGACATAGGAAGCAAGGTCGCTCGCTAAGAAGAGGGCGACCTTCGCTACTTCTTCCGGCTCGCCTCCACGCTTCATAGGGATAAGCGATACAAACTGCTTGAGCGTCTCTTCGCTCAAAGCCTTCGTCATGTCGGTTAGAATAAATCCCGGTGCAATAGCGTTAGCGCGGACGCCGCGGCTACCGAGTTCTTTGGCTACCGACTTGGTCAGCGCAATGATACCTGCTTTCGACGCGGCATAATTCGCCTGGCCGGCATTACCGTTGATGCCTACTACAGAACTCAGAGAGATAATCGATCCGCTCCGTTGACGCATCATCACAGGCGTTACGGCGTGCGTGAAGTTAAAGGCGGATTTGAGGTTCACCTGCATTACCAAATCCCACTGTTGCTCGGTCATGCGCATAAGCAACGTGTCGCGCGTGATACCGGCGTTGTTGACCAGAATATCGATGCGTCCGAAATCCTTCATAACATCATCCACTACAGCGTGCGCAGCCTCGAAATTAGAGGCATCGGATGCGTATGCTTGTACTTTGACACCCAGCGCCTTCAGTTCATTACTGGTCTCTATACATGCTTCGTTCAACTCCAAATCCGTGAACGCAATGTTGGCTCCCTCACGGGCAAAAGTCAACGCTATCTGTTTGCCTATTCCACGAGCAGCGCCCGTGATCAATGCTGTTTTTCCTTCCAATAACATAAAGACATTTACTATTTAGTCATTTACCATTTATTATTCATCCTCGATGGGGAAGACACCTGTCGGATGAAGAATTGTATATTTATTCATCTCCTCATTCGATTCAAACCCTACCCCTTCGATGATACTCTTCTCTCGCGTGATATGAATCACCGAATCAGAATAGACCCGATGAGTCTGTTGGTCCCAATTCAGTTCAGGCGTATCAAACTGCTCTCCCTTACGATTCAGCGCGTGTACGTTTCCTGACAGCCGCCAATGCTGCTCCTTCTCATCATAATAGGCGTAATCGGCCTTCAGCGAAGCTTGTACGGAGAGATCCAGATCGAATTGCTCCAGATATATTCCTTTCGGAAACTCCTGGTAAGGCGGTTCCGTCTGATCATAGATCAGCCATTGGGGTGCTTCTATCCGGTATCTGGTAATACCGGAATCGGAGATAAGCGTACTGACGCTATCTGTAACCAGCGCAGCTATTTGTTCACGGGGTACAGACATATCAGCCTGCTGCACTTCGCTATGGCGGCAAGCGGAAAAAAATATAGCGAGTGTCAAGAAGACACCCGCTATACGGCACTTATCGGATAGAGGTACTCTCACCTATCCATCCTCCTACAAAGTAGGTAGAACCCGAGAACTCATTCGGCAGGTCGAAACGCTCCTCTTTGGTCGGATAGTACTTGCTGTACGAGCTGATGAACTCGGAAGCCTGTGCCTCTACCGAAGGATCTACTTGTTTAGCCTTGACGAATTTATCTACAGCAGCCCAGTAAACGGTCTTATTCAAGATCCGTCCCTTTGCGTCCTGCGGGTAGAGTTGGGTCGAAGCATAGCACATACCGATGATAATATAGCAACGGCCTTGACCTTTGTTCATACCCAGACCTTGCAGCGTAGCGATGGAAGCCAACGCATATTTACGAGCCTCTGCATATTTCTTGAGGTTGTTGTAGCAATAGAAAGCGGCATTGTACTGATAATCCGCTACATCCTCCAGCTCGTCCTCTACCATCGCTAACTTGATAGCTTGATCGTAGTATGCTACAGCTTGATCGTAGTCTCCCTTCTTGGCTGCCATCGAAGCGCATCCTGCTGCGGACTCATCGGTCGGTTGCAGTTTGTGTGCTGCTTCGCAGGCTGCGAAATAAACATCGCTCTCGGTGCAACGAACACGTTTGTACAATTTAGCAATCTTGGTCAACATGTCAAGGTTCGACAAGTTCTGCTGAACTACAGCTGCATAGATCTCATCCAGTTTCGAGCAATCAGCTGCACCGGAGATTGCGAAGATATTATCTACATAATCTTTCTGTTTGCCGGCAATCTCTGCGTTCTTGTTGTTCATATTGGAAGCCTGCTCACCCAGATACGTGCTTGCTAACTCATAATCCGAAATGAACTGCTCTGCTTTGCCGTTCTGATCTTGTTTATAGAGCGCGTACGAAGCATCTACCAGTTTCACGAGAACGAGAATCTTGCTGCCTGCAGCCATTCCCTCAACCGATTGACGCAGACATTCGCGAGCCTCAGCCAGTTTTGTTTCTCCGTAGAAATCGAGGTATGCCAGACCCTTTTCGCCAAGGATATAAGCCTTCGGATATTTGGGATCGTTACCGAAGAAACGGATACGTTTGTCCTGCATCTCGATAGCTAATTTCGCAAGACGCTCTTTCTCTGCGGGATCAGAAGTTGCCTGATACAGAGCCTCGACGATCTTCGAGCCGTCGGAATAGATGGACTTGTTGGCATTCGGACAGGTGGAATAAACCTCCATCCAAGGACCATATGCGTCCGCATACATTTTGTTTTTTACTGCCTCATGGAAGAGCGATACGTTCATCACGCACTCCTCCGTGATTACGGGATCTTCTTCTACTACAGCCGGAGCCTGAGCAGGAGCTTCCTCCACTGCTTTTTTCGGTTTCTTAGCGCACGCCAGAGCCGGTACGGCCGCTGCCAACGCTACTACAAGTAAAGATTTCAGTTTCATAATTGTGTATTTTTAATTGTTGTTGTCGATATTTCGAGATATTACAAATCCCGTGCCAAACTACAGTTTACGCTTGAAGAACCAGTTCTCGGCTATGGAAGCGCCTATGGTAAACCGCAGTGCATGTTCCTCCAAACCGGCTGAACTGCCGCGGTGGGTATATTCGATGGTCGTATTGATGATGGTACCAATGGTATAAAGCGGGAATCCGATACCTATACCTGCTGTGATACGTTTCGCTCCGATGACGCTCAGATACTCGTTCTGCACACTTACTCCGGCGCGCCAAAGCATTCGCTCCGCGTACTTACGGCCCATAGGGTTGTGGCGGTACTCCACGCCGAAGGCATACCTGCTGCGGTCTTGTAAACCATTATACGGGTCATCGCCACGCAGACCGTTATACAGCGCCGAAGCCATACATTGCCGTTCATAATCAAAACCGATGGTCAATCTGTTTGCCCAGTTATAACTGGCTCCTACGCCCCACACCATCGGCAGTTCCCATCCGTCGCGGTATATAGGTATCGAGTCATCAGATTGGGTCTCCACTAAGATCAGATCGCTATGCAACTTCATCCGATTCTCAAAGATCGCACCGACGTTGAACGAGTGATCTCCGAAGGTATGGAAGAACTGCGCGCCGTAACGCAGACGAACATTGCTGACGGACAGATTCTCTGCCTGAATCGTCGGATTCATACCGGCCTCGTCAAAAGTAAGCGTACGCATGTGCGCCAAGTCGCCCCACATGTAATAGACGTTCACGCCCGCGGCGAACCAGTTCAGTACATTAAAACTCAGACCTCCATAGACCTGGCTGATGTTTCCGTCGCCGGCATAGTTCTTGGTATAATGGTAATCTCCTCCGGCGGTAGAATCGCGCAGCTCGATGTTATACCCTACGGAACTATAGGGCAGCAGACCTACTGACATTGCTATCCAACGTTTGAACAGCGGGAACTGCATCGTCACGTATTCGAGGTTTCCGTTAGCTTTATTCTTCTTTCCTCCGGCATCGTTATATCGGCTCCAGTTAGCGCTGGCTGCGACGTCCATCATAAACGTCAGAGAATCGCAGGAGGTATATGAAGCCGGCTGCGAGGGGTTGATGGCACGGTTGTTTCGCATGCCGAAACCGATACCACCCATCGCGCGATAAGCCGTAGGGACGTTCTCGTTCATATCGCCGTAAGCGTAACGGGAGTATGGCGAACTCGTCATATTCTGAGCCCACACTCCGACGCTCAACAGTAGTAGTATTCCAATTATTATTTGTTTGCGCATAATATCGTATTCAGTCCTGTCAGGACTAAGTTCTTCTCATATCGTATCTCTCGTTTCTCCGTGCGCGACGTGCGTACGTTATTAAGGATAAACGGAGCATTGCCGCCTGTTAGGAAGGTCCGGAAATGCGGTACTTTCTCTCCTAAGGTTCGCATATATCCTTTCACCTCATATGCCACGCCTCGTATTACTCCGGCAGCGATGGCATCGCGGGTGTTCTTGCCGAAAAGCGGAATCAGTTCGTTCTCCTCCACTTCCACCAGCGGCAGTTTCTTCGTCATCCGTTGCAGCATCGTGAACCGCATCTTCAGTCCCGGAGCGATATTTCCTCCCATGTATTCTCCTTTGTCGGACACGAAGTCATACGTGATTGCGGATCCCGCATCGATGATCAAGAGGTTTTCATTCGGGCACAGGCTCTTCGCTCCTACAGCCGCTGCCAAGCGGTCCTGTCCTAAGGTCTGAGGCGTGTGCACAAAGTGCTGCGAGCGGCGATGTAGCGTATTGACTACCGCCGCCTCGATATTCACTACCGAGGAAATGATGGAATCCGTAATATCGTACAAATCCAACAGACGTTCTACATCTGACGACGAGAATTGCTTGTAGATGAAGTGGTTTATCATCTTACCCTCGTCCGTCATCAACGCCACCTTAGTCCGGCTATTTCCTTGATCAATACACAGATTCATACACCTTACACCATATTGGTGTACAAGAACCGTTTGATGGATTTCTTCGGCGTCTTCTCAAACTCATGAGGATAGAGTTTGACGATGGAAATCTGCTCGTACGCCGCGAGTTCGGAGTTAACCTGCTTGCGTGCGTCTTCCATCTGTTCTTCGAGTTGTTCCGCCGTCAGCCCATCCGCGTCCACCTCGTTGTAATCCGGACAGATGAGCGCCACGAGACGAGTGTCTTCCTGTTGCAGCACGAGCGACTCCAGAACGTAAGGCATATTGTTGATCTTTGCCTCGATCTCCTCCGGGTAGATATTCTGTCCGCTCGGCCCCAAGAGCATCGTCTTGCAACGACCTTTAATATAGAGGAATCCGTCTTGGTCCAACTGTCCCAGATCACCTGTACGGAGCCATCCGTCTTTGGTGAAGGCTTCTTTGGTGGCCTGTGCGTTCTTGTAGTAACCGGTCATCGTGTTCTCGCCGCGAACCACTACCTCGCCTATTCCTTCTTCATTCGGATCAAGGATCTTCACCTCCATGATTCCCGGTAACGGACGTCCGCAGGAGTACATCTTTGGTCCCTCGGTAATCGGCGTGTAGCAGATGAGCGGAGCGCACTCCGTCATACCGTAACCCACCGAGACGGGGAATTTTATTCTATGCAGGAAGGCTTCCACCTCAGGGTTCAGCGGAGCACCGCCGATAATCATCTGGCTGAACTCGCCTCCGAAGGCCTGAACCAGCTGCTCGCGGATCTTGGAGCATACCACTTCGTCCAGGAACGGCACTTTGAGCACCCAGCTTACGGGCGGCTTCTGAATCTGCGGCACAATCATCTTCTTGTATATCTTCTCCAAAATCAGCGGTACCGAGAGGATGACAGTCGGCTTGACTTCCGCAAAAGCATTCAGCAGAATTTTCGGACTCGGCGTACGACCGACCAACCATGTGTGGCCGCCGGCTGCCAGACAGGACAGAAAATCAAACGCGCAACCGTACGCATGTGCCAGCGGCAGGAACGTCACGAACCGTGCGCCCTTATGCGCGATACCGCTCTCCAAACCGTAACGTACGTTTCCTGCCAGACCGTTCAGCGGCATGATCACGCCCTTGCTGAATCCGGTAGTGCCGGAGGTATAGTTGATAGAGCCTATTTCGCTATTCGGGCGGTCTTCGAAATGCACATCTTTAGCCCAGTAGCCATCGGGATGTTTCTCCTTGAACTTCGCGCCGATAGCCTCGTAGTTGATCTTCTTCGAATCCAGGGCTAACGTTATTGGATGCCAATCGTTCAGGCTCACGGTGGCTTTCACCTTCGGAATCTGGTCCAACTCGATACCTTCCCAGTTGATGTCGCTGATGAAAAGCAGCTTACTCTCCGAGTGGTTGATGATATGGATCGCGTCGTTCGCACGGAAATCCTGCAGGATGGGTACGATGATTGCTCCGTACGTCACTGCCGCCAGATACACAGCGACCCAGTTACTGTTGTTCTTGCCCATGACGGCTATCTTGTCGTTCTTCTTGATTCCGCATTCCTTGAAAAGAATGTGCAGTTTCTCGATGTTGATAGCCAGCTGGCCATACGTCAAGGTCACGTTTGTGCCGTAATCGGTCACAGCGGGTTCATTCCAGTTTTCACGGAACGAACGCTCATACATCTTGACAAAATTATATTTCTCTTCCGTCATCATAACTCTTTGTTCTTTTAGCGCAGCGGTCTATCTATGCGGAGCCACATACACGCTATCGACGATAAACTGGCTGTTTCCGCGCCAAGGCAAAGTGCCGAGGTAGCGTTTCCAATGAAGCTTCACACCGGTGTTAGCGCCGTCGTTCAGCTGCTTTGCCACTTGCTCGTCCACGACCGAGAACTTAAACTCGTTCGACTGGATGGAGCCTTGCACCTTGGTATTCTTCAAACCCGTCTGGATCATCTTGCCCTCGTAGGTCTTGAAGAGAAAACCCTCTTTCTGGAAATAATTGATGTCTCCTTCGTTTACTCCTTCGCTATAGACGAAGCAGAACTTGATAAAGATAAATGCCGCTAATGCCAAAACGGCGATTACCGACGTCCAAGTTATCACTTTTCCTGTAGTACTCATATCAGTTGATTTTAAAAACGCGTGCAAAGGTACACTTTTTTTTCGATATATGCAAGAAAAATTACTTTTTTTAATGTTTACGCTCTTTTTTTTGCTTTTTAAGAGCCTTGACAATGGTTATTGCCGTCCGTGCCGCTATGAGTCACTATGCCCCACACCTTCTCTTTATTGTCTACCCCCTCTGTGTTGTCCTGTGCGCGCTACCTCCTCTGGCGCGTTTCCTTGTTTCTTCGTTCGTTAGCCCGGCATCTGATGCCGGCCTCTCGTATGTTCATTCTTCGGCATTATATGCCGCGAGTCCATTTCTGCGGGATTCTATCCCGCTTTATTAGCACACCTCCTATCCCGTGATACTATATACCTTCTCCCTACATTCAGCGCAAGGTCTGCTGATTTGTGGTTATTTGAACCGATGTTGAAACGATGTTGAACCGATATAGAAGCTTGTATCTTTTTGCTTGAATTTTTGAGAAAAAGATACAAGTGGTAAAAAGATGGACAAAGAAAAACCGCTTGGCGAATGTGAGGTAACGCCAAGCGGAAGAGAAACAGGATACAATCTGCGGGGGCCCTATTAGCGGACTTTTCGTCCGTCTATGGTATATGTTTTCTCCCCGCGGAGGATGAGGATTTGAGCATTTATAAAATTACAAAATAAATCCCAAAAACACCTGCATGCGAAGAAGGCACGATGGGATGGCTGCAATTTATTTATAATTATAATATATCCGTTCTGCTATGTATCGCATAGGCTCTACACATTGGAATAAGGCTGAAGAAGGATATGGGACCTTTTTCATGAGAACAAGAAGGGTGTATTGCGGATCTTGCTCAGGGAATGCGCCAATGAATGAAACGGTATGAGGTTGATGTTCGCCTTCCTCCTTAAGATCGCCTGTTTTGCCGATTATAGATACAATTTCTGATTGTGCGCCTTTGGTCCACATAACCTTTCTTGCTGTGCCAATATTATTCCACACTACTTCGTGCAATGCATGCAGAATGGGGCGTGTTGAGCCCCATACTTCTTCCGGAAATTGCTTTTGAACCAGCTGCGAGTAGAGGTAAGTAAGGTATATTGGGGACATATTGACACCCAAACCATTGGCCATGCGGAGTACGTCTTCCAAAGAATCAACGCTCAGAGAGAGTCCTAATTCGCCCATATAATGCGCAAAAAGCATAGGATTGTCAGCAAATGCTTGTTCCATGATTTGGCATATACCGCTTCGACTGGAAACGGCAATGACGGAAGGAACGTCAAGGACTGTGTCGATGGGATGACGGTCGTGCCACGTATAACCGGCATGGTCACGATAGCCAGCTTTGGAGAGCGGGAACTGATTATGTTCGGAAACACGACCGGTTCGCAACGCAGCCATCACGCTGAAAGGTTCGATGACTGAGCCAATCTCAATAGGTTGATAAGCATTCCTACCAAGAGAATCTGTGTCATAGAGCGCCACGACTTGATGATCTTTGTTCATCAGAATAGCGCATCCCCATTCCGGAGAAAGATGTCTTAGGCTATACTGCATTTCCCACGATACAATATGCTGTAAAGAATCATCAATCGCAACCTCGTATTGTTGCGGAGTAGCGGCAAAACTCATAGTGCCGCAAAGTAACAAAATGGAAAGAATTAGGTGTTTCATATAGTTTATTGTTTTATTATTGAATCAGATGTTTCCATTTTGGATTAAGAAGCGGCTTGATGCTTTCAAGCGGGATTTCCACTTCCTGTTCTCCATTCGCCCAACTTCCTAAGGTGTAGTGAGTATAGTGCAAGACAAGGGACGTTGAAGTAATCGTGAATGATGCTTGAATCCAATATTGTAATGAGATGTTTGGGTAGTAGTGATCCAAAAGAGCTTTGATGACATAATACTCGATGTCGACGGTCATCTTATTTTCATAATCGTCATACTCCTCACTGAAGATGTCCGCGAAATGTACCATCTCACCAGTTCGGGTATCGAAGGCGAAGTATTGTGTGTCCGGAAAATTGTGGCAACCGCCGCCATACCAAGTGTAGTGGTGTCGCATTATGTACAAGCCATTTTGATTGTACGATGTTCTGCCACAAAGATGCTCAAATTGCCTACTCTGTACTCCGCCGTAATTAAAATACTCATCCGAATCATTGGGAACAATTAGCGGATATACCGACTTGAGTTCAATATCATTCGGCTCGATACGCCAGTATTTTGCCATCGCATCATCCAATTGCGTAATTTGATAGTGCGCGTGCAGTATGGTGTCTATCAGTTGTTCCTGAATCTTTGCCAGTACTTTTTTATCCTTCATGCCTGTCGGGAACTCTATATCTAACTGTCGCAGAATCCCAATCGTATCCGAGAATGTAAAGACATGAAAATCATTATAGACATAATCTGTGAACGCTGTTATTTGCGGGAAGGCACTTTGGATGTTTAACTCAGCGCCATTGACAAGAAGATTACTTTGTTTCTGATCCTGCACCCACGTTGAATCGTTTTGCGGTGATGTGTCACAACTTGTATTTGACTGATTCTTTCCGCACGAAGCGAAACAGATCGCAAGCATTGCTATGAGAAAAATAAAGATGTTAGTTCTTTTCATTGGAGATATACGTTTTATAAGATTTATTCTAAATGCCAACGATGCAAATATCGCAGGGTTTTAACTAACTGCTTATCCGGTGTATTTGAACAAGGGAATTGTTTTATGAAATCCGGCAAACGCTTCTTCATATCATTCCGTAAGTCGGTGTTGCATTCATTCACATGTTCCAGTTGATAAAGAATATCTTTAGGCTCATACAAATCGCAATGATATCGCAGAGAAAACCCACATCCTCTCTGGTGATAAACAATATTGAACCCCGGATGATTCATGGCGAGTGCATTGGCCAATACCATTCCTCCCATAATGCTTAATTGCTTGAGATTCTTCGTTCTCACAATAATGCGAAAACAGAGATGATAACCATTACCAACTTCATGATGGTATGGTAACAGGTCGGCGATGAAACGACCTTTTCTAATGGTCACAAAATGGCCATAAGTTACTTCATAGCCCGCTCTTAAAAGTAGCGGTTCAAGTTCTTCGAAAAACTCGGGATATTGGATGTTTTCATTCATAATTATGCGTAACTGTTAAATGGTTAATAATATTGCTCGTACATAGGTATATGACGAGAACGGCATAAAAGTAACCCGAGTGAATCATTTTTTTTGATACACTCGGGTCTAAAAACTGTTTTTGCTATCTTTTATTTAGTCGCTTAAGAAATACAACGTATACTACTAATACTTACTCTCATTAAATTTGATCAATATATTTATCCACACTATATTTTAATGGCGCATACATAATTCTTATTAGAGACTCTTCATTTCCACAATCACAAGATACGTGTTGAGGATTATCGGTTCTTTTGATTTGAATTATTCCAGAAGGGAGTTGCCACTCCGTTATAAAAAATTGGTAAGATGGGCCACATTGACAATTATGCTTGGCATAATAAGTTCTAGTTGGTGTGCCATATTTTTTAGCATAGACAGAGACTAAATCTTTGTAGTCAACAATAACCGCTTTTGTCTCAATAAAAACATATAAATCTTTGATATAGTTTCCATTGACTCCATAGCGTATTTGCCGTTTTTCTCCCATAAAAGGTATTGTTCCCGTTCCATGCCAATTGGACCATTTTGCCCCTTTACTAGTTAACTGAGCATTAATGGTTGGCTCGTCTTGAGTTAAATCAATGCCTAAAAACTAATGTTTTGTGCATTGAGATTCACCATACAAGTAATAAGTACGGTCATTATAAGCATTTTTTTCATATCCTTCATTTATTTGCTTGATTATACCAATAATTAGCAGATGCAGAATTCTGCACAACGCCTATGCCGTGCTCATACATGTAAGCAATGGTCTGCTGGGCTTCTTTTAAGCCTTTTTGTGCAGCTCCGAGTATGTATCTTGCCGCCATCGACAAATCTTGCGGAACGCCACAACCAGTAGCATAGCATTGACCTAAGCCATACATACCAACAGGATCATTTTGTTGCACCGATTTGCGATACCAATACACGGCTTTGGAGCAATCTTGCTGCACGCCATAGCCTTCTTTGTAATATGCAGCGAGGTTGTTTTGAGCCTTACTATCTCCTGCCATAGCCTCTTTGAGCGTAATATCAAATATGCTTTGCGCAAATGATGAAACCGAGGTAAGAACTAATAGTAATCCTAAAGCATATAATTTTCTCATAATCACTTATGTTACAAGGATCTTAAGCGCGTCGTATGTACTAAAATGGCAAGTATAAAGTACCAACTAAGTTGCCGTGCCGAAAATTACTCACACTACACGGAGCTTTTCCATCCCACGTTTCAAACTCACTTGGGAACATCATCGCTCTCGATGCTCCATACTCAATACCTTCTCTATTTCTGACTTTGTAGTAATCATACTCTCCTTTTTTAGCGTACACATCAACAGCTACATTATGATTCTCCCACTGATTTGTATTATAATTATATACCGACAACACAGCAGTTGTTGATTTGTAAAACTTATACTCATTTAATGAACAAGAGCATAAAAACAAAACTACAAATAAACTGAATAGATAAAACTTTGATAATATTGCTTTCATAACTTCCGTTTTATTGTTAATTTTTCATAAGACATTATAAATAACAAACTTGATTATATATCATCTGTTTGTAGAATAAACCACCTTGGGAAATACACAATATGAACCATAGTTGATGCAGGAGTAACATTAATTAGATGATCTCCTATCTTGTATTTATAAGTATAGCATTTCTCTTGTGTCTTTGAATCTATATGTGTTTCTACCAGATACGGCTGTCCATATTTGCTATTGTAAGATGCTATTAGTCGAGTCTCCTCATCTTTTGATATGCCATGATCGGAAATAATAAGAATATATTTCACTTGATTATTAGGAGCCTTTTGCACTGCTATATAGCAATTACTTATTCCTGCAAACGTTATATGGGAGTATTCAGTTTCATCAGGACTTACTCTTCCACCTGGTAATTTAGTAGAAAGGGCTTTAGTGAACGAAGCATAGGATTGGTCTATGTCAATTCCCATAAAAGTGACAGTTTGACAATAAGTCACGCCCGTCATAAAAATGAACAAAGTGAAAAAGAAAGCCTTTTTCATGAAATCTCTAAATCTTTTCATTGTTTATTTTATTAAAGATTATATAAATAAAACTTACAGATTTATGTTAAAACAATATCTCAACCAGCCTTTCTCGCATGGTACAACATATACATATTTTGCTGGAATGTAGTAATCCTTTTCCGAATCCCGTTTGGTTGCCAACAAAAAAAGTCCCTTTTCGTGATTCGGATTTTCTTTTGTTTTGGCTTGGTAAGGATTGCCAATGTACGGATTGTCATTTTTAACAGCATATATGGTGGTGTTCCCAATTACTTTGTAATACAATTCAATCTGTTGAGAACTGATGTACTCACCACCTAACAACTCGTTCTCATAAACATCTACTTCCACCTTACATAGGTATGTCCAACTTGATTGATTTGTAACATTTTGACAATTACCTTTTGCACTCCAAATTAGTGCTAAGCATAATGTAAAGAAGATTATTACCTTTTTCATTGTTTTGTGTTTTTTGTTTGTTTACTCTATTATATATTTTGGCAGATTCCGGTTATCTATCTCATGTAAAGCGCCCTGATCTTATTCGGCGCCGCATGCATCTAATAGCGTTTCTACATGTTCTATCTGGCAATGGAGCTGGATAGTTCTGTAATTGAGCAGGAGTGTACATTCTTGATGCGAACTCTCTCATGTCTGAGATAAAATCACGTGATAATACATATACCTGATCGTTATTTTGCGTTACTTCATATGCTAGGTTGTCCATTATATGAGAATTGTTTATTTCTCCCCAATCCATTTCACTATTATCGTATTGACGTAAGAGGGTTTGGATATAAGTAGGCAATGGCATAACTTCTATATACCTAATTTACGTCTAATCTTTTTTACTACCTTATTGGGTTGATGAGGACCATTCTCAAGTTGAGAGAACACCATATAAATCTCATCATCAGTCAGATCAATTAATTGTTTGTCTGTTGGGCAGACTGCTCCCAAAGATTGGCAATGGTACTTAATATCATTGGCATCTTTACACCCATCGTCTTTAAGGTCAATCCTTGGATTGTGTACATTCAAAAAATACTCGTATAATGTCATGACTCATATCTTTAATTTTGCCTACTCTTTATCGGATTTTCGGCTTACTCCGTTACATGTCTCTATTACTATATGACATTTTTATGCAAAAGGTAACCGCAGGAGAGGGATTTTTATCGAAATAAATCATCCAATATCACTTCGCTATTTACTATACTGCGATGCAAGCCATCTGCGACACCGAACGTGGTTACAAATGTAGTCACGAGTGTTTTGTTTGATTTGGTTTGTGCTTGGAATATGCTCATTCTGTTGCGGAGCGTCTCTTCGTAACTGTCGGTAATACGATACTCGCCAACCGCAAATTTCATCTCGCAGATATTAATAATCCGATCATTGCGCGAAATGATCATATCAATTTGCGCCCCTTTCTCCCCAGAGTTCTTAGGTGGATTGTATCTCCATGAAGATATTTCGGTCGCAATGCCGGAGATGCCTAATTTCTGTTTTATAGATTCAGTGTGCATCATACACACAAGTTCAAATGTGCGACCTTGCCAAGACTCCACACTGTGTGTCATATAATGCTTACTCCACCATTGTTCATCTAAAGAATGGTTTTCGTGCACGTATTGCAGATAGAAGAGAGTATAGAAATCCGAAAGGCGATAGATGGCATCTTTTACTTTATTCCCAAATTGGTTGTACTTGAGGACAAAATCACATCGCTCAAGATTTTTAAGATATGCGGTTAGAGACTTGCCTTCCACTTCGATGGCTTCGCCTATTTGTGTGCGCGTCAAACCCTCCTTGTGATCCGCCAACAAGCGAGCTATTTGTATGTATCGCTCGGCGTTCGTAAACAAGGCATTGAACAATTCGTCAAATTCAATTTTAAGAATGGCGTTTCGCTGGAAGAAAAGCCGGTCAATATTTTGAACCAGACTTTGTTTAGTGTCTATAAGTTTCCAATAGAACGGCACACCGCCAATAATCATGTATGCCTGTGCAATTTGGTACCTATCCCATGCACATTTGCGCGAACGAAGATACACCTCAACTTCATGCAAAGTGAATGGACGTAAATAGATATTGCAAGTGATACGACAATGCAGTCCGCCTTGGTTCTCTACCAGATAGTCCATCATCCAACTAGTGGCACTGCCGCTTGCAATGAGGAGAATATCTCTGCGCCGTGCTGCCCATCCATTCCAAAAGGTCTCGAACTCCTCCACAAAGTCAGATTGCGGAGTATCAATCCACGGCATCTCATCGATGAAGATCACTTTCTTGCGGTCTTCGGGTAGTGACTCTATATAGTCTTCCAACGCATCAAATGCCTCTGACCAATCAGCGAATTTCGGTTGTTTCGCTAAATGTGCGTATTTCTTGACAGCTTTCGCGAAATTGCGCAATTGCTTGGAGAGAGATAAGTTGTGCCCACCAACATAAGAGAAATCATATTTGGCTTGAAAAAATTCATCAATCAGAAACGTCTTTCCCACGCGGCGACGACCATAGACAATCACAAACTCTGATTGATCACTAGCAAGGCATCTCTCCAAGTCCTTGATCTCTCGTTCTCTTCCTATCAACTTTTCCATATCTTTGAAATTTTGCGCAAAGATACTGCTTTTTGTTCAATTATGCAAATTTTTGCGGGTCTTTTTCCCCAAAAGTGCATTTTTTTTCGAGATTTGGGGATTTGCGCACTCAATCAACCACAATAAATCCCGCCCAATAGTAGGGCGCAGAGTATTTGGGATGCTGACGCATACGGCGTTGGGCAGTGGCTAAAGCATCATGGGGATAGTTGAAGATATGTTCCGCTATCTCCACGTCAATGGATACTGCCTTTGCTAATGTTTGTCTTCCTTTTAGGAGTGCTTCGTAAAAATACTGCATAAAGACAGCCGTTGCTTCGTCATCGACCTGCCATAGTGACATGACTATTGTTTGTGCCCCTGCTTGTTTGAATGCTCGTTGCAATCCCCATACACCTTCCGTAGTAACCTCACCCAATGCAGTATTACAAGCGGACAACACTACTATATCTGTGCCCGATAAGTCCAAAGTAGCGATCTCAGCGGCGGTAAGTATTCCATCTTCTGTATCTTTTGGTATAGCCTTGCCCTCCCAAGCGCGCGCCCCATAAGCCATGATGAGTCCGCTTCGTTGCATAGCATTGCCTTCAATGGGGCGATTGACAAATCCGTGCGTAGAGAGGTGCAATATCGAAGGGCTTTTCCCGCTAAGCGACTTGAAAGAGGCTTCTGTACCTTGCTTTTGAGAAAGCTTATTAACATGGTACTGCGTGCCTGACAAAAGTAGGCTTATTTCGTTTATCTCCTGTTTGGAATAAGGCAAAGTACCTACTGCACTACGGGTTGTGGCTTGCTGCATTGTTTCGGCAGATGCCCGATAGAACAAATCGCCATACAACGCAGCTGATTTATCGGGATGAAGGTTATGCTTGTTGACCAACTCGCGCGTAGAAGACAGGCGAGTTAGGTTGTAGTGATAACTAACCGTGCTCTCTTTGTCAAACGGTAACGACTCAATGGCGATTTGATTCAGCACGCAACAAGGTGCAAAATAAATATTATTTATGTCTTGACTTTCTAAATAGTTGAGAATATCAAACCATACTAATTTGCACAATGCGTTGCCATATCCATTAACAGAATATAATTCACTCGGATCTTTTAGCACCCACAGTGTAAGATTCTTTTCTGTAGCCATAGGAATAAGTATCGGACTACTGTCCCTAGTCATAGCAACAGCGGCATACATGCGTAAAACTTTAATCTCCCCACGTTCAAACACATTGAAACGCACAAATTCGATAGCAGCATCCCCGTTACCTAATCGCTTTTGGACATCTCTCCATGTCACATTGCTTGGAGGAAGGGCGTTCTTTCTTTGTTTTGTAGTACGCAATAATAATTGTTTTGCAAAGAGCAGATAATCATAGATATCACCCATTATTGAATTATCTTCAGTATGGTATGCAGCGGAAAGGATATAGTGGAAAATAAGATCACCTTCCACCAATATGGTTAAATCTGCCCGTTCTTGTTCTGATAACACGGAATACATCTGCTCAATCATCCGCATTCTGCTCTGCAGATACGCGTTGGCAGATTTTAATACATGCGAATAATTGCCTCTTGAAAACTGGTCAACAATATAATTGTTTGCTCTTTGGTTTTCTTCAAAAGTCCGATTATCGACATACAAAAAAGCATTAACCAATTTCTGCTCAAGCGAAGAAACTTGAGAGTAGACATCGAAAACTGATACCACAAAGAGCAATATGACCAGTATTCTTTTCATTCAAATAGATATTTGTTGTTCGTATTCGGAAGTTCTACCAATGGCGTTTGCGGACGTTTGACTAATTCGTTGATAGTCTTATTAAGCAGTGCGGAAAGTTGGTCAGCAACAATAGTTGAAAGATTGTCTCGAAGAAGATAAAGAGCATACGTCAGAGATCCGCATTGTTTGCCATCAGAAAGACGATGCTGGCGATTACATTCATTGTCAGCACATGCGCTAATGCTTATCCATTCTATTGTGCGTTGTTCTTTGTACGGATGTTTGATGCCGTTTAGTTCAAACTTGGAATGAGCACCGCGTATTTCCGTCGGCTCTGTAATGTCACGCGTGGATGTTCCACTATGGCAAGCATCGGAAACAACTATTATTCTTCCATTGATTCCCACCTTCTTCCGTAATTGCTTCAACCAAGCATTTAACTGATCGTCAGTAATATGGTGCTCGCCATGATAATTCTGGGTTGGTTCTTGCAATGCGTCATACGCTACCCAAGCCTCGTCCCATCCGTCCTCTTCATCGCCATCTAAATCCGTTATCTGCTGACCATGACCGGAGAAATGAATATATACGACATCGTTCGTTTTTGCCGTTGCAATCAATTTTATGAAAGCCTCGCCAATAGCGTGACTGGTGGCTTGCTCATTCCGCAAAGTGTCGATATTGCCCGCCTTAAAACCGTTAGCCACAAGCATAGTCTTGGCAAAGATGATATCGTTGTCTCCATGAATAACAGGCCAGCCATAGTCCACATCAGGATATGCGCCAATACCTATAATTAGCGCGCGACGTTCTGCGTTAACATAGAGTGAAAGCAGCAAAAACGATATGATTAGTCCGCGTTTCATTTGCCGTGCTTGATAGTGTTGAGCAGTTGTTGTGCTTCGTCCTTATGCGTAGTATTCATATTCACCACCTCGTTGAGCAAATGGCGAGAACGGTAGAGCCTATGCTGTTTGATGGCACACAAGGCTCGAAGATAAAGCATATCCTCTTTCTCCGACCAAGCCTGTCGGTTTTCGGGAGTAATGTCTTTCATATCTAACAAAACTTTCTCTAATATGGCATCAGCTTGTTTGTAATCCCCTTTTTGCATATATTCATTCGCCTGCAAAATGATTTCTGCCGATTCCTCACAACCTTTGAGTTGAGAATAAGCATTCGTCATCTCTATTGCCGTTTCTGCATATATAGGTGAATCCCCTAATCCGGATAGACGTGACATCTGCGGACCAATGACAATCACTCCTACAAAGCACGCTGCGACAGCAATAGAGGCAACACTCCGTAGCGTCCAGCGAACGACACATTTGTGATGGCCTTCTTTCTCCTTTTGGATACTATCTTCCTCATCTTGAAGCATTTCCTTCAATGATCGGCGACGAATGGCCAATATGATTTCTTTTTGCAGTTCCATTTCATCTCTTAATGACGAATCATCTGCAGAAAGTAACCTTTCAAATTGCAATTTTTCATCTTCGGTCATCTGACCTGCAAGATATTTGTCTATTTGCTCTTGATTTGTCATGGCTTTTTCAATAAGGTTTTTAGTTTCTGCATACATTTGTACTTCTGCGTTTTAGCACTATCCGCACTACTATAATGGAGATTCCATGCAATTGTTTCCCAAGAATCCTCGTCCCAATAAAATGCCTTTAATAAAGGCGCACATGGTTTGCCCATTTTGTCCACCACCTCTCGGATGGCATCACGTCTGTCTTGGCGGAATCGCATCTTTTCATCGGCATCGGCTCTTTCCATTTCATACGCTTCTTTGGCTTTTGCAAAAATATCTTCGTCATTAGGAATGTCTTCTCCATAACGACGGTTTGTCTCTAACCAAACGCGTATTCCTGTGCTGTTAAGATAAGTTGAAAGAGAGGAGGTTAATGAAGTTTCCGTTAATTTTCCACGTTCAATATTTTCCCATACACGGCTTACGGACTCTTGGAACACCTCTGCTAATAATTGCTGATTGAGTGAATGAAATTTGTTGGCAAGAAATGCCATAAATGACTCCCTATATTCGCGATAAAACATAGCTATTGCTTTATCGTTTCTGGCGCGGAAGGCTTGTATATATTCGGTATCAGTCATAGAGGTATCTTTTACGCTGCAAAGGTACAAAAAATCTCCGATTCTTGCAAGAAAAATCTGCGATTTTGCACAAAATAATCTGCGATTCTGCGCAAATTCGTCAATCCAACACTATAAATCCTACCCTGTAATAGGGGGTGGGTTAACACTTGTACTATAAAAAATCTCATTTCCTCTTGCATATATGAGATTTTTTTTGTACCTTTGCACTCGAATTTAAGTCCAATACCGACGGTCAGCCGACGGTCAACCGACAGTCAAGGCTAATGTAAAGCACCTGTAGAACACCTGTAAAATCCACAATATAACCTAAATTGTTTAACATTCTAAAAATTTTAATCTTATGTCAGAAATTGTTACATCATCCGGTATTGACCGCATCCACGGCAAACTCAAAAAAAGAGACGACGGCTATTTCTATGTCCGTAATGGCAAGCAATTCTTCCGTAGCCGTGAGGAAACGTATCAAAAGAACCAATCTCCACGCCAGAAATGGAACTCGGAGGCCTTTGCTTATGCCAACCGCGAGTTAGCCAAACTCCGTGCTACGCCGGAACTTGAAGCCGAGCTTCAATCCCAGTACCAAGCCGCCAACCACGTAGCCTCTAACGGAAAGACTTATACGACCCTTTGGTCGTGGAAATTCAATTCTCTACTCCACGATTATAAACTCTCCCACCCCTTCGTCAATCCTGTCTGACCGACCGCCATGCCGCGCCTGCGGCATCTTCTCTACGCGTACGCGCATTACCCTTGCGCGTACCCACAACGGACTACCACCTGCATGGTGGTAGTCTGGGTCGGGCTTTCTTTTTTATTATTCTTTTACTTCTTTTCTTTTTCTTTTTTCTTTCTCCAGGGCACCTCCAAACAAAAAATCTCCGATTTTCCTTGCATATCTCAAAAAAAAGCAGTAAATTTGCACGCAAATTTGGTTTTTATGCAAGACGAACGATATTTACGGCTATTAAGCGAGAAGTTTCCGAACTCGCAAGCGGTTGTGACAGAGTTGATTAACCTGCGTGCTATTCTCTCTTTGCCCAAAGGGACAGAGCATTTCGTGAGCGACCTGCACGGCGAGTCCATGGCTTTCATCCACATGATCAAGAACGCTTCCGGCGTGGTACGAAAGAAAGTGGATGAGGTCTATGGCGCGGCTCTCTCCGAAGAGGAGAAAAGAGCTATCTGTGCGCTCATTTACTACCCCGACGAGCGGATCGAACTCATAAAGAAGTATTACGAGGGAGTCAAAGACGAGAACTACACCACCCTCTTTACACTCAATGCGCAAATATCCAACCTGCCGACTTTGGAGGAATGGTACCGGACGAGGCTGCATCAGGTAGTGAATATCGCGCGAGCCGTGACCATCAAATACAGCCGCTCCAAAGTGCACCGATTGTTGCCGGAAGGGTATGCGTACGTCATTGCGGAGCTGCTGCACGAGTCGAACCTGGAGCAACACGACCGGCAGACGTATTACAACGCGATTATTGATGCCATCATCGAGACAGGTTGCGCAGACCAGTTAATTATCGCCATCTCGTATCTGATACATGGTCTGACAATCGACACGCTGCATATTGTCGGAGATATTTTTGACAGAGGTCCCGGTGCTTCGAAGATCTTGGACGTGCTCTCCACCGTGCGCGACTACGACATCCAGTGGGGCAATCATGATATCGAATGGATGGGTGCGATGGCAGGCAACATGGCGTTGTTGGCAACCGTGCTGCGCGTCTCCATCCGTTATGCCAATATCGAAACCCTCGAAGAGGGTTATGGTATCAATCTGTTGCCATTAGCGAACTTCGCGATGACGGTTTATGGCGACGACCCGTGTACCATCTGGCAGACCAAAGATTTTGAGAACAACCCGCGTCTGACGCGCTCGGCACAACTGATGGCGAAGATGCACAAGGCCATCTCCATCATTCAGTTCAAGCTCGAAGGACAGACCGTCAAACGCCATCCGGAGTGGAAGATGGATCATAGGGCGGTACTGGACCAATTGAGATTGGAGAATGGGCATTTGACTTTTAACGGTCAGCCTTTATTGGACCAGAACCTGCCGACCATCGATCCGAAAGACCCGTACGCGCTGAACCAGTACGAGCAAGATCTGATGAACCAGCTATGGCGCTCCTTCCGTAAGTCCGAGAAGATGCAACGGCATTTGCGGTTGCTATATGAGCACGGATCGCTCTATCTGGTTAGAAACGGTTTCCTACTCTACCATGCGGCTATTCCGCTAAATGCCGATGGATCTTTTGCCGAGGCGGACGTGTGCGGAAAGCGCGTGAAAGGTAAGGCACTCATGGACCGCACGGACGAAGTGATCCGCATGGCGTATTACGGTGAGGGAAAAGAGAAAGAGGACGCACTGGACTACATGTTGTACCTCTGGGAAGGCGAGTTTTCTCCGCTGTACCACAAAGACAAGATGACCACTTTCGAGCGGTATTTCCTGGCAGACAAGGAGACCTGGGCGGAGAAGAAAGGCGCTTATTTCACGCTGGCGGACGACGAGCAGATCTGCGAGCAGATACTCAAAGAGTTCGGTCTCAACCCTGCGAGCGGGCGTATTATCAACGGACACGTGCCTGTTCGTACAATAAAAGGAGAGACGCCTATACGCGCAAACGGGAAGCGGTTTGTGATAGACGGAGGGTTCAGCAAGCCTTATCAGGAGAAGACCGGAATCGCCGGATATACACTCATCTACAACAGCCATGGCATCCAGTTGGTGGAGCATGAGTCGTTCGAGAGCCGCGAGCAAGCCATCCTCTCCGGTTCGGACATTCATAGCCGGACCTTGCTGCAAGATTTCTCAGGAAGCCGCTTACGCATCAAAGACACGGACAAAGGCAAGGAACTTTTGGAGCAATTAGAGGCGTTAGAGCAACTGCTGCATGCTTATCGTTCCGGTATCTTCCGAGAACAATAACTGACAAAATGGCAGAAGTGACAGTTTTGGCACAGAGTTTGCGAATGATGAAAGCGGAAAGTCGAAAGTAAAAAGTCGAAAATAGAAAGACAATTTTAAAACACAGATATTATGAGCAAGATTCAACCATTAGCAGACCGCGTGCTGGTCAAAGCAGCGGCCGCAGAGGAAAAGACCGTAGGCGGAATTATTATTCCCGATAACTCCAAAGAAAAGCCTAACCACGGCGAAGTAATCGCTGTAGGATCAGGTACGAAAGACGAGCCGATGCTTCTACAACCGGGCGACCATATTCTATTCGGCAAATGGTCCGGTTCCGACTTTGAGTTCGAAGGCGAGAAGTACCAGATGATGAAGCAAAGCGATATCTGGGCGGTGATTAAATGATTTAGGATTTAAAATTTAAGCTTTTAGAATTATGGCAAAAGATATTACCTATAATGTAGAAGCCCGTGAGGCTTTGAAACGTGGCGTGGACCAGTTGGCTGACGCCGTGAAAGTGACCCTTGGCCCGAAAGGCCGCAATGTAGTGATTGATTCCAAATACGGTGCTCCGCATATCACCAAAGACGGTGTAACCGTAGCAAAAGCAGTGGACCTGGTTGATCCGGCTGAGAACCTCGGTGCGCAGTTGGTTAAAGAAGTGGCATCGAAAACAGGCGATCAGGCAGGTGATGGTACCACAACCGCTACTGTGCTGGCACAAGCTATCGTGGGTGTGGGTTTGAAGAACGTAACCGCAGGAGCTAACCCGCTCGACCTCAAACGCGGTATTGACAAAGCCGTTGCTGCCGTAGTAGAGGAGATCAAGAAGAACGCAGTCGTTGTGGGTAACGACTTCGACAAGATCGAGCAGGTAGCAACCGTTTCTGCCAACAACGATGCAGAGATCGGAAAACTGATTGCGGACGCGATGCGCAAAGTATCGAAAGACGGCGTCATCACTATCGGCGAGGCAAAGGGCATGGACACCACAATCGACGTGGTACAAGGTATGCAATTCGACCGCGGATATATCAGCCCGTATTTCGTAACCAACACCGAGACGATGCAGGTAGAGATGGACAAACCGTATATCCTGATTTACGATAAGAAGATCAGTAACCTCAAAGAGTTGCTGCCTGTTTTGGAACCGGCAGTACAGAGCGGAAGACCGCTGCTGATCATCGCAGAGGACGTAGATAGCGAGGCGCTGACCGCGCTGGTTGTCAATCGTCTGCGTGCACAACTGAAGATCTGCGCTGTGAAGGCCCCGGGCTTTGGCGATCGCCGCAAAGAGATGCTCGAAGACATCGCTATCCTCACCGGCGGAACGGTTATCAGCGAGGAGAAAGGTATCAAGTTGGAAAGTGCAACCATCGAGATGCTCGGTACCGCAGAGACCATCACAGTTAACAAAGACAACACAACGATCGTTAACGGCGCCGGAGACAAAGAGGCTATCGCTCACCGCGTAGCACAGATCAAAGCGCAGATTGAGGCTACCAAGAGCTCGTACGACAAAGAGAAACTGCAGGAGCGTCTGGCTAAGTTAGCCGGCGGCGTGGCACAGCTGAATGTCGGCGCAGCAAGCGAGGTAGAGATGAAAGAGAAGAAAGACCGCGTGGGCGCAGAAAGCCCTCGAAGGTCTCAAAGGCGAGAACGAGGACGAGCAAACCGGTATTGAGATCGTGCGTCGCGCTATCGAAGAGCCGTTGCGTCAGATTGTCGCTAACGCAGGTAAAGAAGGCGCAGTGGTAGTGGATAAGGTTCGTTCCGGCAAGGGTGATTTCGGTTATAACGCCCGCAAGGATGCGTACGAGAACCTGTATGAGGCAGGTGTCGTAGATCCGGCAAAGGTAGCCCGTGTGGCGCTGGAGAACGCTGCATCGGTAGCAGGAATGTTCCTTACGACCGAGTGCGTGATTGTGGATCATCCGGAGGAGCACCCCGCTCCTGCTATGCCCGCAGGAGGCATGGGAGGAATGATGTAAAAAAGACGCCTTCGGGCGTCTTTTTTTTATGCGTTGAGTTGGGATTGGATCTGTGCGACGGCTTGGCGCAGAACAGGATCGTACTCCAGTTGGTCGCGCATGATCGAGAGGGAGTGCAGGACGGTAGCGTGCGTGCGGCGTCCCATCTTAAATCCAATCTCCGTGAGGGAGCAATCCGTCAGTTCTTTGGTCAGATAGATAGCCACGTGGCGTGCACGGGTGATCTCACGTGAGCGGTTCTGGCTGAGGATTGCTTTCTCCGGCAGACCATAATGTTCCGCTACGGCTCCGATGACATCTCCTACGGCAATCTTACGCGGCTGGATAGCAACGATGTGACTTACGACCTGCTCAGCCAGAGCAAGATCAATCTCACGGTCGGTAAGCGTAGAGTGCGCCAAGAGCGATGCCAAGATACCTTCCAGATCGCGGACGGAGTTACGGACGTTGGTCGCAATGAAATCCACCACTTCGTCCGAGAGCGTGATTCCGTCACGGCGCATCTTAGAGAGGAGGATATTCTTACGGAGCTGGTAATCCGGGTGCTTGATCTCGGCGGAGAGGCCCCATTTGAAACGGGTGAGGAGTCGTTCCTCTATGTCCTTGAGTTCAATAGGCGGTCTATCGGAAGTAAGGATCAGCTGCTTGCGGCTCTGCTGGAGGTAGTTGAAGATATGGAAGAAGGTATCCTGCGTCCCTTTGAGTCCCGCGAAATACTGGATATCATCCACAATCAGGACATCTACCGACTGATAGAAATTGAGGAAATCGGGGATCCTATTATTCACCGCAGCATCCTGGTATTGGAGCTTGAATGTATTGGCGCTCACGTACAATACGCGTGCCTGTGGATTAAGGAGCTTTACCTGATTACCGATTGCGTTAGCCAGATGGGTCTTACCTACTCCGCTGCCACCATAGATGAAGAGCGGGTTGAAGGCCGTGTATCCGGGTTGTTTCGCTATCGCCACACCGGCTGTACGTGCTAATTTATTCGGTTCACCGGCCACGAACGAGTCGAAGGTATAGAAGACGTTGAGCTGCGAGTCGAAGTTATCCGGCCGTGAGGGCATATTATTAATAATAGGGTTCGTCTGCGTACGCGCCCCCGCGGAGGGTAACATCGTACCGGCTCCCGAAACCGAATCAATCAGTACACGGTACTCCAGATGGGTTCCTTGACCGAAGACACGGATGATGGTTGCGGATAATAAGGATATATAGTTTTCTTCAATATATTCCGCTACGAATTGCGATTTCACCTGAAGGACGAGAATGCCATTCTCAAACTGCAACGGCACAATGGGTGCGAACCATGTCTGGTAGGCACTTCCGGTCAAATTGTCGGCGAGAATAGCCTGACACTGACCCCATTGATGTTGTAGTGTTTCTGTCATGTTTTTCGGCGAATAATTGTTCGCAAAATCTTGATCTCTGTCCAAAATCGAGTGCAAAGGTACTACTTTTTTTTGGAATGACCAAATGGCAAGTAGAGTTGCAAAAAAAGAAAACGCGTAACTTCCTTATTTTTCGGGAGTTACGCATAAAGTACTTTACAAATAAATCCCCCTTGTAACTAACTGATTTTCAAGTAGTTTTAAACACGCAAGAGGCAGATGATTTTTTGTAAACAATTTTTATAAGTAACTGATTTATAGGGTAATAAAAAATGTTAAAAATATTTTCAATTTATAATCCATTCAAATTGTGGAACAGGTGTTCCTCGTAATTTTCAATCATTAAATTGTGTATTTTTCGGACATTTATTTATCCTTCCTTCCGAAGACGGAAAAATGCACATATCGTTTGGGGTGCGCCTTGATATCCGTGAGGAGGGAATCGGCAGAAACGATGGTGGCATCGATGTGTTGCAAGATCGGCGATTTGACTTGCGTCACAACGTTATTGATGTTATCGACGGCATCATCGACTTTCGCTACGGTAGCTTTAAGATTTGCATCTTTGATGTCCGCCACAACGGTATTAAGATTAGCAATAGCCGTGTCGGCATTATTGACAATCCGCGGCACTTGGTTATTCATCATTCCTTTGAGGTCATGGGAGACGGAGGAGAGGTCACCGGAGACGCGATCTATATTTGCAAGGGTATTTTTGATGTGATTGCCTTCGACCTGTCCGCGCAGACCCGCCACAAGCGAATCCACGCCATGGATGGTCTGATCCACATCCTGGATCGCGCTATCCAGATGTGCGAGGAGCTCACCCTGCAGGTTCTCCATGAGACCGGGGACGTATGTCGTAGGAAGGAAAGAGCCGTGTGCAATCGGCTCTCTTGATTCTTCTGTAGCAAGTGTATTTCCTTCAGCATCTTTCCCGTTTGGGGATGAAGGCAACTGCAGTTCAATCGCCATGCCCCCGAGGAGTCCGTCGGAGGTAAGTGCCATTCGTGTACCTTGGGGCAGAACGATGTCGCGATTGATAGAGACATCAATGGTAAACGCACTGTCACGCGTGTAATCGTAATGGATTGCGTCCACTTGGCCTACTTTGTGTCCGCGGATATAGACTGCGGCTTGCTCTTCCAGACCATGCAGATGGGCATAGACGCCATGATAACTGTTGGTAGGCGAGAAGATATTCACACCTTTGAGGAAGTTAAAACCAAAGAACAACAGGAAAAGACAAACTGTGGCCAGAACGCCAACTTTTATTTCTCGAGCGTATTTCATAACAGTAATCAGTATTCAGTAATCAGTATTCAGTATTCAGTATTCAGATAATTATTTTTCAACTTTAATGATCCAGCAATCGGGGAAGAGCGCCTTGAGTTCTTTCTGCGCTTCTTGCACTTTGGATCGGTCCGGATCTGCCGCCGTGTAATATTTGTACCACTCGCCGACTTTGATGGAGTCGCAGGTCTGACCTTTGAGTTTGGGGTCGTTGGGTGCGAGAGGTGTTTTAGAGGCACAAATCTGTACTGCAAAGTATGCTGTATGGTCTAGGATTGGTCTTACTTGAGTCTTACTTGAGTCTTGCTGAAGTACGGGTTGGGGCTCAGCAGGAGTGGCAGGTGTTTCCTCCGGTACAACCTCTGCGATTTCTGCGATGAGGGCTTGCTTATGGGTGTACGCGCCAAAGGCGTTGACGAGCGCGTTTGCCATCTGGGCGATGGAGGCAGGCTGGTTCAGGAATCGTTCTTCCTCGGGGTTGGAGATGAATCCCATCTCAAAGAGTATGGAAGGACACGCCGTTTTGAGGAGGACCCAGAAAGCCGCCTGGCGCACGCCTCGGTCTTCTCTATTGAGATGTCCGACAAAACGTTTCTGTACCTGCTCCGCAAAGCGCAGCGATTGATCCATATAACTATTCTGCATGAGTTCGAACATGATATAGGAATCAATGGAGTTCGGGTCGAAACCCTGGTAGGTCGTTTTATAATCCGCCTCGAGTTTCATCACAGCGTTTTCTCGCATTGCCACGTCAAGGTTCTTCTCCATCTTATCGGTACCGAGGATGAATGTCTCCACGCCGCAAGGGGCTTTGTTCTCGGAAGAATTGGTATGGATAGAGATAAAGAGGTCTGCGTTATTCTTGTTCGCTATGTCCGCGCGCGTCTGGAGAGGAATGAACACGTCCGTATTGCGCGTATAGACCACATTGACGTCAGGGTATTGCTCGTTGATGAGTTCACCCATTTTGAGAACCAGCTTGAGGTTCAAGTCTTTCTCTTTAGAGAATTTGCCGACTGCTCCGGGATCTTTACCACCATGCCCGGCGTCGAGCACAACGGTATATTGTTTCTCCGCTGCCAGCGGCAGGACGAAGAGCGAGAGTACTACTATAAAGAGATATTTTCGCATAATAAGCCAATTTAACCGATTGCAAAATTACAAAAAAACTTTCATATAGGCAACAATCCATCCCAATAAAGTCAAAAATTATGCCAAAAATGCACTTTTTTTCTTTTTTTTGCGCGCGGGCTTGCGTATATAAAAAAAATGTTGTAACTTTGCGCGGTATTTTGGCTATAGTATGCAAAAAAGTGAATTTACACCGGAAGAAGATTTGATGATCCAACGCGAGTTTGAAGCGTTGTTGGACGACTACGCCCATACCCTCCACCGTCAGAAAGTGGAGTTGATTACTCATGCCTTCAATTTCTCTAACAAGGCTCACTACGGCGTTCGTCGATTGAGCGGCGAGCCGTATATCATGCATCCTCTGGCAGTAGCCCGAATATGCGTGAAGGAGATCGGCCTGGGTAGTACAAGTATCTGCTCGGCGTTATTGCACGACGTAGTAGAAGACACCGATTACACGGTAGAGGACATCGCGGGTCTATTTGGCGACAAGATTGCTCAGATAGTAGATGGTCTGACGAAGATCAGCGGCGGTGTATTCGGCGACCAGGCGAGCGAGCAAGCGGAGAACTTCCGCAAGTTGCTGCTGACCATCAGTGAGGACATCCGCGTCGTGCTGATCAAGATTGCAGACCGATTGCATAACATGCGTACCTTAGGTTCGCAGCCGAAAGACAAGCAATACAAGATAGCCGGCGAGACGCAGTATATCTATGCTCCTCTGGCACATCGTCTGGGTCTCTTCCCCATTAAGACGGAGTTGGAGGACCTGAGTTTCAAATACGAACATCCGGAGACGTGGCAGGAGATACACGACAAGTTAGAGGCTATCAAAGCCAGCAAGTTAGAGAGTTACGAAGTATTCTCTAAGCCCATCCGCGAGCGGTTAGAGAACATGGGCTATACCTTCACGATGCGCGCCCGCATCAAATCCGTCTATTCGATATGGAAGAAGATGATGCGGCAACAATGCGCCTTTGAGGACGTATATGATATCATGGCCGTCAGGATTGTGTTCACGCCGAACGAGTCGATGAGCGAGAAAGACCAGTGCTGGATGATCTACTCCGCAATCACGGAGATCTACCGTCCTCATCCGGAGCGTATCCGGGACTGGATCTCCACGCCGAAAGCGAATGGCTACGAGGCTTTGCACGTGACGGTCATGGGCAAGAACGGCGAGTGGGTGGAAGTACAGATCCGTACGGACCGAATGAATGAGATTGCCGAGCACGGTTACGCGGCGCATTGGAAATACAAGACCGGGGAGTCGGACGACAGCGAGTTAGACAAATGGCTTCAGGAGATCAAGGAGATTCTCGCGCATCCAGACAAAGATGCGATGGAGTTCTTGGGAACCTTCAAGCTGAACCTCTTCGCGCAAGAAGTATTCGTCTTCACACCGAAAGGCGAGATCAAGACGATGCCGTTAGGCGCAACCGCGCTGGATTTTGCGTTCATGCTTCACTCGGAATTAGGCGAGCATTGTATCGGCGCGAAAGTGAACCATAACTTAGTGCCGCTCTCGTATCAGTTGAAAGGCGGTGACCAGATAGAGATTCTCACGTCCAACAGCCAGCATCCTCAGAAAGAATGGCTCAAACTCGTTACGACCGCCAAAGCGCGGAACTGTCTGAACCAGTATTTCAAGCGTGAGGAGCGCAAGTATATGAAACATGGCGAGCGCCTCGTGGAGGATGCCATCAACATGGATAAGGAGCTGGCGGAGAACCATGATTTGAGTCTGGCACGATTATTGAAATACTACAATTTAGAGACTCCGGCGGAGCTCTATACCGAAGTGGGTCAAGGCGCCATCCGGCTAACAAACATCCATGAGATCGTATTCCCCAAACGCGGATTCCTGTCGTATATACCGTTTATCGGCAAGAAAGACAATACGGATGTCACCGAGCCGCAGAAGCCAGAGATCGTCAAGCCCAAGAAAGGTGCGCACGCTATCGTGCTGACGGATGAGAACTTAGGAAAGGAATACCTGCTGAGCAACTGCTGCCACCCGATTCCCGGCGACGAGGTATTGGGATTCCTGGACGAGAAAGGGCAGATGCATATCCACAAAGTGGATTGTCCGGAAGCGAACTTATTGAAGACCAGTTACGGCAAGCGGCTCTACTCCGCGACCTGGAACACGCACCGCGTACAATCGTTCGTAGAGACGATCGAGTTGAAAGGAATCGACAAGTTCGGCGTATTCATCCATGTGCTGCAGACCATAACGACGGATTTCCACATCAACATGCGCGCCATCCACGTCTCCAGCGATGACGGAATCTTCAAGGGCACGATGGAGATCTACGTGTATGACAAGAGCGAGTTGGAAGACCTTTTGAAGGCAATACGAAAGATAGAAAACATCAAAGAAGTAAAACGAGTAAACATAGATTAAAATGAAAAAGATTTTCAGTACTCTCTTCATGGCTCTCACAGCAGTAGCTATGATGGCTCAACAGCCGGTAATCACATTTGAGAAGACGGAACATGACTTCGGCAAGATCAATGAGGCTGACGGCCGTGTATCCACTGTGTTTGAGTTCAAGAACGAAGGCATGGCTCCGCTTATCCTGAGCAATGTGCGCGCCAGCTGCGGTTGTACGACTCCGACCTGGACGAAAGAGCCGATTGAGCCGGGTAAGACCGGAACCATCACCGTCACCTACAACCCCAACGGTCGTCCGGGACGTTTCCAGAAGACCGTAACCATCACCTCGAATGCCTCTGAAGCGACGAAGCGTGTGTATATCAAGGGTGAGGTTATTCCGAAGGCTGCCAAACCGGCGAACAAATACACCATTTCCGTAGGTGCGCTGAGCATGAAGAGCAAGACTTTGGACTTAGGAACTATAACGAAAGGCGAGAGCAAGTCCGGCGAGTTAGAGTACGCTAACCTGACGAAAGAGGATCACCATGTAGAGTTATCCGCTTATATTACCAACCAAGTAACATTAGCAGACATCAAACCGGAGCAGACCGGCAAGTTCATCTTCGTTATTGACACCAAAGATCCGAAAATGTATGGTCCTCAAGAGGGATACGCCTATGTAGTCATCGACGGCAAGAAAGAGATCGATGAGGCTCACAAGCTGACCATTAAGGCGAATGTCGTAGAGGATTTCAGCGGTCTTACGGTAGAGCAGAAGCAACAGGCTCCGATCATCGAGGTGCCGGCAGAGTTCAATGCAGGCAAGATAGCCAAAGGCAAGAATCTGAAGTTCTACTTCCCGATCAAGAACATCGGTGCCAACGCGTTGGAGATCCGCCGTGTTTACGCTGCGGACAAAGCGCTGAACGTAAAACAGCCGAAAGCCGTCAAATCCGGCAAGAAAGGTAACGTCGGCGTAGAGATCAACACCAAGGACATGACTCCGGGTGCTTACGGTCGCGAGGTCGTAGTGATCACCAATGATTACCTGAATCCGATCAAACGAGTAAAGATCAACTTCGTAGTGGAGTAATGATGGATCATCCGGAAAATAGTGCTGAATACAAAGGACTGACGGTGAACGCGGGAGTAGAAAACCTCCCGTCCGTAAACCCCTATGCCACCTTCCGCCGCAAGAAGACGGTGCTTACCCCCGAAGAATACTTCGAGGGTATCCGCCGCGGGGACATGACGATATTGAGTCAGGCAGTGACGCTGGTGGAGAGTAACCTGCTGGCGGATCAGGCGATAGCCCAGAAAGTGATTGAGCTGTGCCTACCCCACGCCGGCAATTCTATCCGCGTAGGCATCACGGGTGTTCCGGGAGCCGGCAAATCCACGTTCATTGAGGCGCTGGGAAGCGAGTTATGCGACCACGGAAAGAAATTAGCTGTGCTCGCCATCGACCCGTCGTCGGAACGCAGCAAGGGTTCAATCTTAGGCGATAAGACCCGTATGAACGAACTCTCTGTCAAATCCAACGCCTTCATCCGGCCCAGCCCGTCGGCAGGTTCGCTAGGCGGCGTAGCGCGTAAGACCCGCGAGACGATCGTTCTATGCGAGGCAGCGGGCTTTGACACCGTCCTGCTGGAGACCGTTGGTGTCGGGCAATCCGAGACGGCGGCACACTCTATGGTGGATTATTTCCTGCTGCTGCAAGTGACCGGAACCGGCGACGAGTTGCAGGGTATCAAACGCGGAATCATGGAGATGGCGGATGGTATCGCTATCAATAAATGCGACGGTAATAATATAGAACGTGCGCGCGCCGCGCGTGTAAGTTTCAAGAACGCGCTGATGCTCTTCCCTCCTTCGGAGTCCGGGTGGAAGCCTGAGGCTATCTGCTGCTCCTCCATCGACCATTCCGGCGTTATGGAGGTATGGCAGAATATCGAAGAGTATATCGCCTTCACGAAGAATAACGGTTATTTTGACGCACATCGTACCGAGCAGGCCAAGTACTGGATGTACGAGACGATCAACCAAGCCCTCCTGGACGGATTTTACAAGAACGAGCAGATGGAGCACCAGATAGAAGTAGCCGAGCGCCAGGTGCTAAACAACGAGATCAGCAGTTTTATCGCTGCGCATAATTTAATCACAGCATATGGCAGGATTAACCAAAAATAACAAACGTACTCCTCAGACCACGATCATCAAAGTGGGCACCAACGAAGCCGGCAAACTGCCGCCTCAGGCGCAAGAGTTGGAAGACTCGGTGCTTGGTGCTTTGATGATAGAGAAAGATGCCTACGGAAGCGTAGCGGACTTGCTGCGCCCGGAGGTGTTCTATAAGGATCAGAACCGTCTGGTGTACGAGGCTATCCGCGAGTTAGCCGCCAAGGACCAGCCGGTAGATATGCTCTCGGTAGGAGAGAAACTACGTTCCTTAGGGACGCTGGAGAAAGCCGGCGGCGCAGTCTATCTGGCGGATCTGACCAGACGCGTAGCCTCTACGGCTCACCTGCGTTACCATGCGGAAATCATTGCGAAGAAGGCTACCGCGCGCGATGTGATTGCACTCGCAGCGCAGATAGAAGAGATGGGATTTGACGAGACCCAGGATGTGGACGAGCTGATGCAGACCGCCGAAGCAGGAATCTTTGAGATTTCGCAACGCTCCCAGAAACGCGATGTGACACAGATAGACCCGGTGATTGAGGAGGCCTTCAAACGCATGGAGAAAGCTGCTATGAACACGGGTTCGATATCCGGTATCCCCTCGGGGTTCCATGCCTTGGATAAGATCACATCAGGATGGCAGTCTCCGGACTTGGTGATCATCGCGGCGCGTCCGGCTATGGGTAAGACCGCCTTCGTCCTCTCGATGGCCAAACATATGGCTATCGACCGCGAGATTCCTACTGCCATCTTCTCACTGGAGATGAGTAATGTACAGCTTGTAAACCGTCTTATTATGAACGTCTGCGAGCTGGAAGGCGATAAGATCAAGACCGGAAAGATGAGTAAGGAGGACTCCAAACGACTCAATACAAAGATTAATATCATGAAGGGTAAGCCGCTCTATCTGGACGACACCCCTTCCCTCTCGATCTTTGAGCTGCGGTCTAAAGCCCGTAAGTTAGTGCGCGAGCATAAGGTCCAGATCATCATCATCGATTACCTGCAGCTGATGAATGCGCAGGGTAGTTCGTTTGGCAGCCGCGAGCAGGAGGTGAGTATCATCTCCCGCGGTCTAAAAGGTTTAGCCAAAGAGCTCGACATCCCGATTATCGCGCTCTCGCAACTCAACCGCGGAGTGGAAGCGCGTCAGGGAGTAGAAGGCAAGACCCCGCAGTTAGCCGACCTACGCGAGTCCGGTGCTATCGAGCAGGACGCCGATATGGTTTGCTTTATTCACCGCCCCGAGTACTACCATCTCTATAACGATGACAAGACCGGCAAAGATCTCCGAGGTCTGGCACAGATTATCGTTGCGAAGCATCGTAACGGCGCTACGGATAGTATATGGTTACGATTCCGGGGGAAATACGCGAAGTTCCAAAACGAGGACGACGCAGTTGATCCGGACGAGCAGAATAGCGTCATGCCGATGGCGGATAGCACCAATTCCGTCTCTATCCAATCCAGTATGAACGCTATGGGAGAAGACATTAGTCAATACAATTTGTAATTAATTTGAGATTTGATATATGCAAAGGACAGTAATTATAGACGCATTAAAGCGTACTGATTTTGGTTCGACCATCAATGTGCGCGGCTGGGTTCGCAGCCGCCGTGGCAACAAGAACGTCTCGTTCATTGCCCTCAATGACGGCTCGACCATTAAAAACATTCAGATCGTAGTAGATCTGGAGAAGTTTGACGAGGAGCGCCTCAAGCCTGTTACGACAGGCTCCTGTATCTCCGCTACGGGCGTCCTGGTAGAGAGCCAGGGTGCCGGACAGGCTGTGGAGATTCAGCTGACCGAGTTGGAAGTATATGGCACCGCCGATCCGGAGAAATACCCGCTGCAGAAGAAAGGGCTCAGCATGGAGTTTCTCCGCACGGTAGCCCATCTGCGTCCTCGCACCAATACCTTCGGCGCCGTCTTCCGAATCCGTCATAACATGGCGATGGCGATCCACACGTACTTCCACGAGCACGGATATTTCTATTTCCATACGCCGCTCATCACCGCCTCGGATTGCGAGGGAGCCGGACAGATGTTCCAAGTCACGACCAAGAACCTCTATAACCTCAAGTATAACGAAGATGGTCAGATTGACTACAGCGATGATTTCTTCGGCAAGCAGGCAGCTCTGACCGTTAGCGGACAACTCGAAGGCGAACTTGGCGCAATGGCGTTGGGTAAGATATACACCTTCGGCCCTACTTTCCGTGCGGAAAACAGCAACACACCGCGGCACCTCGCGGAGTTCTGGATGATCGAGCCGGAAGTGGCGTTTATTCAGAAGGACGAACTGATGGACCTCGAGGAGGACTTCATCAAGTACTGCGTCCGCTGGGCTCTCGATCACTGTATGGACGATCTCGAGTTCCTCAACCAGTTTGTCGATAAAGGTCTGATTGAGCGGCTCAAATCCGTAGTGGACACAGAGTTCGTCCGACTGCCTTATACCGAAGGTATCAACATCCTGCAAGAGGCGATTAAGAACGGTAAGAAATTTGAGTTCCCATGCAACTGGGGTGACGACCTGAGCTCCGAACATGAGCGTTTCCTCGTAGAGGAACATTTCGGCAAACCGGTTATCATGACGGATTATCCGAAGGATATCAAGGCTTTCTATATGAAGATCAACGAGGACGGCAAGACCGTACAAGGCACCGACGTACTCTTCCCGCAGATCGGAGAGATCATCGGCGGATCTGTACGCGAGGAGAGCCTCGACCTACTTAATAACGAGATTGAGCGGCGGCATATCCCGATGAAGGATATGTGGTGGTACCTCGACACACGCCGTTTCGGTTCTGCACCTCACGCGGGCTTTGGACTGGGTTTCGAGAGACTCATGCTCTTCGTTACGGGAATGCAGAACATCCGAGACGTCATCCCCTTCCCGCGTACGCCGAAGACGGCCGAGTTCTAAACACTTGATATTAACCATAAAAACACTAATAACAAACAATCGTTATGAGACACAAACTCTTATCATTGATGTTTGCGATAGCTATAGGCATCAGCGCCTATGCACAGACATCACTCAAGGGACGAGTGATCGACGAAGCGACACAGACCCCTATCGTCGGTGCGCGCATCACACTCGCTAGCCAAAACATCTCAACGACTACCAATGCCGACGGAGAGTTCTCTTTGCTCTATCTCGAGGCGATGGATGAAGAGGTGGTGATCGAGGCGGACGGATACGTTGCCGCACTCGAGTTGATTAACCTGCAGGCCAACGAGGCGAACCAGTTGGAAGCCGTCTCGCTACAGCAGGACATCGTCTCCCAGACCCAGAGTGAGATCCTACTGAACCTCACCGAGGAGGAGATGTCGGACGATGAAGGTCGTTCGCAAGCACAAGCATCTTCATCATCAGCATCGACCGATGTATTCAACTCTACCACCTCCTTCGGCTGGTCTACGGCACGCTATCGTAACCGCGGCTACCAGTCCTCCGCTGAGAACTACTACATCGAGGGGCTGAACTTCAACTCGCAGGAGAGAGGACAGTTTAACTACTCTGCCATGGGTGGACTCAACGATGCCAGCCGTTACAAAGAGGTGCTGAACCCGATGGAGGCGACGAACTTCACCTTTGGTGGACTGGGACAATCGACCAACTACCTCATGGGTGCCAGCCGGTATGCACAGGGATGGAAAGTCGGAGTAGCCGGTACCAACCGAAACTACAAAGCACGCGTCAATGCTACCTATGCCTCCGGCGTCCTCGAGAACGGATGGGCTTTCACCGCGCAGCTAGCGTACCGATTCTCCCCGTATATCGACAATAAAGGTATCATCGGAGAAGGTATCAAGTACTACTCTCTCGGCTATTTCTTTACCGCAGAGCGCATATGGGACAATGCACGTCTCAAACTGATCACCTTCGGTGCTCCTACCGAGCGTGGACAGAACGCGGCGGTAACGCAAGAGGTTTATGACCTCACCGGCACCAATAACTATAACCCCTATTGGGGTTATCAGAACGGACACGTACGCAACTCGCGTATCGTCAAGTCTTATGACCCGACCGTCATTGCCGCATACGAATATACCATCGATGAGCAACAGAAATTCAAAGTAGCTGCCGGCTACCATTACTCCTGGTACTCCAACTCGGCGCTGAACTTCTACAATGCACCCGATCCCCGTCCGGATTACTATCGTAACCTGCCTTCCTTCTACTGGGACGGCCAGATTGCTAACCCCAATAACGAGGGCTCGGCAAAGCAGCTGTATGACGATGCCGGTACACACTACCCTTGGGGCTTGTTCATCGGCGAGGACATGAACGGTAAGTCGCTCGGATCCGGATTCATTGGGGACGACAGCAACCTCGTAGGTCCCTCTGTCAATAAAGACCAGTATAACACCCTCGTCAATCTCTGGAAGAACCGTGATAACAAGACCACACAGATTGACTGGGATAATATCTATGCGGCGAACTTCGCCAATAACCTCAATAACCCCACCGGGGCTGCGCGATATATCCTCGAGCGCCGCCATAACGACATTCAGGAGGCTACCGCGTCGTTCAACTATGTCAATACCTCGGTTGACCACCTCAAGATGACCCTCGGCGCTGAGGGTAAGTTCTCGCAGGGTATCCACTATAAAACGATTGACGACCTCCTCGGCGGTAAGCAGTGGATCGATATCGACGCTTTTGCGGACCGTGACATCAAGGAGTTAGCTACTAACAGCGGATTTACCCAGGCGGATATCGTCAATGTTCGTAAGAACGAGATCCGCGAAGGATACGACGATGTGGTCACCGATAACGGACGACGCTTCGGTTACGACTACCGCATCAATATGGGCATGATGAAAGCATGGTTCCAGAATGAGTGGAGTTTCAACGAAGTGGACCTCTTCTACGCCCTCGCGCTCAACTACAGCTCCATGCAGCGCTCGACGAACATGTATAACGGACGTGCGTGGTACCTCACTACCATCGCACAACGCCAAGACGCACTCCATGGCACCGATAACTACTGGAAATACCTCGGTAAGAAATCGCTCGAAGACATGGCTAACGGCAAGAACGTCACGCCCGGTAGTACCCTCGTCGGTGAGGCACACCATTTCTTCGACCCCGCTTTCAAACTCGGTGTGATCTACAAGATCAACGGTCGTAACAAACTGAAACTCAATGCGCTGGCTGAGACACGCGCTCCCTATGCACGCGATGCTTATATATCCCAACGCGTACACGACCGCGTATTGGAGAATATCTACATTCACGATCATGCCAAGAACCTCTCTCAGTTCTATCGCGCCAGCGAGAAAGTGGTTTCCGCGGATCTCACCTATGAGTTCAATTATCCCATCGTTCGCGGTCGTGTAACCGGATTCTTCACGCAGTCATGGAATGGTACCGAACTCAACGGCTACTACGACGATGAGGCGCGTACGTTCGTCAATCAGGCGATGGCCGGCATCGACAAACGATACATGGGTATCGAAGCAGCAGCGGCTGTCAAACTCGGAACATACTTCACCTTAACCGGAGTGGCTTCCGTTGGCGACTACCGCTATACCAGCGATGCTATCGCTGTTCAATCGGCTGAGAACGGAATGCCGATGACGCAGGACCAATCGACCAAAGAACTCGTCTTTGAGACTACCGATAAGGTGCTCCTCAAGGGCGTACGTCTCTCTACAGGTCCCCAGGTTAACGCTTCGCTCAAACTCTCCTTCTTCCACCCGAAGATGTGGTTTGCGGACGTAACCGTCAGCTACCACGACTGGAACTACCTCTCCGTAGCTCCCAGTCGCCGTATGCAGGGGCTTTATACCGGCACTCGCACGGATGGTACTGCCGTGAACGGATGGTTCGGCGACGATAACACCAATGCCATTCAGACCAAGGATAATCAATCGCTGCGCGTCTCGGTGGACGAGAACGGAAATGCGGTTTACGAGAACGCTGTGCTCGATGCAAATGGCGTGCCGGTGCTCAAGTATCCGTTTAACATCATGACCATGCAGGAGTCCCTCGCAGCTACTAACCCTCTCAACCGCTTCCTCATCGATGCGTCCGTGGGTAAACTGCTGTACCTGCCTAACCGACAGTCGCTCTCTATCAACCTCTCCGTGACGAATATCACCAATAACACGCATTTCAAGACCGGCGGCTATCAGCAAGCGCGTCTGCCACGCTCCGTGCGTCAGGGTGAGAAAGACTACCAGAACTCTGTTATCACCGCTAATGCATGGAAATACCCGTCCAAGTACTACTATGCGTGGGGTGTTAACTTCTTCTTAACAGTAACTTATAAATTCTAAGCGCTATGAAGACCATTAAAAATCTATCCTATATAGCTCTCCTTTCCTGCGGGATCATCCTCTCCTCGTGCGAACCCAAAGCACTGGAACCCGACCAGGTTTTCGTTCAGGAAGACCAACTGGCGGCTGAACTCGAGAAGGAGAACCCTGTTCATGGCTATAAGATATACTCGCTCGATGAGTTTCTCGATGCCTTCATGACCGAGAAGGGCGATTTCGGAAACGATACCACGCCCTATCGTACACGCTCCTACGACCCGGAGCATGGTCTCTATCTCTACTCCGTCGATACAATCAAGACCGATACCCTCGGTATCTATATCCGCGGACGAATCACCACCGATGATTATGCCGGTAACTTCTACAAATCCATGGTCATCCAGCAGATCGTTGACGGCAAGCAGCAGAACCTCCGCATCTCCGTGGACCTGGGATCCGGCGCCGGTATGTATCAGATCGGCCAAGAGATTCTCATCCGCTGTAACGGGCTCGCTGTTGGGCGTTATGCGAACCAACCACAACTCTGCGTTCCTTCGTATAACAATAATATCTACGCCATGAGTGCCTCGCAGAAGGTTGGCTGGTGCCCCGGACGTATTGAGAGCTCTGTCTTCCGACGCAACACACGTATGCTCGGAGCACCGGATGTCTCCAAACTCGTATATGACACCCTAACCCTCGCGCAACTCTATACGGAAATCGTGCGCAAGCCGAACTATAATAATATCGCTACCGAGATCCATAAGATCCGCAAGCAGGACGGACGCCTCGTCGTTATTAAAGGTGTACATTTCACCGGACAATATGACAATAACGGTACGCTTGCTTATTGCGATACGCAGCACCCCGATTCGTCCTCTAACGCCAATGTCTTTGCGCCTACTACTACCAATATCGGTTATCCGCAAAGCCGTCTCGTCTCGGATGGTACCAACTCCATCATGTGCTCCTGCTCCGAGTATGCGAAGTTTGCTTTCTTCTATCTCCCGGGAGCCGACAAAGAGGGTGTGACCCACTGCCCGGACTATTCCGGAACGATAACCGGTATCCTCGGATGGTACGAGGATAAGGCGGAGAACCTCTCCTTCGATGGCAAGAAAATGCTGGACGGCTATGAGTGGTCCGTTACTCCGCGGGGTATTTCTGCGGAGAATATCGCATGCTCGCCTGTAGTGTACGATATCAAGATGGCGAAAGCCGACGGTACGCCTTGGATACCCATGGAGTACGATCCTAACGATAAATAATCGATGAACTGGCTGGACGTCATATTGGTTCTGCCTCTGATTGTAGGCCTCGTGAGAGGTCTGATGCACGGACTCATCTCCGAGATCATCGCCATTGTGGTGGTGGTACTCGGAGTGGTCGGTGCCAAACTATGGGCAGCACCTTTCTCGGCTTTTCTGCTCGCGCAGTTTGCATGGCCGCATGGGGTGTGTGACGTCGTGGCTTATACCCTGCTCTTTCTGGCAATAGCGATTGTCTTGTCTATCTTGGCGAAGTGGATCTATAAACTCATCCGTGCGATTCATCTGGGTTGGGCTAACCGCATCCTGGGAGGAGCCTTCGGGTTAGCGAAATACGGTCTTCTTGTGCTTGTCGCGGTCTTTATTATGGATCGGACCAATGACAGCCTTCATTACCTCGACGATGCGCCGGTCGTTAAGACCTCAGTCGTCTATCCGCTAATGGTCAAAGCTACACATGCTTTACTATCTTTCTCTGGGCAGTAATATCGGTGATCGCGAGCAGACACTCCGTTCAGCGATAGAGATGATCGGCCTTCAGATAGGTCCGGTTCTTCGATGCTCCTCTCTCTTCTATTCCGAACCTTGGGGGTTTGACAGCCCTAATCCTTTCTGCAACCTCTGCTGCGCCGTTAAGACCGCTTTGGAACCTCTTGAGATGCTCCGTGCTACGCAATCGATTGAGCAAGCCCTCGGACGCACGCAGAAGTCCATTGACGGCATCTACCACGATCGTACGATAGATATCGATCTGATTCGTGCTTTTGATAAGGAGAATAACGAGATTAAATTACAAATCTCAAATCATAAATCACAAACGAGCAACCTCTGGTTGCTTTCCCTCCCTCATCCTCTCTGGCAGGAGCGGGATTTTGTACGAATTCCTTTAATGGAGATTATGCTATGAAAAAATCAGTTAAGATCACCCTCTGGGTTCTCTTTTCCGTCGTTGCTTTAGGCGTTGCGCTTTTTCTGAGCGCAGATATCATCGTCTCTACTCTGGTAAGAAAAGAAGTCAGCAAGGCTTTTGAGAACATCCCGGATGCCGATGCTGAGGTGGGAAATATCTACCTCAACCTCATCTCCGGTTCGGCTCTCGTCAAGGATATATCCTTCTCTACCCATAGCCTCTCTATTCGTATCCCTTCCCTCGCGGTGTGGAATGTGGATTATCTCGCGTTATTGAAACATCGTCGTCTGGAGATCCTCGGTATCTCGCTCGATGATCCCGAAGTGGTTATTTATATGGATGAGAATAACCCCGAAGCCTTCCTCCCTACCCTGCCTAAGGATACGACCCTCGAGAAGGCGTCCGTCTGGCTGCAATCGCTCCGGGTGCGCCATATCGATATCGACCGCTTCTCAGCGAAGCTCCATAGCACATCCTCGCCGCTCGCGGTGAAAGCCGATACGCTCTCCCTGGAGTGTCATAACCTGGTGTATGACTTCGCGGATTCCGTTTTCTCTTATAACGACTCCGTCTATTCCCTATCCCTCGCTGCTGCTTACATAGCCCTCCCGGACGGGATGATGGAGATGGAGGTGCATAACCTCGCTACCGCTAACCAAGGACCGCTTAACCTCGGATACACGCGTATCTGGAATTGTATCTCTCATAAAAAAATGGTTGAACTCCTGCATGAGCAGGTCACATGGATCGATCTCGAACTCAATTCCGTTACGACCTCTCCACTCAACCCTATTCGGAAGGCTTTGGCACAAGATTGTACGTTAGACGAGATACAAGCCGACGTACGCTGTATGCACGTCATCCGAGACGCACGACTCGCACCCAAAGTACCTTTCGTCACACCGCAGGAATTCCTCAGAAAAGTACCCCTCACCTTCGCTGTCAAAAAAGTCACCTCCGTCACCCATAAGCTGGATGTCGAGCTCTATACCACCGATATCAACTGCGGCAAACTCCGTCTCAAAGGTCCCTTGCATGCTACTATGACCAATGTCACCAATAAACCCGGTGCCGTTTGGCATAACCATGCTAAAGCACCTTTCGGAGCCAAAGGAAAAGTCGAGGCTACCTACGATATCCACATGAATAAGAAGTCCTCTTTTGAACTCTCTATTCATGGAAAAGATCTGGATCTGGAGAATATGAATCCTTTCATTCGTCCCCTCGTCGGCATCACTTGTGCTATTCATGTCTCCGATCTCGAGGCAGCCTATTCCGGCGATAGTACGATTGCCAAAGGATCCTTCTGCATGCAGTACCACGGGCTGGATATCAAGGTGCATAAAGAGGATAACATCCCGTATAAGATCGTTACCAAGCATGCGGATTTCTTTACCTCTGCGGCGAACTCGCTGCTCCCGAAGAGCAACCCTACCTCCGTAGATATCCATCCTCGCAAATATGCCGTGGAATGGACGCGTGACGTCTGGAGCCCCTACCCGCTCTATCTCTTCGGTCCTTGCATCGATGGTATCAAGAAGACCATGCTCCCGGGGCTCTATGTACATAAGCAGATTAATAATTAATAAAAATATACATGAAAAAGACGATTACCTTCTTCCTCTGCGCCCTTGCGTGCCTCGCTGTGCAGGCGCAAGATGCGCATCAACGCTATGTCGGCGGAGACATCTCTGCGCTCCCTTTGTATGAACAACATAACTCGCCCTATAAAGACGTCAGAGGCAATAATATCTCTAATCTCATCACCTTCCTGACCAACGACTGCGGATGGAATACCTTCCGTGTCCGTATTTTTGTCAATCCTACGAAGAAAGACCATGGCGGCACCACCAACCCCTCTGTCTGTCAAGACCTCGCTTATGTCAAGGCGCTCGGCAAGCGCATCAAGGACGCAGGTGCATTCTTCATGCTCGATTTCCATTATTCCGATACATGGGTGGACGCTACGCATATACAAGCTCCCGCCGCGTGGCAGGGGGCTGATACGCAGTCTATGGCGGATAGCGTAGCCGGATACACGCGCCGCGTGCTGGATACCCTCAATGCAGCCGGTGCTACGCCGGACTTCGTGCAGGTCGGCAATGAGATCATGTGCGGACTTTGCGGCATCAAAGTAAAACCTTACGAAGACGCAAGCAGCAACTGGGACGGCTATCTCGGACTCTTGAAGGCGGGATGCAATGCCGTGCGGGAGGAATGCCCGAACGCACAGATCATCATCCATACCGATCGCCCGACGAACTCCGGGTATAACAGTTTCTATTATAACAAACTCGTCAACGGCGGCGTCGATTTCGACATCATCGGTCTCAGTTACTATCCCTTCTGGCATGGCTATCTGAACGCAGCGCAAGTGGCTTCCAAAACCGATAAGAATAACCTCGTCAACGCCATCAATAACCTCAAGACCCTCTTCCCTGCCAAACGCGTGCATATCGTCGAGTGCGCCTATAACTTCCAATACTGGCCTACTACTGGCGTCAATTATGATACCCGGGATGCGTGGCCATGCTCCGTCGCCGGACAATACGCCTTCGTCAAAGATCTCGTCGATGCCCTCAAACCGCTCACGAACCTCGATGGCATCAACTATTGGTTTCCCGAGGAAGCCGGAAACGGAGACAAAGGATCGGTCATTCCTTCATGGCAGAACCGCGGCTTCTGGGATGAGAATAAGACCCAATCCGGCCATGCCATCAACAAAACCGCTTCTGCTACTGCCGGCCGTACTCCGCAAGACGTCTGCGCACCGTATTACTTGGGTACCTTCGTCGGAAAAACACAAGGTATAGAAAACCCTTCTGCATACAATGAGGATAGTTATCGTCCTGCAAAAGTACTTCAAAATGGAGTCATAACGATCATCCGCAATGGGGAATCTTACTCGCTTGATGGTAAAAAACTATAATACTATGCGAACGATCCATCTGAATAATACATTCTTACCATGTTACATATCAACGAAGAAGTAGCAAGATGCTTGCTCTGTTATGACGCTCCTTGCGGAGAGAAAGTGGCTCGCGCCATCCGCGCAGCGCGGTTCGATAACCTTTGGACGGCCGTTGAGCTTTTTAATCAGCTCTCGGACGAAGAACTGGCGCATGCCGAGAAGGCTTGTATCCATTACGACAAGCCCATCCGCATTTCCGAGCTGAAGCAAGCAATCATAAATCCTAAATCCGAAACCCTAAATCCTAATTCCTCTCTTCCTTCCTTAGCGATCAATTTCTGCAACATCCCCTGCGAGAACCCCTTCTTCCTGGCGTCGTCGGCGATCTGCACGAACTACGAGATGGTGGCACGGGCATTGGAGGCCGGATGGGCTGGCGTCTTCTACAAGACTATCTGCAAGCAGGATATTCAGGAGGTCTCCCCGCGATTCGATGCCGTGCGCAAAGAGGGTACGCCTTTTGTCGGTTTCCGAAACATGGAGCAGCTTTCCGAGAACCCCTATACCGTGGATTTCGATATCCTCCGCCGACTCAAGCAGAACTACCCTACCAAGATCATCATCGCCTCTATCATGGGCCAGACCGAAGAGGAATGGATTGAACTGGCGAAGATGGCGCAGGACGCAGGCTGCGATGCCGTGGAACTCAATTTCTCCTGCCCCCAGATGCGGCTCACCGGACTCGGCTCCGACATAGGGCAGAACTCCGAGTTGATCCTTTTCTATACCTCTTTTGTCAAAGGAGCCGTATCTATTCCCGTCATCCCGAAGATGACGCCGAATATCATGAGCATGGGTAAGCCGGCTCTGGCGTCCTTCTACGGCGGCGCATCGGGTATCTCGGCTATCAATACCATCAAATCCATCACCATGTCGCAGGACGCCGAAGTGAGTGAGAAAAAGACCGTCTCCGGCTATTCCGGCAAAGCGGTCAAACCTATCGCGTTGCGCATGATCTATGAGATAACCGGCAACCCCATCCTCCATAACGCAGGCATCGAGAAACATATCGACATCAGCGGTATCGGCGGTATCGAGACATGGCGCGACGCGCTGGAGTTCATCCAACTCGGCTGCCGCAACGTGCAGGTATGCACCGCCGTCATGCAATACGGCTACCGCATCATCGACGACCTCATCCTCGGTCTGCAACATTACATGCTGGAGCGAGGTGTTACCGAACTCAAGACACTCGTGGGCGAGGAACTGAAGAACTTTGTTCTTCCCCATGACCTCGACCGCGAGACGATGGTCTTCCCGAAGATCGACCGCGAGAAGTGTATCGGTTGCGGACGATGCTATGTCTCCTGCGCCGACGGAGGACACCAGGCGATCACTTTTGACGAGGACCGCAAACCGAAGATCCTCGGCGCCAAGTGCGTCGGTTGCCATCTCTGCCGCCTCGTCTGCCCTACCGGCGCTATCGGCATAGCCAAACGCATCAACAAAACGAAATAAAACATAAGTACTGATGACGATTATCTTTGACTTGGACGGCACGCTCCTCAATACGATTGACGACTTGGGCCATGCCTGCAATCACGCGCTGGAGGCTTGCGGTTTTCCGACGCATCCTATCGAGGAGTACCCGCGGTTGGTGGGTAACGGCGTGAATAAACTCATTGAGCGCGCCTTGCCGGAAGGAGAGAAGACCGAAGAGACCGTACTCCGTGTGCGGGAGTTCTTTGTGCCCTATTACGATGCCCATAACTGCGATTTCACGCGGCCGTATGAGGGTATTCCCGATCTGTTAATGACACTCAAATCGCAAGGCCAACACCTCGCCGTTGCCAGCAATAAATACCAGGCAGCGACGGAGAAGATCGTCGCCCATTTCTTCCCCGGTATCTTTGACATCGTCCTCGGAGAACGTACCGGCATTCCCCGCAAACCCGATCCGCAGATTGTCTATGACATAGAAAAGAGTCTGTCAGCGAAGCGGTCTGTCCTCTACCTCGGTGACAGCCTCGTCGATCGCGACACTGCCGCCAATGCCGGCGTGCCCTTTGTCGCCTGTTCCTGGGGCTTCGTCCCGCGCGAGACCCTCGTCTCCGCCTCCTGTCCCCGCATCATCGACCATCCCGCAGACCTGCTCTCTTTCTTATAAAAAGAAATAATCGTTGAGCAGAGCGAGATAAGAAGATACAAAGTTGTGTGAATGTGTGAATGTGTGAAAGTGTGAAATAAAAAACCGCTGACTCATCACGAGGGAGCGGTTGAAGACATTTGAACATAGGGTGTATCAAAATGTCAAAGGATGATGTAGTTTGAGCTTCGCTTTTTTATTCGGCAGTCCACTCGGGGGTGAGAGGATCGGATAGAGTACCGAGATGGGTGTAGTTGCTGAACGGGAAAGTAGAGTTAGCCTCAAAGATCCGTTTCAATTCCGGAGAGTAGAAACGCAGTTGCACTTCGTCGCTTGACTCGGCGTTAGGGGAGATATAGAGCCAGTACAAGCCATAATCGGCTTTGAACTCGGCTATTCCGCAACACTCATTCCCGATGAAGGCAGCCAGCGTACCGGGTTGGTTGGCGAAGGACACTTTGACGATCGCCGTCATAGAGGCGGTCAAGTCGTTTTCGACCGTGACCACCCATTGCGGGTCGGGTGTGTTACCCGGATCAACAAAGGGGTTAACGGGTTCCTGGGGTTTGCAACCAGCAGCCATGATCAAGACTGCGCCCAAAACCATCATACTGAAGTTTTTTACTCGGAGCGAACTCCACCAAGAAAGCTTACTGCAATCGAGTACCCGTGATACTATACTTTTCATTGTTTCTAATGATTTTAATTTGTTCGTTTTCAATGATTTTGAAGACCTCTCCCCCATCTCTCTCCTTTGTAGAGGGAGTAAGGATTACCGGGGACTCGACGGAGCCGTAGTGGGCGTCGGGGAGGTAGATTATTTGAGATTGGACAATTGACAACTCTTGCCCGTCTTCGGTCTCGAAGCGGAGAGGGGAGCCTGCCGCATCGCTCTGAATCGTGAGGAAATAGAGGATAACCTCGCCATTGGAGATTGGAGATTGGACATTGGACATTTGCTGTGGTTCTGCCATGCCGACGAGGTCATCGCCTTGATAAACCATCACTTTACCCTTTGTACTTGGTACCTTGTCACTTTGCACCTTCGCTATGATGGTCATGTTCGTAGCGGCGGATTTCCTGAGTCCTTTGTCCTGGGTACTTGGTACTTTGTCCCTTTGTCCTTGATAAAAATTGACTTTTACCGGGCCGGAGGCGAGACGGCGGAAGAAATATCCTTCTCCGGGCGTCAACGCCGTCAGATCGCCTACCCACTTACGATCGGCAGAGAACATTGCAAAACGCGTATTGGATTTGATGATATCTCCGACGGAGGCATGGTCGTAATAATCAGCGAGTGCATCGCGGAGGGTAACCGGTTCGTCATAGAGGCATGGGAGAGCGCTCCATTGACCGTCTCCTTGCAGGGTGATGTACATCGAGTCCGCAGGCAACCTTTCGCCGCTGATACGCATCGTATTACCATCACGACAATAGACCATATAGGTGTAGATATACCGCAGGTAATTGAACTGTCCGACGAATGCATCCTGCTCCTCCGAATAGGTCACAAAATGCTGTGTTGCGGGGTTCTTGATCAGATCTCCTTCCGACCAAGGTTGAGCGGCACTCAGTACGCGGCTGATCTGTGCGGTAAAAGGTTGCAGGTCGAGATACGTAGAGACCCAGTTCCATCCGGCCTTGAGGGCAACCGTTTGCATCTCTGCTCCGCCGGCAGTGAAGAGCACGGGTTCACCGGAACCGCAGCCAAGGACAGCGCCTTGCGCGAAGAGGACGGTGTTGTCGGGCGTGAGTTGGTAGATCTTGCCTGTGGAAGCCTGCCATAGTTGGAAACGAACCGGTTTGCGCTCCATAGCGGTATTACCGAAGACGGTCAGATAAACCTCACCGTTCGTATTAGGATGCGCCATGCCGACACATTCGTTATTATGGAAGGCATAGACGTAATCGTCCTCATCGGTGGCGATGACCGTCTTGCCGCTACGTTCCATGCGCACCCTGCCGCAGAGGGACATATTGAACGGGTACTTGCTCTTATCGACTCCCGGATAAGGAGGTTCGGTCTCTTTGGTCACTTGGATGAGCAGTGGTTCGGACAGTCCCTCATCGTCGGTGAGATAGATGATGCGGTTATGCAGTCCGATCTTGATGCGGTCGGTTAGGAGGATGAAGGTGATCGTTTTTTCTTCCTCTGCGCCGAGCGTACCGTATGGCGTTGAAACGGTCATCCATTCGGGCAGATTCTCGATGGTGTACTGACGGGTTCTGCCGGTTTGGTTGCTGATCCGGACGGTAAAGCGATGTTCGCTCTCCTGATCACTGATCAGTTCTTCATGCGTCCGTTCGTTCCACCGCACGCTGTTGAGGTCGGCATAGACGCTCCATGTGACGGGTGAGGGCAAACGGTTGCCATTCAGATCTTCCACATCGCGTACCGTGAGGTACATCGTGCGTTTGTTGATTTCCCGGGCTTGCGCTTTGATGTTAATGAGCAAGTCGGAGAGTTGGTAATTCCACGTGAACGGCAGGTTTGTCAACTGTCCTCTGTCGCTTACTGGCGCAGCGTTATTCTTATCCGCTTGCGTACTCAGATCGTCGATGAGCAGTATCTGCTCTTTGTGGACAATAATCCCGTTGAGGTCTTTGAAGACGCGTTGGTTATTGGGCGAGAAGACTAGTTCCATGACGTTGGACGCATTGCGTTGGATCTGCGAGAAGGAAAGGAGGTTAATCAGACCCATCTCTTCTCCGCTCGGTGTTTGCATGCCGAACTCGTTTACCAGATCCGTCGGTAAGGCTTGCTCGAAGAGACAAAGATCATCCACGTTCCCTTTGAGCCCCTTAGCGATCCAAACCTGCGTTCCGCTGAGGGCGCCGGTCTGCAAAGTCGGGAAGAGCAACACACTCTCACCGTCGATGAGTACAGCCCCGCTGTTGAAAGTCTTGGAGACGATCAGCGCCACGTGGTGCCAACGGCTGTCGGTCAGTTGAGCATGCGCGGAGACATCCACCGAACCCGCATGATAGCGGATCTCGCCGTTGTGCAGTTCTATTTCCATGGTCGTCGAATCGCCGAGGGAGGTACCGAAGAGCGAAACGGTCTCGCTCGATGTGTTATCGCTGCGGAACCAGAAAAGCAAACTGTAGTCCTCCGCTTCGCTTCGACTGAAGAGCGTCGGTTGCAAACGAACCGGTGTACCATTCGTGCCCAATGAGATACCCTGCGGCGTCGTCCAACTCAGCCCGTTGGCGTAGAGCGTAGCGCCCGATGCCAAGTCTTTCATTTCCGATCCCTTGCTCTCCGTGAGCGGATAGTAATCCAGCAGTCCGTACTCGTAGCCCGTAAGGTGTCTGAGATGCGTATTACTGATCTCCGCCGGGGTGAGTGGTTTGGTCCATACACGCACCTCCATCATGTTACCTTGGAAAGGCATCGAGCCGTCCAGCGCTGCTCCGAGGACGAAAGGCAAAGCATCGTTCTGCAGAAGCCACGAGGTCGAAGGGCTATCGGTGATATCCATCGTGCCGACATAGAACCGAAGGGTCTGCCGGTCAAAATCATAGACCATAATTACGCGCGTGAAATCGGTTGTGGAGAGCGCCTCCATCGGTTTGGATAGTTTGGTCTCGCGCAGGACACCGTCATCGATGATGGACACTTTCAGGCGGTTATCCGCCGTCAGGCTGAGGGTAAAGTTATACTGCTCATCGCCATGCGAGAGGAGCGCCATCTCTTTGCCGTTCGATACCGGTTTGATGAGCATATCCAGACTCAGGTCGGTGATTGCCAATTCGCGTGGTGCTTTCGTTCGCGCATCGTGACCCGTGATGCCGTCGAAATAGAGCGAAGTGGTCTGCGTGATTCCCGTCGCGTTGGTCACGCCCAAGATCTGGAAGTTGTTATCTTCATCCAGCCAGTTGCCTGCTATCGGTTCGGAGAAGCGCAAGGAGATATCATCCTCAATGGTCAGAATGCCGTTGGCGGGCTGCGCCTTGCCAAACAACATCGGCGGACGGGTATCTTTCGTTCCGCGGATGACCGGCGACGCTTTGGTCACGAATCCCGAGCCATACCGGCAGAACGACACGGCGCGCAGGTCGTATTCCAACTCTTTCGGATCCTTTTCGCCGTAGAAGCGGAACGGCATGATCCGTCCGTTCTCAATCATCGCTTTGTTGCCCGAAGCGAGGGCATACAGGCTGTCCTCCGCAAAGAACGAACACTGGTTCACCCAGGCGTCATCGTTCTCCGTGGAGAGTTTGTATTGGAACTCGATATGGTCGAAGTTCTTATGATGAATATCAAAGCCATCAATCGTCACCGGCAGGTAATAACCGATGGAGTCCTTGGGTGAGAGGGTGTTCATCACCCATCGGTCACGCGGCGAAGCTAACTGTACCGGGCTCGACTCCGGCAGGAAATGAACGGACAGATCCATCGTCGTAAAGGTCTTCGGACAATCAGTCGGACCGAAGATCAACTGCAGGTTCTCATAATCATCCGCTTCACCTTTCTCCACCTCCAATACCTGATTGATCGTCTGTCCGGGTTGGATAAAATAGCCGATGGGGCGAGCCAGCGGGGCGCCGTTGATATAGATCTTGGCGCCATCGGGATTAGAGGCACCCACGAGGGAAAGGCTGAACTCCATACCGCTGGCACCCTGCCCTGTCTCCACTTGTCCGGCGTTCTTGAGTTCGATGCGGAATTTAGCCCGTTGGTCGGACGGCACACTGGTCAGTTCATACGTCTGTGCGGACATTTCGGGTTTGGCGATATGCTCCGTTGCAGTATTGAGCAACGTACCGGGATTGTAGAACAGCGTTCGCTCCTCGCCCTCGTACGGGCAGAACGAACTACCGGCTTGCGTGAAGAACACCAGAGAGCCGTAGAGCAGGTAACTACCTGCCTCCGTATTGTCACGAACCTTTCCGCTCGACTCATCCCATATACTATCCGTACGCGCCCGATAGACGCTCACGGTGATATCACCCTGATCATCGGATGCGATCGTGAAACCGGTGGTCTTCTTTTGGGTTCGCTCGAAACTGCGATTGTCATCACAATCATACGCAAAAGCCGGCTGGAAGCCCATCGAGAACTCTGACGAGTTGGTCTTGGTACCTAAGACCGTCTTGTCTTTCTCTCCGATATTCTCTCCGTTTTCGTTGTAATTGAAATAATCTTTGATGGCTTGCGTCACAGACTTGCCCAAGGTCTCCTTCGAGAAACCTTTGAGGAACTTGGTATCCGAGGCGACCAAAGAGGTGAAAATATCCTTAAAAACACCCGTAAAGCCTATCTCAAACACTTCGGTGTAGAGTAGCCCCCAGTTTTGCGGCATCTCGTTGAAGTTTGTCATCGCCGAATAGGTCTCGGAATGCGTCAGCGTATTGCCGTAGTTGACGGAGAAGGTACCTAAGCTCTCGCCCGAAGTACGCGCCATCACTTTCTCTTTTTCGTTGGCATAGACGAGCGCAATCCATTTCCAGATGATGTTATCTAAGGCTTTGACCTCGTCGGTATAAGCCTGGCCGTTATTGGGTACAATCATCTTATAATCGCCTTCGCCGAGCGTATCTTGCATGCTCACCGGTGCCTCACGCAGATTCCAATAAACCGGTTCACCCGTTGCGTCCGCCACCTCCTGCGCCTCCTCGCGGGAACCAAAATTCATCAGCAGGTTCTGACGCTGTAAGATATACATCGGGATCAGGGTTTTCAGAACATACCCTTGCGAATAAGCGAACGTATTACCGATCCGGCTTCCCATTACCACTTTCTCGCCCGTAACGAGGTAATACACATTCCCTAAGGTGTCAAATCCCTGTCGGAGCACTTTCATCGCGCCCGATTGGATAGCCGGTTGACGAGCCTGATAGAGGCTGTCGGTAATGAGCGCAATGGTCTTCGCTTTGCCGGCTAACTGGCTGGTAGTCACACCAATGAACACATCCGCGTTCGAACCCACACCCATCGCACTCTTCGACGAAGAGGTACTGATACGGTCGGTGGTGGTGAAGGTATAATCATACTTATACCCCCATTTCCATTCGTGTACGATCGGCACATCGAACGTCAGTTCGCGTTTGGAGGAATAGGTAGCGCCGATATACGTTCCTGCTCCATTAGGGATGGTCACAATACCGATATCCTGCGTGACGCCAGCCGTCCACGAGGGCGACAACACAACGCCTAATTTCCATTGATAACTCTCCGTATAAGCGAACTTATACGTAGTGCCGGACTCGACGTACGCGCTACTACCGTTACCTCCCGGGTCGCGCACCACATCCAAGAGCGCCAGATCCGCCTCGGTCGATTGGAGCGCCTCGGGTTGAACGAACGAACCTTCCACGAAAGCACGGAAAGCCGTCGTCTCCACGGTGTTCCCTTCGTATTGCAACGCCACGCTCACGGTTTTCAAAGCATTCGTAGCCGTGCTTTGCAGATCAATATCATCCACCGTCAGCCAGATTGCTTTGTTGCGACCGTTCGAATCGAGTTCGTACGTCCGGCGCTCATCTTTCTTGCTCATGCCGTTCTGCACCGTCACCGCCCCGCTACGCAGCGGTACACGGTCAATCGCGCCGGACGGCTCGTTATTATAGAGGTATTCTTCAAACGCCTGTGCCATAAACTGGTAGCGGCGGTTATACATGAACACCGGATAGCCCAATAGATAGGTGACCGTGCCGTCCGCCTCTTTCGTATAGAGCGGCACGCGGTCGTCCTCAGATGGGGTGACGTCGCAGACCTGGATCTGCGTCTCACCCAGACCGTCCGCTTCCATGCCATAGTTCAGTTGCGTCAGCGATACTTGCACCGGGGCATGATAGATGCGGTCATAAACGGCATTATAAGACACCTTTACGCCCTCTAACGAGTCTTCTGTCATCGTCAGCGGAGCGTTTGTCAAGTCAAAAGTCTCGCTGCCCGTTCCTGTCGGGAAGAGCGTCGCGTAACCCTTTGCCGTCACTTGTACCACTTTGTATTTGACCGGGAACAGATCCACGGCGTACTCGCCTGTCTTCACGTCCGGACGGATGAGGATGCGTTTTTGTTCGAAAAGCGTTTGGGTCTCTACCTCCTGTCCGCTGATAGACGGATAGGAAACATGTTGCTGCATCGTGTCGCGCGTCAGGTCGTCCGGGTCATGAACGATATGCGCCGTGTTGTCGCCCTCGAGCATCAGCACGAGTTGCAGATCCTCGCCAAGGTTATTCTTACCCAAACCGAAACCGTGCTGCAAGGCTCTCTGGTCATTACCGCCCGCCACGCGTCCCACGAGTCGCACTTTGGTACTGTCATAGAACCGTACACCGTCCAGCGGTTTGACCAACGAGAACGAATCCGATCCGCTCACGGGACGTAAGATGCCATCCCCTTCGAAGACATGACCTGCCTTGGTCGCTTGCAGCGTCAATACCTGGCTCTTGGGAACGGATAGTTCGAACGATCCGTCGATACCAGACAACAGCGGTGCTCCGTTCCTGCGCACCGTATCTCCGTTGAGCACAAACGCCACACCGGCTACCGGTATCGTCGTGTTCTGATAGAGCACCCGCCCGGTGATCCGCACTGCCGAGGTGTTCACGAAATCAATGCCGTTCACTACGGCACGGTCCGCCGCCAAGCTCACAGAGGCTATCCCGGATGAGGTGTTGTTATAACTGAATACGCCGTATTGCGAAGTGGGCGTGATGGTATAGATCGTGCCGTTCGTCAGGTCGTACGTCAGGCTGTCAAACAGGTATGTACCCGTAGCGTCCGTGGTCATCGTGCGCAGAGTCTCACCGTCCGCCGAGAGGCTGACTTGTACTCCTGCCATGCCGCTATTCTGAGGCATGAGAATCGTACCGTTGATCTGACCGTACGGCGTACGCCAG
>ONIM01000040.1 GCA_900317885.1 uncultured Bacteroidales bacterium | reverse complement strand
TGCTGAGACCAACCGCGTGACCCTCGGCACGAACGACGACCTATTGACGACAGAGCTGACCTTCAAACCGATTATATCCCGATATACCGACATACCGGCATCTCGACTCACAGCCCGCATCCGCTACCGTTCGGCGGCGGTACCCGTCGAAATAAAAAACGAGGGCTGCTTGCATTTCGCAGCCCCCGTCTGGGGTGTCACTCCCGGTCAGTCCGTGGTCATCTATCAAGACGACCTCGTCGTCGGAGGAGGAGTCATTTATTTACCGAAATAACGCTTGTACAGACCCTCAAAGCCTTTGCCGTGACGAGCCTCGTCGCGAGCCATCTCGTGTACCGTATCGTGAATAGGATCGAGGTTCAGCTCTTTCGCACGTTTCGCGATATTCAGTTTGTCTTCGCATGCACCTGCCTCTGCCAACATACGTTTCTCGAGGTTGGTCTTGGTGTCCCATACGCACTCGCCTAACAACTCAGCGAACTTAGCGCAGTGCTCTGCCTCTTCGTAAGCGTACTGACGGAAAGCGGCAGCGATCTCCGGATAACCCTCGCGGTCAGCCTGACGAGCCATAGCCAAATACTGGCCTACCTCGGTAGCCTCACCCATGAAGTGCGCACGCAGACCATCGTGGATAATAGGATCTTTCTCGTCCTTTGCTACGCCTAAAACATGCTCGCAGGCGAAGTTCAGTTTGTCATCCGATGCTACTTTCCAGGTAACAACTTGTTTGCATTGCGGGCAGCGCTCCGGTGCCTCTGTACCCTCGTGAACATAGCCACAGATCGGGCAGATAAATTTCTTTACCATAGTGTTAAAATTTTTGGGGTTAATAAATATGTTTATTGCTTTTCAGTATTCGGTATTCAGTATTCAGATTGTAAGACCTGTCCTTGAATAGTATAGGTTTTTCCTCCGCGTTGGATAATCAGTTGCCCGTCGCGCAGCACCTTCCTGCCTACCTCGTCTATCTGCGTCCTCTCTACTCCTTCAGTAACAGGTTGAATACCCTCTCCCCATTGCTGGTAGAGCCAGTTGATGCGCCAGTTATAGCGGTTGATAAAATCGTTCCGGCGGTCGGCCATATTGCTGTTATTGCGGAAGTTGGTAGTGCCGTCCCACACCTGCGCATCGCGCTTGGCTGCCTCGGTCAGCAGGTTTGCAAAATCGATAGCCTGCTGCTTGACCGAGTCTTTGTACTGATGGTAGTAGATCCACCATTGTTCCTTTACTGCTTTTTGGAAAACAGGCCATGTAGCGAGTTGTCCGATCCAGTACTGCGGCCACGTCGGATCTTCGTATATCCATCGCTCGGCATGGCGGTCGTAAGCATTACCGAAATCCCATACGGGACCAAATTTCCATTTATCTACTGTACCCAGACTATCGCGATCTTTGTATAGTTTGCAGCTGCCGTGGTAACTCTCGCAATCCTCCATGATCTCCTGCACGAGGTAGAACTTAGCCGCCTCTTCGATATCGAGTATCTGCTCCAATGCCGCCGAACTATTGCCGTAGATAGCGTTGTTGAGCGCCTCTATCTGATTGACAATATAGTTGCGTTGCACGGCCGACAGCACCTCCGGTACATCCAAGGATACCATAACGTGCTGACCGTTATTCTCGTCGAACTCGATATTATTCTCCGACCAATAGTTGTCTATCTCAACCAGCCATCCGCCGGTGATGCTATCCGCATTCGTACATAGGTCCGTTTGCTCCTGGATGTTGACGCGGTTCTTATCTACTCGCACATGTTCGGTCAGGAAATAGAGACCCTGGTAGTTGCCGTTCAGTACCAACTCTACCGGCACGATTCCCGGCGTCCATCGAAGACCCAAGGCCTTGCTGATCATGAATCCTACGGGGTTCTTCAGATAGCCCAACCAATCGTCTGCGCCGGCGATCAGCACCCAGTGTTTATTCTTCGGCATGCCCAACACTTTCTGTTTGGCGTCGAATTTGATCTTATAGGGTTTCTTATCGAATCCGGACCAGGTCCAGTTGCCGCGTCCTTTCAGTTGCGCCGTGAGCGGAGCGCTGCTCGAACCCAACGCCGCATAACCCGTACTCAGCGGGTCGATATATACCGTGCCGGGTACGTAGTTCTCTTTGTCCGTGATTGCCTGACCGCTATTCGTCGTCATATAGACGATCGGCAGTGTTCCGGACGGATTAACCGCCTGCATCCCTACGCTCAGCAGGCAGACCAAAACAATCGGGCAGATAAATTTCTTTACCATAGTGTTAAAATTTTGGGGTTAATATTGTTTTACTTTCAACTTTCAACTTTCCACTTTCAACTTTCCGCTTTCAACTTTCCACTTTCATCCTCTCCATCAGGTCCGCGGCGCGGCGCAGGGCGAAGTGGATGTTCGCGCAGATATTATGCGGATCCATTTGTTGCTCGATACCGCCTTGCATCAGCTGCTTATGTACGTGGTCATTCACGCCCGAGAGGATGATGGTGATGCCCTCTTTATGCGAGCGTTGGATGAGCATGGAGAGGTTATGCATCGCCGTCGAATCGACGAACGGCACCTTCCTCATGCGGATGATACGAACGGGGTATTTCTCGCCGGAGACGTGACTCATGATGTCGTCGAAACGGTTTGCTATACCGAAGAAATACGGGCCGTCGATCTCATACACCTCCACGCCCTCAGGAATCGTCAGGTGCTCGAGATTCAGATTGCTCTCTGTATCTTCGTTCGGGTCGATCTCGTTATGCAGCGTACGGATATGGGTCTGCTCGTTGGTACGCATCAAGAAGAGCACCATCGCCAGTAGTAAGCCTACCTCGATAGCTACCGTCAGGTCGAAGATCACCGTCAGGAAGAAGGTGATAACCAGCACCCAGAAATCCCGGTTGCGATGCTTGAACAAACCCACGATCGTCTTCCATCCGCTCATCGAGTACGCCACCATGATCAGCACTGCCGCCAGACACGACATCGGGATCATTCCCACCAACTGGCCCAAGAATAACAGCACGAGCAGTAACACGATCGCATGGATCACGCCTGCTACCGGCGTACGACCGCCGTTATTGATGTTCGTCATCGTGCGGGCGATAGCTCCCGTAGCCGGGATGCCGCCGAAGAACGGAACCACTACGTTCGCTACTCCTTGCGCGATAAGCTCCGTGTTCGAGTTATGCTTGTCGCCTATCACGCCGTCTGCCACCATCGCGGACAGCAGACTCTCGATAGCACCTAACATCGCTATCGTAAACGCCGAAGGGAAGAGTTTCTGCACCACCGTGAAGAACGACTCCCCTTCCGCCAACTCCATCGACGGCAGATGCGGCGCAGGGATACCATGCGGCAAGGCGTACAGGTCGCCGATCGTCTGCACCGAAGCGATACCCCAGGATGCCGGAGCGTACAGCTTCAGCAGCCATAACGCGAAAGTCGCCACGATGATCGCCGCCAGACTGCCGGGAATACGCTTCGTCAGCTTCGGCATGAAGATACATACCGCCAGAGAGAACAGACCGATCGCCAGCGCCCAGCCGTTCACATGAAAATGCCCGCCGTAGTAGATCCATTTGTCGATAAAGTTCGCCGGCACATCCGTCAGGCCCAGACCGAAGAAATCATTCATCTGGGTACTGAAGATCGTCAGCGCGATACCCGCCGTGAAGCCTACTATCACCGGGTACGGCACGAACTTAATCACCGATCCCAGATGCGCTACGCCCATCAGAATCAGTAATATACCCGCCATGACGGTAGCTATCGTCAGCCCCGCCAGACCGTATTCCTGAATAATGCCGTAGATAATCACGATGAACGCTCCTGTCGGCCCGCCTATCTGCACTTTGCTGCCGCCTAACACCGAGATGATCAACCCAGCAATAATCGCCGTCACCAAGCCCTCCGTAGGACCTACGCCCGAGGATATACCGAACGCTATCGCCAGCGGGATAGCTACGATACCCACAATCACGCCGGCCAACGCATCCTGAGCAAACTGCGCACGGCTGTAGTTCCGAAGGGTCTGGAACAACTTGGGAGCAAATACGTCTTGTAACTTAAAATCTATATTTTTCATAATTCCGCTGCAAAGGTACAATAAAAAATTGACATACACAAAAAAAAACACACCCAAAATAAAAAAATATTTGCATATATCAGAAAAAAGCAGTACCTTTGCGGCGAATTTTAAAATTCCTATTCAAAAATGAAAAAGTTTTTATGTGGCGCGCTGATCGCGCTGACCGCCATTTTCATGGCAAGTTGTAAATCCGGAGGTAGCTCCAGCGCTTATTCCAAAGGCGGCGAGAGACCGAAAATTGACATTGAGGCTGGTACCGTTAATGGTAAGGCTTATGACAACAAGACCGAGTACTGCTGGGAGGTTACCATGTCTGGTTCCACCAAGGGAGCAAGTGCTACGGAGACTTCGTACACCTGGGGTACCGAGTTCGCTGTCGTAGCAGGTATGGAAACCGCTATGTATCAGGCTGCTCAGTATGGCGCTTCTGCAAGCTATTCTTACAAGAAGAACAGCGCTAAGGACTATGATTCCTGCGTTGACCAGAACGAAGATTTCCTCGATGGTGAGGAGTAATCTGCATTCATCTTGCAAAAAAAATGGCATACATTTGCGTATGTCATTTTTTTTTTGTACCTTTGCAGCGCTAAATAAAAATTCGTACAGCTATGATTCTATTAGCAGACAGCGGAAGTACCAAGGTTCACTGGTGTCTCGTCACGGCGAGCGGGCAATGCTCGGACGTCTTCACCGACGGTATTAACCCGCTTTTCCAGACTACCATCGCGATGCAGAATAGCATCTGTAACCAACTCCTGCCGCAGATCTCTTCCCTTCTCTGGGCAGGGACGCTGACCCACGTCTTTTTCTATGGCGCGGGCTGCACGCCGGAGAAGAAAGTGTTTGTACAGCGGGCGTTAGAGCAGGTGTTCAAGAAAGCCGAAGTGTCCGTCGAGTCCGACATGCTCGGTGCCGCGCGCGGGCTGCTCGGCCATCATTCCGGCGTAGCCTGCATCCTCGGTACGGGTTCCGGCAGCTGTTTCTACGACGGAGAGAAGATCGACTGGTGCGTGCCGTCATTAGGCTATATCCTCGGTGACGAAGGTTCGGCTGCAGTCTTAGGCAAGCGGCTCGTAGGCGACTTGCTGAAAAATCAGTTGGGTGACGACCTCAAAGAGACGTTCTTCGCCGAATACGAGACCTCCATGGCGGACATCATCGAGAAGGTCTATCGCCAGCCCTTCCCCAACCGCTTCTTGGCGAAGCTCTCTAAGTTCTGCGCCGATCATATCGAAGACCAACGCATCCACGACCTCGTCTATGACCATTTCGTACAATTCATCCGCCGCAACCTCGTGCAGTACCATGCAGAAGCACCTATCGGGTTTATAGGCTCGATCGCCTATTACTACCGCCCGATACTCGAGGAAGCAATGAAGGCCGAAGGACTACCGATGGGTGCCGTACTCAAAGATCCCATTGAGGGCCTCAAAGAATACCATAAGGACTCTATTATCCCGACAACATTATGATAGATACATTTTTTCTTCCGGGCAGAGTATGTCCGACCAAGACAATCAAAGAGATCGCCGCGAAAGCTTCTGCACCCTACACCATGATTTGTCTCAAACCCGACATCGAGTGGGTTTATTTAGGACAAGAACGCATGATCCAGGTGATGGAGATGAGCGGGGCGACGATGGTGTACGCTGACCATTTTAACAAGATAAAGACCGACGACCAATGGTCGATCTCCGAAGCGCCGGTGATTGACTACCAGATAGGCGCGCTGCGCGATGATTTCGATTTCGGCGCCGTGATGCTGTGGAACACCGCAACACTCCAAGCCCTTGTCGCTCAGATGGATACGGACTACGAGTTCGCCGGACTCTACGACCTGCGGCTGCGAGCTTCGTCTGTGTTCTGTCAGCGAAGCGGTCTGTGTTCTGTTAGCGAAGCGGTCTTATTTCATATTCCCGAGTACCTCTATTACGAAGTGGAGACCGATACCCGTAAGTCCGGCGAGAAACTCTTCGACTACGTTGATCCCCGCAACCGCCAAGTGCAGATAGAGATGGAAGCCTGTGTGACGGCGCATCTCAAACGTATCGGTGCCTACCTCAAGCCGGGCGAATATAAGGAGCTTCCCGTAACCGATCACCCCTACCCCGTAACCGCCTCTGTCATCATTCCTTGTAAGAACCGCGCACGCACGATAGCCGACGCCATCCGTTCGGCGCTGAACCAGAAAGTGCGCGCTCCCTACTCCTTCAACGTCATCGTCGTCGATGATAACTCCACAGACGGTACCGCTCAGAAAATACAAGAATTGATGAATGGTGACGCTTCGCTGAATGGTGCCAATGGTGAATTGATCTATATCGCGCAGGACAAGACCTGGCACGCTATCGGCGGCAACTGGAACGTAGCGATTCATGACCCGCGGTGCGGCAAGTACGCTATCCAACTCGACTCCGACGACACCTATTTCGACGAGACCACCGTGCAACGATTCATCGATTGCTTTGAGGGAAATGATTGTACACCGTACACCATACACCATACACCATCTTTTGGCATGGTTATCGGTACGTACCAGCTGACGAATATGGCAGGCGAAGTACTGCCTCCGGGTGTGATTGACCACCGCGAGTGGACGGACGATAACGGCCGCAACAACGCCCTGCGCATCAACGGTTTAGGAGCTCCGCGAGGTTTCTATGTGCCGCTTCTGCGTACCATCAATTATCCTACTACCAAGTACGGCGAGGATTACGCCGTAGGTCTGCGCATCAGCCGCGACTACCCTATCGGACGCATCTACGACGTCATCTATAACTGCCGCCGATGGGAGGATAACTCCGACGCCAACTGCGACATCGTCGCCATGAACCGCAATAACTGGTACAAAGACCGCCTGCGCACCTTCGAGCTCATCGCTCGGATTAGGGGTTAGTGGGTTAGTGGATTAGTGGATTAGAGGGTTAGTGGAGATTAAAGTAGGCATATTAACCGCACCGCATATCGAGTACGAGCAGCGGGAGAACACGTTCGTTCTGAAGAACGTGCGTATCGGTATAGGCTTTCATTGGGATCGGTACGAAGATCAGGAGTTTCAAGGAACTCTGGAGATTAAGCCCAACCCCGATGGTACGGAAGTAGCGATCAACACCATCGATCTGGAGGACTATCTCTGCTCCGTCATCTCTTCGGAGATGAGTGCCGACAGTCCGATGGAACTGCTCAAAGCCCACGCGGTCATCAGCCGCTCCTGGGCGATACGGGCGATGCAGAAACCTAATCACGAGGGTTTTCATGTCTGCGCCGATGACCACTGCCAGCGCTACGAAGGACTTAGGCGCATGAGACAATCGTGCCCCGATGGGGCTAAGAACGAACGCGCCGTCGAAGCCGTACGCGCTACCAAAGGCCAAGTCCTCATGTATGGCGATGAGGTCTGTGACTGCCGGTACTACAAGTGTTGCGGCGGAAAGACGGAGGTCTGGCGCACATGCTGGGAAGATATCGACGTACCGTATATTCAGTCTGTCGAGTGCCCGTACTGCGGCAGGGTGAGTGCCGAGACATTGCGTCTGGTGCTCAATAACTACGACCAAGAGACCACGGATTTTCACGATTGGAAAGTGACCTACACGGCGGACGAACTGAGCGAGATCATCCGCACCAAGTCCGGCATTGACTTCGGTCAGATCACCGATCTCATCCCTCTCCAACGCGGTGCTTCGGGACGTATCTACGAACTGAAGATCGTCGGCACCAAACGCACGGAGATCATCGGCAAAGAGCTCAAGATCCGCCTCTGGCTCTCAAAGACCTGCCTCTATAGCTCCTGGTTCGACATTTCCCATAACCCGTCACCCGTAACCGGTAACCCCTCATGGATTCTAACCGGTCACGGCTGGGGTCATGGTGCCGGCTTGTGTCAGATAGGTGCGGCTCAGATGGCAGCGGAAGGACATTCGTACGAAGAGATTCTGCATTTTTATTACCATGGTACAAGACTTAGCGCTGCAGCGCAATAAATACAAACACCTCTCCGACGAGGAATGGCGGTGGTTCTTGCAGCAAGTCGAAGGCCGTGAGCGGACTGCCGACAAACTGCCTACTTTCGCTGCCATCGACGACTGGTGGTACCCCGTGCGGCTCTCTTGCGAGCAGTGTTCCTCAGAAGCTACCGCACGCTATAAAGCGTCTCTCTGTCAGCGAAGCGGTCTGTCAGCAGAGCGGTCTGTCAGTGAAACGGTCTGTCAGTCCGCAGGACGGTCTCTTCTCGATTTAACCGGCGGCTACGGCGTGGACACGTATTTCTTAAGCGAACAGTTCGACCACACCGACTACGTGGAGCAGAACGCCGAACTCTGCCGCATAGCGGCGCACAATTTCCAGAGGCCTACCCCGACCCTCCCTAAAGGGAAGGAGATATATGTGCATAACACCACCGCAGAAGAGTTCTTGAAAGATCATCTATCAGCTATCAGCAATCATCTATATGACCTCATCTTCCTCGACCCGGCACGTCGGGACAGTTACGGCGGAAAGGTCTTCCGTCTCGAAGACTGCACCCCGAATGTCGTAGAGCTATTGCCTGCCTTGTTGACACACGGAAAGCGGATCATGATCAAGTTATCCCCTATGTTGGATATTACACAAGCGGTCACGACTTTATCGCAAGTGACGTGGGATATCTATGTGGTCGCTATCAAGAACGAGGTGAAGGAGGTTTTGCTGATGAGCGGCGGTGCCGGACAAATAACTGCCATCGATCTATCAAAAAAGGAACAGGCTTTCACATTCACCAGAGAGGAGGAGTCGGTCAGTGAAGCGGTCTGTCAGTCCGAAGGACGGTCTGTGCTCTGTCAGACGCAGTCGGTCTATTTATACGAGCCCAACGCCGCTATCCTCAAAGCCGGGGCATATAAGTTAGTAGCGCAACGTTTCGGACTGCAGAAGTTAGATATCAATACACACCTGTATTGTTCAGAAGAGTTGGTGGCGGATTTTCCGGGTCGCGTATGGAAGGTCAAAGAGCCTACCCCGACCCTCCCTAAAGGGAAGGAGATAAAACAAGCGAACGTCCTCGTTCGCAATTATCCGCTGACGGCGGAGCAGTTAAAAAAGAAGCTGCACCTCCGCGATGGAGGCACAGCCTATGTCATCGGTTGCCGTGTTGCCGGCAAACCCACCGTCATTCTCGCCGAACGACTCCAATAAGCCCTAAATCACAAATAATGAAATATATCCATCCCAAAGGCAGACGTGAAAGCGTCTGCTTTTTTTAGGTTCTCGGCGGTGTCGAGTTGTACACCTTGCGCCTTAGGAGACATCAGTAGGATGCGGTCGGAGAGGGCGAGTGCGAGGTCGAGTTCGTGGGTAGAGATGAGGATGGTCTTACCCTGCTCATGCGCCAACTGTCTAAGCAGCCGCAGCACTAAGATTCGGTGCGGAAGGTCGAGGTGCGCCGTGGGTTCGTCCAAGAGGATGATCGGTGTTTGTTGCGCAAGCGCCTTGGCAATCAGTATTCGCTGTTTCTCACCGTCGGAGTGGGCGTTAAAAAAAGACCGCCCTACGGGCTGACAGAACACAGACCGCTCTGCTGACAGACCGGCTTCGCCTGACAGACCAAAGCCCACCTGCCGGAGGGATTCAGCGATGATCGCTTCGTCTTCGTCGGTCAAGCCGCCAAGAAAAGAGGTATAGGGGTACCGTCCCATCGCTACAACGTCATGCACCGTGGTATTCTCCATCGACAACCGCTCGGTCAATACCAAAGCAATATTTTTAGAAGCCTCTCCCGTAACCGGTAACCCGTAACCCATAGCCGAGTACTCTCCCGCCAACGCCGGTTGCAGACCAGCGAGGGTGCGCAAGAGGGTGGATTTGCCGCAGCCGTTAGGACCGAGCATACAGACCATCTCGCCCTCATAGAGCGAGAAAGAGAGGTCGTGCTGAACAACCGCCTCTCCGAATGGCCGGCTTGCTCCGGTTCTAAACCGGTACCCGATACTCAGGTTATTCGTAGAAATAGAGACGTTGTACACGGCGGGAGACGGATGTTAGTATTTCGTAAGTGATGGTACCGAGTTTATCGGCTAACTCTTCCAAGGGCAGGTGTTCGCCGAAGACCTCGACGATGTCGCCAGGCCGTGCGTCCGCGCCGGTGACGTCAACCATGGCTTGGTCCATGCAGACGTTTCCTACCACGGGGCAACGCTTGCCGCGCACCCATACTTCGCCGCCGTAGTTAGAGAACCGGCGGTCAAAACCATCGGCATAACCAATCGGGATGACAGCTATCGTGCGGTCTTCATTCAGCTTGGTATGTCTGCCGTAGCCGATGGTCTCACCGGCTTTGACGGTCTTGACGGAGAGAATGGTCGTCTCGAGCGTGCATACGTTCCGCAACTTGGCGCCCGCGAAAGAGAAGCCGTAGAGACCTATACCGAGTCGGCACATGTCGAACTGATAGTCCGAGAACCGCTCAATACCCGCAGAGTTGAGAATATGCTTTAAGACCGGCTGCGCCTGACAGAGCACAGACCGCTCTGCTGACAGACCGGCTACGCCTGACAGACCAGATTTGAGAGTCTCGGCGCAGGCATCGAAATAACGGATCTGCGAGAGGGTGAAGTCGTCGAACTGCGGTTCGTCGCTTCCCGCCAGATGGGAGAAGACGGACGCTACGCGGACGGCTTTCTGGTGCGTCAGACGGTCGATGAGCCACGGCATATCTTCTTTGTAGAAGCCCAAGCGGTGCATACCGGAGTCAATCTTAATATGTATCGGGTAGTACTCCAATCCTTTCGCTTCGACGGCTGCGATGACGGTCTTGAGCGACTGATGGGAATAGACGTTCGGTTCGAGGTTGTTCTCCAGAATCAGATCCATGGCCGCCACCTCCGGGTCCATGATGATGATCGGCAGGGTGATACCTGCGCGGCGCAGTTCCACTCCTTCGTCCGCTACAGCTACCGCGAGGTAATCGACCAACCCGGAAGCCTGCAGTGCTTTGGAGACCTCCACACTGCCGGCACCATAAGCAAAAGCCTTGACCATGCAGGTCAGTTTGGTGGTGGGTTTGAGTTTGGAGCGGAAATAACGGACGTTATCCACGAGGGCAGAGAGGTTCACTTTGAGTACCGTCTCGTGCGTCTGATGGAGGATGCGGGTGTTGATGGTCTCTTCGTCGTAACCCAGCGCCCGCATCACCGCAGCACAAGTGCGAACGTTCTGGTGCGTCGGGTCCTCGATCACTTTCTCGGAGTGAACGAAGAGTTTCATCTTCTCTTCGCGTTTCTGCTCGAGCGACGCGAAGTTCTCGTCGTGCTCGTGGCCGATATAAGTGATCACGCCTATTGTCGGACGGATGATGCGTTCGAGCTTCTCCATCTCCCCGGGCTGACTGATTCCCGCTTCAAAGATCGCCAAAATAGGTCTTTCGACTTTCGACTTTCGACTTTCGACTCCTTCCAGCTGCCATACGGACAGAGGCACGCCGATCTGGGAGTTATAGGACTTAGGCGAGCGGATAATGGTGTAGTCGTCCTTGAGCAGCTGGTAGAGCCACTCTTTGACAACGGTCTTACCGTTAGAACCGGTGATGCCGATGACCGTACCGTGGAACCCGTCTCGTACATGCGCCGCGAGAGCCTGCAGCGCCTCCACGGCGTTGCCCGTCACAAACGCCTGCACGCCTTTCTCACGAAGTTCGGGGATGTATCTCGCGCCGTCGTTCGTCGCTGTGTGGATAGCGAAGAAGAGGGTCTTCTCGGGTTCGGCACCTAACTGACGACTGTCCGTCAGCAGATGACGGATCTCCAAATCATCATTGCCCGATACCTGCGCCAGCGAGCCTATTGCTTCTCTTATTTCACGTAGTTTCATTGTATAAAACGCATTTGGGCACAAAGGTACTGCTTTTTTTTGAATTACACAAGAAAAAGTACAAAAAAAAAGCGCTCCCCATGTATAAGGGGAACGCTCCGAAGTGCGGCTTTAGCCGCGGGGATTAGCTGTGAGTCTGATCGTACTCGGCACCACAAATTTTCCAGTACCATGCGAGCATGGTCTTTTTGCCGCCCGGTTGGTCTTTCTGCGCGGCGAAAGCGATCTGGTCGTCGGTGATCTTCGAGAGATCCTCCTTACGTGCCGCGATCATTGCCCGTACCGCAGTGAAGCGTGCGCGGATCTGCAGCTCCTTCGGACTCAGCGGCGTGGTACGCTTCTGCGGGGTACGCAGGTACAGACGGTTACACTTGTTGTTGGTCGTTGCCGCTACGCTGCCGCTACGCGGTGGGTAGCCAGGAGCATCTTCTCGCAGCTGTGCTGACCGCTCTTACCGGGTTTTGCCAATGCGCCGGATACATGATCGATACCGGCGGAATAAGTTACATTTGCCATAGTTAATAAAATTTTAGGTTTAATGGTTTAACAATAGGTTAATACTTTCGTGAGCCGTCGTAACTCTCGACGGTCTTAGTCTGGATGACGACGGAGGTGTCGCCGCGTTGCCATGCCTCCGACCGCGTCGTGACGGTTCGGGTGACGTTGCAGGAACTCAGTCCCAACCCCGCCGCCAATGCCGTGAGGGCAGCGATGAGGACGGAGATCACCAGTTTCAGGATTTCTTTCTTAGTCATTTTAGTCGAAGTTCGGTTTAACATACTT
>ONIM01000066.1 GCA_900317885.1 uncultured Bacteroidales bacterium | reverse complement strand
TCGTAACTGATCAGCGGAGCACATTCCGTCATGCCGTAACCAACGCAGTATTGGTATTTGATATCGTGGAGCACTTGCTCAACTTCTCCGTTCAGAGCCGCACCACCGATAATGAGGTAACGCAACTTACCTCCAAAGGTCTTGTCCAAACCTTCTTTTACTTTGCCTCGGATAATACTGTTGACACCCGGAGTCTTCCAAAGCACCTTCATCATCGGGCTACTGATCTTCGGCAGAACACCTTTCTTCACTATCTTCTCGATTACCAAAGGAACGGTCAGAATCATAAACGGCTTGACTTGCGCGAAAGCTTTCATCAAAACCGTTGGGGTAGGAGCTTGCGTCAGGAAATAGGTCTCTGCACCATCGCATACCTGATACAGGAACTCGAACATAAGTCCGAACATATGTGCAATAGGCAACATTGACAGAACTGCATCGCCCGGTTTATGAGGGATACGCTGACATGCGAACTCTACGTTACCACTGAGGTTGAGATGCGTCAACATAACGCCTTTCGGATTGCCCGTAGAACCGCTAGTATAGTTGATAACTGCCAGTTCGTCTAAATTATCCGTCGGCAATTGGATGTCTTCTTTCTTCACGCCGTCCGGGTATGCTTTTACGAAAGCAGCCTCTACGCCGTCAAACGCTTTTTGAGTAGCGGCATCCGACTCTACGATAGTCATATCATCCATGAAGATGGTGGCCTTCAGACCCTTCATCATCTTCGGATCAATCTTCTTCTTTACGTTTGGACCTACGTAGAGCAGGGAAGCCTCAGAGTGGTCCACCAACGAGTATATACCATCCGCTGTGAAATCCGGCAGAATGGATACTACTACAGCTTTGTAGCTCTCCGCAGCCAAGAATAACAATCCCCAGTTAGCACAGTTACGTCCACAAAGCGCAATCTTGTCGCCCTCTTTGATACCTAACTCCTGCCAAGTTACATGCAGCTTTTTAATCGCTGCAGCAAGGGCCGCATAGGTGTATTTATTCTCGCCGTCGAGATCCTCTAACGCCAGACAATCCCAGCGACGAGCCATTGTTTCTTGCAAATATGCAAAGTAATGTTTTGTTGCCATAAATATGTATATGTTTGAGTAAGTATAAATTGCTTGTACTTTTAAACTCGCTACAAAAGTACTGCTTTATTTTCGAACAAGCGTTCAAAATATGGTAAATTATTCAATTTTTATCAAATTATGCAATTCAGAATAGGTTTTTCGTAATAATTGAAAGTTCATTTGCCCCATTCCGAGGGCGGAGTCGTATGAGTTTTTGACATGTGCAAATATAAGAGCAGTCTGTTCCACATCAATCCCTCTTCTTGCTCGCCCGAGACGTTGATCATTGAGAATCGCTTTTCGCCATAGTTCCTGCTCTTTGAGGGCGAGGCGCTTGGCTTGGCGAGAAAAAGAAGGAAATTTGCTGCAGGCAGAGAACATGAGTCCGTTGACATTGGAGGTATTGATGGTTTTGGTATCAAAACTCATAAGAGCCTCTTCGAGCGATCCAAGGTAACCCATCATAGCTTCAATCATGTCTTTTACGCCGGCAGTGTCCGGCACAGATTGCAGCGCACGCTGCTTGGGAATGAAGAAATAGGTTTCCATGCAGGTAAGGAAGAGTTCGTCCTGATCCTTAAAATAATAATATAGGGTGCCGCGTCCCATATCCAGAGCGATTTGGAGATCGGTAATGCTTACATTCTGAAAACCCTTGAGCGCATACAACTCCATGGATTTTCGGATGATATATTCTCGTCGGTCTTTCATGGGATGGTCTGTTCGTAGTGATCCAGCGCCTCACTCATGATACGCTTGCCCTCGGCGATAATCTCTTCCGCTTTGTCAAAATCGAACGTGTTATAGGCGTATTGGCGCATGACTGCGTGCACGTCGGGCGGGGTAAGGCGCAAAGCAAGCAGGGTGTTTTGCTGGATCTGCATGTCGCTCATGCGATCCAGGAGAGAAACGAAACTGACGTTTCTACCTAAGTCTTTTGCCCGTTTTTGTCGGATGGAATCGACCTTTTTGCCCAAATCCCGCAGTTGTTTCTCCAAGCTTTCCGGTACATCGAATCCTTTTGCTTCTATCGCTGCAATCCGTCCGTCCACATCAATAGGGTCGGGCATCTCATTCTCAATTTGCATCGCATCCTTGCCGCTGATATCCATCGCTACAAGTATATCTCCTTCCTGCCGTGTAACAGTATGGAGAGGCAGAGGGTTGAGGATGCCTCCGTCAATGAGGAGGCGGTTTTCTATTTGCACGGGTTTGAAGAAAAGCGGAATACTGATGGACGCGCGTACAGCTTGAAAGAGACTGCCGGAGCGGAATACCACTTCTTCGGTATTCATCATGTCGGACGCTACGATCGAACAGGGTATGTTGAGTTCCTCTATCGGTCGATCCGGCACTACTTTCTCCAGTTCGTGAATGATGCGCTGACCTTTGACCAAAGAGTTGCCGCTCAGCAGGTTGATATCCATCATCCTTAGTATCAACTGCTTATCCACGCTTAGGAACCATTCTTTCGCCTTCTTCAGTTCTCCTGCGGCGTACATACCTGCGATAATAGAACCCATGGAGCAACCGGCTATACTGGTGATAGTATATCCTTTCTCTTCCAGAGCTTCTATGGCGCCTATGTGCGCGAGCCCGCGTGCGCCGCCCGATCCTAATACTAATGCGACGTTCTTACCCATACACCTTACACCTCTTTCGCCGGTATCAGTTTCTCGCGAATCTTGATATAGATGATGTTTCCTTTCTTTGCAAAAGCGGTCTCGACGTAACCCATACCGATACCTACTTTGGTGTTAGGCAACATGATTCCGGAAGTCACATGACCGATAGTTTTGCCGTTTTCATCGCATATCTCATAGCCGTTACGCGGGATGGCACGTTCCAGACACTCGAAATGAACGAGTTTGCGTTTTACGCCTTCTGCTTTTTGCGCCTTGAGGAAATCGCGATCGATGAAATCCTTGGCATCGAGCTTGGTGATCCATCCTAAACCGGCCTCTAACGG
>ONIM01000021.1 GCA_900317885.1 uncultured Bacteroidales bacterium | reverse complement strand
AGGGTTCGTCCTTGTGGTTAAGCGCTTTGGATTCGCGGATGTCGGTGATGTACCGCAGGGTATTGAAACCAAACGGATCGGAGTCAAAACGCAGAGTGTCATGCACCTCTTCGCTCAGTTCCTCGGGGTACATACGGAAGATCTCGGTCGCATTCGTGGACATCGGCGAGTCCACATAGACGGGGATTTGCGGCAGACGGCCGTCGCTATAGAGCTCGTTGAGGACATAGACGATCTCCTGGGTTCTGCCTACCGAGAAAGACGGGATCAGCAGTTGGCCCTTGCGATAGACGCAGGTATCCTCTACCACACCTAAGAGTTGTTCCTCCGTCACCTCCTGCTCCTCATGCAGACGGTCGCCGTAGGTCGATTCACAGATGAGGTAATCGCATTGGGGAAAGAGTTGCGGCGGAGGCAGGATATGACAATGCTTCCGTCCGATGTCACCGGTGTAGGCCAAGCGCTTCCAGCGGCTTTCTTCGTAGATCTCCAGCGAGCAGATGGCGCCGCCAAGCATGTGACCGGAGTTGGTGAAAGTCAGCAGGACATCGTCAAACAAACGGAAACGGCGGTCATAACTATAGGTCACAAAATGCCGCATCACCTGCTCCACCTCACGCTGGGAGTACAGAGGTTCGATCTTATAGGTCTTGCCCTTCTCCTTATGCGGGTGTTGGCGGTCGATCTTCTTATTGTACGTACGGACATCCTGCTCCTGGATAAAGGCCGTGTCGGCAAGCATGAGGGCACAGAGATCGCGCGTCGCCGGCGTGCAGTAGATATCCCCGCGGAAGCCCATCTTATAGATATACGGGATGAGTCCCGAATGGTCGATATGCGCATGGGAGAGCACGACGCAATCCAGTTTCTTGGGATCAAATCCCAGATCGCGGTTTGCTGCATCGGTCTCCATTCCTTTGCCCTGGTACATACCGCAATCCAGAAGGATGGTATGACCCGAATCGGTAGTAATCAGATGCTTACTGCCCGTTACTTCGCGAGTTGCGCCTAAGAACTGAATCTTCATACGTACATAAAATTTTGCTACAAAATTACTATAAATTTTGCATATATGCAAATTTTTTTGTACCTTTGCACAAATTTTCTTAATAACAATGAAGAAATTAGTAATTATCAGTATGGCATTAATGGCGTTAGTTGGCGCAGGTTGCCAAAAAGCAGAAGAAGGCAAAGCTCCCATTACGAAGCCTCAGATTACGATTGAAGGCGGTCGTCTGACTCCGGAAGGACTTTGGGCGATGGGTCGCATCGGTAGTGTGAAGAGCGACATTGAGACAGGTCTGCTCGCGTACACCGTGAGCTATTATTCCGTGGAGGAGAACCGGAGTACGACCTGGATCCGGATTGTGAATCCATATTCAGTAGAAAGTCAAAAGTCGAAAGACCGTCCTTCGGACTCAAAGCAATTAACTATTGTAGATGAGTTTGTAGGTTCAGAGCCGGCATGGTTCGGCAACAGCGGTGCGTTGGCGTACCTCAAAGGCGGCAAACTCTATATCCGCCGCGACAAAGAGGAAGTGGAGGTAACCGGCGCAGAGGACATCGAGGGCTTCCTACTCTCCCCTATGCGCGACAAGATCATTCTTGTGAAGCAGGTGAAGACCGTTCAGACGACGGCGGACAAGTATCCCGATCTGCCGCTGGCAACGGGTCACATGCACGAGGATCTGATGTACAAACACTGGGATGAATGGACCGAGACTGCTCCGCAGCCCTTTGTCTATGAGCTGCAGACCGAATACTACGGCGAGGGCGAACGAATGAAATCCGCCAAACTTGGCGGATGCGTGAATATTCTGGAGGGCACAGCATTCGAATGTCCGATGAAGCCTTTCGGAGGAATCGAGCAGCTGGCGTGGAACCCCAACAACGAGGAGATTGCCTATACCTGCCGCAAAAAAACAGGCTTAGAGTATGCCGTTTCGACCAACAGCGATATATACCTATTTGATATACGTACGCGTGCGCATAAGAATATCACGTCCGACAACAAGGGCTACGACACGAACCCCTCTTATTCGCCGGATGGCAAGTGGATCGCCTGGCAGTCGATGGAGCGCGACGGCTATGAGAGCGACGAGAACCGGCTGATGGCGCTGAGTCTGGAGACGGGCGAGAAACGTTTCCTCAGCCGCGCGATGGACACCAACGTTGATGAGTACCAGTGGCTGGACGACACGTCTCTCGTCTTTACTGCTTGCAAACAGGCTACCGTACAACTCTACCGCGTGACCTTGGACGGCTGGACGTCCAAACTCACGGAGGGACAACACGATCTCGGGCTGGGCGACGTAGCGGATTATCAGGCATATATCCTCGGTCACTCGATGCGTCAGGCGAACGAGATCTACCACCTCGACATCCGAAACGAGGGCGCGTTAGAGCAGTTGACCCACGAGAACGACAATATTTATGAGCAGATCGAGCGTTCCACCGTCGTGCCGCGCTGGCAGAAGACTACCGACGGCAAAGATATGCTGACGTGGATCATCTACCCGCCGCATTTTGATCCCGCGAAGAAATACCCGACGATCCTCTATTGCGAGGGAGGCCCGCAAAGCCCGGTTTCCCAATTCTGGTCCTTCCGCTGGAATTTTATGATGATGTCCGCCGGCGACTATATCATCGTTGCACCCAACCGCCGCGGTCTGCCGGGATTCGGCAAGGAGTGGAACGAAGAGATCTCCGGCGACTACGGAGGCCAGTGTATGAAGGATTACTTCACCGCCATTGATGAGTTCTGCACGGAGCCGTACGTCGATAAAGATCATCTGGGTTGCGTAGGCGCATCCTTCGGCGGATTCAGCGTCTATTGGATTGCCGGTCACCATGACGGACGATTCAAGGCATTCATCGCTCATGACGGAATCTTCAATCTGGAGATGCAATACCTCGAGACCGAAGAGAAATGGTTTGCTAACTGGGATATGGGCGGCGCTTATTGGGACAAAGACAATAAGATTGCGCAGCGCACGTTTGAAAACAGCCCGCATAAGTTCGTGGATAAATGGGACACGCCGATCCTCTGTATCCACGGCGAGAAAGACTACCGCATTCTGGCCAACCAAGCCATGGCAGCCTTTGATGCGGCCAAGATGCGCGGCGTGCCTGCAGAGTTACTGATCTTCCCGGACGAGAACCACTGGGTGCTCAAACCCCAGAATGGTATTCTCTGGCAACGCAAGTTCAGAGGATGGCTGGATAGATGGTTGAAGGAATAGTTTAGAGTTTAGAGTTTTAGAGTTTAGAGATGAAGTATAACTACGAATACGAGATCAAATACCAGGAGGTGGACGGAAAGAAGAAGTTGCGTCTGTTTAACCTCGAGAACTACCTGCTGGAAGTCGCCGGAAGAGTAGCAGATGATTTGGGATTCGGTATCGCGAACCTCCATCCGAGAGGGCTGACATGGATTCTGACGCGGCTGTCTGTGGAGAGGTACGAGTTGCCGACGCATTGTGAGAAGGTACGTTTTGAGACCTGGATCGAGAGCAACGCACACATGCTCAGCACCCGTGATTTCCGGATTTATAAGCCTAACCCCGACAATGTTCTAAAAGGAAGGGAGGAAGAATGGATTTTAATAGGGCAATGCAAGAGCGTGTGGGCGGTATTGGATCTGGAGAAACGCGAGATTGTGAATATCTTCGATGACCCGATGTTTGAGGGCTGCGTGGACGGCGAGGTGATAGAGATGAATCGCATCCGCATGACCACCATCCCCGAACCGACAGGCGTCGTACCGCATAAAGTCGTTTATTCCGACATCGACTACAACGGGCATTGCAACTCGTGCCGATACCTGCAAGCCATGACCGATGCGTATCTACCGGACTACTACGGCAAGAAAGTAAGGCTGGACATCAACTACCAGAAGGAAGCCATGCTGGGCGAAGAGCTGCAAACGCTCTACCTCGTCACGGAAGACGGCGTACAATACCAGCAGAAGAACCAGCACGGCGAGACGAGTTGCTCAGCCAAGGTGAGTTTTTAGGATTTAGGGTTTAGGGTTTAGGATTTAAGATTTAGGATTTATGGATATACAACAGGACACAACGCTCTTGAAGCGCCCCGCAGAGTTGGAATGCGACGTAGTGCGATTCCAGAACCAGAAAGACAAATGGATAGCGTTCGTCGGGCTGAAGGACGGCAGACCGTATGAGATCTTCACCGGTCTGGCGGATGACGAGATGGGTATCGCATTACCCAAATCCGTGACGAAAGGCAAGATCATCAAAGTAGTCAAAGAAGACGGCACCAAGCGTTACGACTTCCAGTTTGTCAACACCCGCGGCTTTAAGACAACCGTAGAGGGATTGAGTTATAAGTTCGACCGCGAGTTTTGGAACTACGCGAGGTTGATCTCCGGCGTGTTACGGTATGGCATGCCGATCGACCAAGTAGTACACATGATCAGCGGCCTGCAGATGGACAGCGACTCCATCAACTCCTGGACTACCGGCGTAGCGCGAGTACTCAAACGGTACATCCCCGGAGCCGAAGTAGAAGATATTGAAGAATAAAAAAATAGAGACCCGCAAAAGGTCTCTATCTTTTTTACTTTTCTGCAATAAATCGCGTCTCGAGCATTCCGAGCGACTGGTTCTCGACCACCTTAATGCCGTATTTTCTACGCCACTGAGCGGCTAAGGATCTCCACCACCCTTTCGTCACATACGCATAGAGATAGGGGTGCAGATGAAGCTTCATTCCCCTTCCGTGCTTCTCGTACTCTTGTTCGCATTCTTCGGCAATCTTATCCGTATAGAGGAGCGAGGCCTGGATCTTGCCTTTGCCCATACAGGTAGGACATACTTCTTCTACCTCCATCTCTACAGCCGGACGGACGCGCTGGCGGGTGATCTGCATCAGACCGAACTTACTCAGCGGTAAGACGTTATGCTTCGCGCGGTCGCGATCCATTAGTTTGCGTACGTAGTCGTAGAGTTGCTGCTGGTGCTCCTTGGAGTCCATGTCGATAAAATCGACGATGATGATTCCGCCTATATCCCGGAGTCGCAGTTGGTGAACCAACTCATCCGCCGCCAGCATATTGAACTGGTACGCATTCTCTTCCTGGTCCTCATAGATCTTCTTACTACCGGAGTTGACATCAATGGAGAATAGTGCTTCGGTCTTATCGATGATGAGGTAGCCCCCATGCTTAAAACCGACCGTCCTGCCGAGGCCCGTTTTCATCTGACGGGTAATGTCGAAATGGTCGAAGATAGGTTGCTCGCCTTTGTACAGCTTTACGATCTTGGCGCTCTCGGGAGCGATGAGCTCGAGGTAATTGCGCACGTCGTCATAGATGTCCTTGTCGTTGATCTGAATAGATGTGAAATCCGGGCTGAGTACGTCTCGGATGATACCGAGGGTGCGGCCCATCTCTTCACTAACAAGGCTAACGGGTTCTTTCTGCTGGAGGGTTTTGACGGTCTGCTGCCACCGCTCCATTAATAATCGTAACTCATTGTCCAACTCGGCTGCACGTTTATCCTCCGCTACGGTGCGGACGATGATTCCGAAGCCCGCAGGCTTAATGGAGAGCAGGAGTTGTTTCAAGCGCTGACGTTCTGCCTCGCGCTTAATCTTCTGACTTACCATAACGCCGTCGGCAAAGGGGATGAGTACTATATTGCGGCCGGCGATAGAGATCTCCGCGGTCAGCCGCGGACCCTTCGTATTAATGGGTTCCTTAGAGACCTGAACCAGCAGCGTGTCGCCTACTTTGAGTACATCCGCTATTTGTCCTTCTTTGCCTACTTCCGGTTGACGCGGGGTCTTGGTAACCACGGGCATCTTTCTCCGGTCTGACACGGCTTTGGTAACATAGGCATGCAACGTACGAAACTGAGAACCTAAGTCCAAATAATGCAGAAAAGCTTCTTTCTCATGACCTACATCCACGAAGACTGCATTGAGCGCCGGCATGACCTTTTTCACTCTACCGTAGTAGATATTTCCCACCGCGAAGTTATCCTGATTCCGTTTCTCACGGTTCACCTCCTGCAGACGGTCATCCTCGGTCAGCGCGATAGCTATCTCTTGCGGCTGTACGTCCACAATCAATTCGCTTTTCATACTTGAAAGGATTAAAAAAATAAACAAAAAAGCCTTGTGGCAAACTCGCCCACACCTGAGCAAGCTTAGCGCCACAAAGCTAAAAAGCAATCGTCAATTACTTATGCTTATGACGATTCTTACGCAGGCGTTTTTTACGCTTGTGCGTAGACATCTTATGTCTCTTATGCTTCTTTCCGTTTGGCATAATGAATAAAATTAATTAAATGGTTATTATACTGTTATTGATTTTAGTCTTTCTTAATCGGCTTGGTCTTCTCCACTGCCTCTTTAAACTCTGCAGCGGGTTTGAAAGCCGGCACGCTATGACCCGGTACGAAGACCGTCGAGCGCGCAGTAATATTCCGAGCAACTTTGTCCTTGCGCTCCTTCAACAGGAACGTACCAAATCCACGGAGATAAACGTTCTCTCCCTTTGACATGGTTTTCTTCACATTGCTCATAAACTTCTCTACTACCATGCTAATCGTGGTCTTATCTAATCCCGTAGAGATTGCAATTTCTGTAATGAGTTCTGCTTTTGTCATATATCCTTGATTTAATCTAAATTTCCGATTCCAAATTCCGCCTGTTTTCCTAAAAATTATCTCCATCGGCGAAAAAACGCGGCAAAATTACAAAATTATTTTGACATGTGCAAATTTTTTTGTATTTTTGTGCTCAAAATCAGTCATTTAGGTGATTTTAACGGTCAAAATGCAGGACAAAACACTCATATATAGCCATTTATACGCATGGTATGAGTCTTCCAAGCGCATTCTCCCTTGGAGGGAGACGGAGGATCCGTATGCAATATGGTTAAGCGAGGTGATCTTACAGCAGACCAGAGTGGCCCAAGGGTTGGATTATTACCGACGATTCCTGGACCATTGGCCTACTGTCAAAGCACTGTCTGAGGCGGATGAAGCGGAAGTTTTGCGCGAGTGGCAGGGTTTGGGTTACTACAGCCGCGCGCGGAATCTGCATAAGGCGGCGCAGATGATAGTAGAAAGTCAAAAGTCGAAAGTCGAAAGCGGTGCACAGCAAGATTATTTTTTCCCAAAGGCTTTTGAGGAGATCCGTTCGCTACCCGGTATAGGCGATTATACCGCCGGAGCAATCGCTTCGTTTGCGTACAATCTTCCCTATCCGGCGATGGACGGAAACGTCTATAGGGTGGTAGCACGGCTCATGGATATCGACGAGCCGTTTGACACCACAGCAGGCAAAAAGCTCTTCCATCAGCGAATCGAAGATCTATTGGATAAGGATCATCCTAGACTTTTCAACTCCGCAATCATGGAGTTTGGTGCGCTCTACTGCACGCCGGTATTAGGCGACGCATGCGAAACCTGTCCGCTGAAGGATTTCTGCGCGGCTCATGCGCACGGCACGGCCGACTTGCTTCCTATACGAAAACCTCGTCCCAAAGTCCGCGACAGATGGTTCACGTACCATATCTACCTTGCCCCCGTAACCGGTAACCTCTCCCCAATTACCCTTATTCAACGCCGCGAGAACCCGAAGGACATCTGGTATCACCTCTATGAGTTTCCCTGCGAGGAGTCTGTCAGCGAAAGCGGTCTGTCAACGGAGTGGTCTTTGCTCTGTCAGGCGAAGCCGGTCTGCGAAATCTCGCACGTGCTCTCGCACCAGCGCATACATGCGCGTTTCCTTATACATAGAGTACAAGAAATGCCGGAGATACCCGGCACTCTTGCTATCCGATGGGACGAGTTGGATAACTACGCCCTATCCCGATTGACCTTAAAGGCCATCAGCCTCATTCACTAAAGCACTTTATGCGTCTCGTCGTTGACCCGTACGATATACGAGGTCTGGTAGAGCATCGGCGAGGAGTACTCGTATCCGTCGGCGACAGCTGTCTGGACGAGTTGTCCTGACGGCGAATAGACGGTAATCCGGTCGCCGGTCTGCAAGCCGCGGATATAGAGCGTACCGCGATACATATAGACGGTATATTTCTTCTGAGTCGAAGTAGCGTTACGCGGCAGGGCGCCGATACGGATCGCAAAGCGCTTGGTATATTCGCCGGTAGCGAGCGGTACCTCGTAGTCCTCATCCTTGAGGTTGATATAGCTCTTCTTCTCGTAGTCAATCAGCCATACGGACGGATAGTTCTCAAACGCCTCCTTGGACGGCAGGCGGAAGGTGAAGTTATAGCCGTCGTAGTTCGCCGGCACCTTCACGCCCACAGGTATATCCACCTCTATCGGCGCTGCGCCGAGCAGCGAGATACGGGACAGACCCTTGTTATCCAGTACATACATCTGCGGCAGGCTGTCGTTAGCATTCCACTTGATACCGTCCCGGCCGTAAGCATACTGTACCCGTTTGGATGCAGCGGAATCCGGCATGAGGGTCAGCATATCGGCTACCTCCGTCACGGTACGGTTACCGAGAGCGGCTTTTCGCATCGGTGCATGAGCTACCTGCGGCGTGGACGCGGAGAGGTCTATCACCGGACGAGCCACTTTCTTATTCTGGTCGTAGTACGGGATATGGAAGACCACCGTCTCGCGATCGCTCTGCGTAGCCGTCTGGGTAAGGAAAGCACTACCCATCGAGACGGTCGTACCCCTATCCCACGAACGGGATGTATAAGCCTGATCGCCCGCGATACCGTATTTCATACTTCCGTCCATCTGATAGATGACATGCGGGATATACATCTGTCTTACGAAGTTACCCGCCCATATAATCGTATCGGTACGGTAGTAGGACACGAGCCACGGCAGACCCTTCATATTCCATCCCATGTTCTCCTGGGTCGTGAAGTCCAGCGACGAGCCCGTACCGCCTTGGCGGTGATCGTACTGGGTGAGTTTAACCGTCTTGTCATCGCCATCCTCGGTATAAATATACTCACCGGGGTTGGGGGCGAAGGCATTGAAACGGAGGACGGTATCGGTGACAGCACCGAAATCCATGAGGTATCCGTCGGTAGCGGTACGATTGAGCGTATCGACAGGGTGCCATAGCGAGGAGTTAGTAGGCTGGAAGACATAATCCTTCGCCGAACGCGCTGCGCCTGCATACTGGTAGGTATTGAAGGTGAAAGGCGAAGGCAGAAGGATTAACGAGTCTTTCCCTGCATCGTAGCCGGAGACGGTGATATCCGCCGCCGAGTAGTTGAACGGGAAGGAGGTCATCGAGTAACGCTGGTTCTTAAACCGTTTCTCCGCCGCCAGGTAGTTCATCTGTACGGTATGGCCGTTGCCGTAGAACGAAGCGCCGGACTTGAGGAGCATATATCCCGGACGGAGGGCAAAAGGCGTGAGACCGGTCTTCAGATCCACGAAGTCCGGAAGGGCCTCATACTGCATACTCATAGCAGCGCTATCCATGAGGTAAACCACCGATCCCGGATGCGGGTAGTCGTTACCGCCGTAGTTCTCGAGGAAAGCGTAGAACTTATTCTCATCTACCGTACTCTCCGATCCTACCTTATTGGTCCGGGCGGTGACCTCACGGTAGCCTTTCTTCTCTACCTTCCAGGTCTCTAACGCACCCATATCGACACCTGTACCGATCTTTCTCGGGTTACCGAGCACGTCGCGGTCGTAGCGGAAAGCGATGGTACTATCGGCTATGTAGGAGGCATAGACAGCCCCCAACGCTTGGTCGTCCGTGCCGGCATGGATATATGCGCTATGCTCATGGAGCTGGTAGGAAAGCGGCTTGTCTTCCGTCAGATAATCCGGCAAGTTATAAGGCGTCCGGTCCGTGAAATACGGAGCGAAACAGTTGAGAGATGAGAGTTTAGAGTTGAGAGCAATATTATTCACTACTGCACCGGGAACGGCCTCGGTCACATCCATCGGCTCTACCGCTGCATTGTCGGAGATAATCGTATTATTCAGCGCTAATCCATGTGCGCCTACCTTGACGATTGCGGAAGCCGAGTCGCCATAAATGAGGTTGTTATAGAGCAGACCCCGGGTAACATCCACTACCGGTACATCCGTTACCTTATTATCGGTAATGAGGCAGTTACGGATGGCTGTCATCTCGTTGTTGAGGATCACCGGCGAAGCATGCAGGGTGGCATCCGGGTTGGTAATCATAAATCCATCGAGCAGGAAGCCCGTCTCGAAATCATCGCCCTCAACGTGGATCGAGTTGATACGCGTCGGCGTAGCATTCGGCGAAGCAACGCCGGTAGAGGAAGCGCGTACGTAGTTAACGAAGCGCTGGCACTCGGCATTGGTGAACTGCTTCGAATCCGGATCGATAGCAGCTGTATCATTGAAGGTAGTAGGCAGCGAACCATAGACGAACACGCCGTCGCGCGCCTGCAAATCCGTATGATCGCGTGAGTCATACGAACCCTTGACAAAGACGTACGCCTTCTTATCCTCTCTATTGGGGGCATTCTGATTCAGGTAGTTATATACGGCCGCGGCATCGATAGCGTTTTGCAGCTGACCCTGACCGAACGGATGCTCCCAAGACGAGCCGTCTCCCGCATCGACGAGCGTAGGCTGGACGTAGAGGACGCGTTGGAGGGTAGCGAGACACTCGTATGCGCCACGCTCCATTCCGTTACCCGAAAGACGCGGCTTGGCAGCCAAGTCGGAGTCGTTTGCGAGAGTCGTGATAAAGGTGGACTTGAAGCCGTTGGAGCGACGCCAATACTTATTATGCGTCTCGGCACAGGTATCCGGATAAACACGGAAGAAGACGCGGTTGCGATAGAGGGTCGTATCCGCTTTCTCATGGGTTATCAGAGACGGATTCAGACGGAAACTACGCTCACGGCGTTGCTCGGAGGTTGAAGCCGCCACAAACGGCAGCACGAAGCCCGGACCGTTAGTCAGATTCCTGTTCTCGGTCACGAGATTATCGTTGTCATAGGATCCGGCACCGGCTCCCTTGAAGCATCCCCAGACGGCATTATTGGTCATACGGCCGTCGATACCGCCTCGCTCGCTGTTGGTCGTCTTGTCCCATTGATCGGATGCACCCATCTGGAGCTGGATCGTCGTGTCATTATCGAGGTCATCGAGCCAGATGAGGGAGTTATGCACCTCGCTGTTTGCGCCTTCCAAACGGATGTGACCGTCGTTGAGGGCAGAGGTAGAGTTGATGATCACTACATCATTCGGCACGGATGCCAGATCGTTCTCCTCCTCCAATATATCATAGGTACGCGCGTAAACCGGCGCACCGGCATTGGAGTGGAAGAGCGAGTTGACGATGAGGGACGAGCCACCACCGTGGTCAATACGCACCGCTGCGGAACGCTCATTATGGTCTACGCCGTCGCGCGCACCGTTATCCATGAAGATACAGTTGGAGAGCGTGAGTTTCGGCAGAACCGTCTTCATGCCGTCTATCAGCGCCGAATCGGGGTGCAGCGCTTTATTAAAATCAGGCGAATAAACATTATCATGCCCTTCGTAACGCCGCTGCCAGCGATAATAGATAGCGGCGCCACCCTTCTTAGACATCAGACCTCCTTGGTTGTTATAACCGCCTACATCGGAAGAAGGATCCTTCGTCGAATAGGGGTTGATAAACGTCATGCCGTCAAACACGATCGGGATCACGACGCTGTCACGCGAGGTATATTCGCCTTGCCAGTTAGCCTGTACCATCTGGCGTGTCATATCCTCGACGATGAAGAGCTGGTTGCGTTGCGCCGCTGTACCGATGTTCGGCATCTCGATGATGGTCGGATGAGCCTGCGGGTCACGAGGCGCATCCTTGACGTCAAAGCTATATCCTCCGAGGAAGGTCAAGCTGTTCACGCCGTAGTCATGGTCTGCTTCAGCGCTATCCGGCAGCAGCGGCTCCAGCGTATTGGAGGTAATGATAAACGCACGGCGGTTATCGATCACATTGCTTGGCGAGAAGGTACCACCCTCGTCGTCGCCCAAGAAGCAGACATACTTATCATGGCTGTTATGGGACGACATGAGGATATCGATCGCCGTCTGGAGATCCGTAGTCGGGGTCTCCCATGTCAGACCGTCATGCCGGATAGGATCCTTCACCTTGGTAGCTACCCACATCGTATCGATCTCCTGACCCTTGATATCCAGTTGGACGTACTGGTACTCATATATACCTACGTCGATATAGACATCGGTCTCGCCGGTCTTCGGGTGCTTGGAGATACGGTCCATGTTACCGGATACCTCCTCATCGCTGGTCGTACGGGAGTATGCCATGTAATACTGGTCCTTGATAGGCAGCGGGTCGTTGATATCCGACATATAGGCGCCGTAGCGCTTGGAGTACCAGTTATAGATGGCACCGGGCGGATCCTGTACATCATCAAACGTAGCGATAGGCAGACCACGAACCGGCAGCACGCTCCATGCGGTACAGGTATCTTCTCCGACAGCAATATTCGCTGCATCGAGAGCTAATTCGAACGTCTCGTAGTGTGTTTTCCCGGTATAGCGGGTAAGGAAGTACCCTACTCCACGGGTAACGGTCTGCTTGAGGTGACCCCAGCCCTGGTCGGTCGTCAGGTTCATACGGGCGAGCAGCCAGTCGGCGTTCTGCATGTAACCGTCGATACCGGCGATGAAGGTAGGCTGCTTGAAGTTCGGACCGTCGGTAGCGGTATTGATCGGGTTGATCAGCGTATTGTTGTTTCCGTGAACGTAGGTAAAGAGGTTGTCATAATCCTCTACCGGGAAGCCATGCTCCATCTGGATCTTGACAGGCTTCTGACGCGGATCAACGAAGGCGCGCTGTTCATCTCTCGTCAAGAGGTATCCCTCCGGCGTCGGCTTCATGCCGGTAGGACCATAGGTCTTACGATAGGAGCAGAAATAGAGTCCCTCCAGCTTATCACCCTGCGCACGCAGTTCCATCAGTTTGGCAATCACATCCGGATGGAAGACTGAGTCACTCGCTTCATGGGCTTTATACACAGACTCTCGACCTCGAATACCTCGTTACCCCAGAAGATGGTATTGAAGGCAAACTGCATCGAATCCGGATCGTGATATTGGCTGTTAGAATAGAAGTTGTAAATAGACGGATAAGCCACCGCCTTATTCTTCATAAAGTGGCAGTTAACGATACGGGCATGAGCTTGTGACGCTACGGAGAGACATCCTCCGAAGCCCTGACGGGCATCGGCATAAGGTATTTCCTCGTCACCGGAGACGGTAATCGGATAGAGACCGCGGCGTGCTTCGTTATTGTCAAACAAGGTGTTAGCCACATCGCATACGGCGTTGGTAGCGATACATCCTCCGGCGGTCCAAGGGATGAAGTTCTGATCCAGCTCGGTCATCGGGCCTTGCGAGTAGTTCTGCGTGAAGTGGTTACCAAACGCATAGATACCACCGTTGGAGTAGAGCGCACCACCGTTACCCGCCATGTTATTGGTAAAGAAGCAGTTTTCTACGACGATCGGGATATTATATTTCGCCGGCTCGGTCACGTTCGGCAATACATCTCCCGGATCATTGAAGTCTTCATTCCAGTTACCATCGACGAAGATACCGCCGCCGCGGAAATAGGTCTTCTTTACGTACGGGTGACGAAGCGTATCTTCCGGCGTCAAGTGGTTCGCATATCCGCCGGTGATCTGGATACCGTCGAACTCAACGGTACGACCGAGGATAGACTGGTCTAACTCTTGATCAAAGAGATCCGGCCGGTTCATCGGGATAGGATCGATGAGCAGCGGAACCGATTTATCGCCGGCCTCACGCGCCGGATTCATACGGCGGAACTTCAGCGGCTGCGGGCCGACATGGTTGGAGTCGGCATGCATGGTAATGACGTGATAGACGTGGGTAAAGTCCTCACCCGCTACGGCATTACCGGAGAGGATCGTCTGCCTCTCCAGCTCCCACGGCTCGATGACGGAGTTGAGGTTATTATCACGCATCGGGCGGTGACGGTCGTCACGCAGACGGATGGTATCCAGCGGAGCGGCATTGATGGTATAGGATGTGGTGGCGCCGCTCGGCAGTTTGATCCGGACATCTACATCTCTGCTCGGATCGCCATAAGACGCACCGGTGAACAGATCATAATAACCCTCCTGACCATAGTGGTGGTCATCCGGACGCGAATCGACACCGCCGATGACATAGATAGCCTCCGGCACAAGGAAGGTATTATTTCGTACCTCGTCCTGCTCGCCGTACGCGTTATGATACGGATAGTATGTACCCTGCTCGATGAAGACCGAGAATACACGGTTACGATAGAGCGCCGGGTTCGCCTTACGCGCGGCGATGATATAGTCAAACGCGTCACCCAGACGGTGGAACGGATTCAGGATACACGAACCCATCTGGCGGTACATATTCGCGGTATCGTTATTGAGGGTATTATCCTGCAGGGCACGCGCCGCCTCGGAGTTGATGAGGTCGGTATGCATGACGTACAGACGGTTCATCACATATTCCTGCTTGACGTTGATGGCGAAGTTCTTATTGATCGCGCGGGCGCCGATCTCGATGAAGTCGTTATTCTTCGTTACGAGCGTATCGGTCTTCCATGCGTAGCCGCGCTCCGAACCGTCGGAGAGCCATCTGGTTCGGCTCACACCGGCTATATCTACGGAGTCGAGGGTCTTAAAGATATCCATCGTCTTACGCCACTCATTATAAGTCATACCCGCGCGGGAGAGCGTAGAGGACATCTCTATCGGATAATAGAGGATAGCGTTGAACGGATCTTGCCTATCCCACCGGACACCCTCCGTCTCTTTCGGCGAAAGCTCTACGTTACCCTGACCCTCCAGACGGCGGGACTCGACGGCGCAGAAGTTCAGCGGGTAATCCGTCTCGTCACTGGATCGCGAGAAGACGCCGGAGATGTTCGCATAGTCGTTCGCCTCATTATGCCATAATGCCGTCGAGTTGACGCGGGCGTAGGTATTGTTGAAATACATACCTCCGGCGGTCGAGCGAGCCGTATTCTCGCATATCGTAGAGGAGAACACACGCGCCAGAGAATCCAGACTGGACGGCGCCTCGATATAGACACCACCACCGGTCTCCGCCGTATTATTCTTGATAATCGTACCGCTGACGAGCGCATAAGGCTTGAGATAGAGACCGCCGCCATTAGCCTCTGCAGTATTATTCTGTATGACGCAGTTACGGATATGGGCGTAGTGGGTTACCACCGCCGCTGCTCCGATACGATCCGGCAGATCCGGTGAGTTCGCATGACCATCCATGATAAAGATACCATCCACCACGGCGCGGTCTTTCTCATCGGTCATGAATGCCAGCTGGTTACGAATCGGATTATCTCCGTCCATATAGTACTCCTCATCCGGCGTGAAGAGGTCGTTGGTGAAAGTCACGACGTGGAAGGTATTTCCTTCCGCACCGGTAGAAGAAGTGATCTTACCGGAGAGGACGGTACGATAGGTCAGCGGGTCGCGTCCCGTGAAATCCGTAGTATAACCGCCTTTGATCTGTACGCCGTGCGGGATGATGAACGAGTAGTCGAGGGTATTATCGACGTAGTTATCCACGTTATGCTTGGTCGAACGCGTCGCCGTGTACCATTCTTTGTACTCGCCGATGACGGTATTATTGGTACTATCGCCCTCCAGCCAAACCTCTACTGACCAGTGTTTATTCGGCTGATCCGTTACATACGTACCCGCCTCGCCTTTGTTATACATAGGCAGGGTCATGAGGTTATTCTTGTATCGTCCTGCCGCATCTAGTACTAACTGCAGTTTCTGCTTACAAGCCGCGTTCGCAGGCGAATTAGCCGACGCGTCACCACCTTGCGCATCGAAGGTCACGTAGTAAATTGCCTGCCCCGGATGAGTCGTCGTATCGGGTCTGATAGAGTACGCCGCGTTGAACTCGTACGCACCCATATCAATCTGGCAGTCCTGCACACGTTTCGCAAACGCCACATCGTTCTGCGGCAACACCACTCCTTCTACGCTCTTGTAGATATCCATTTGTTTTACCTCAGCTGCGGATTTACCCTCCTTGTTCATCAGCACATCCAGCAAGTCGCCTGCGAAATCTTCCGTACCTTTGTTGACACAACTGTCCATCGTGATACGTAAGCGGAAATCGTTGGTCTCACTGGCGTATCCCACGCGGCCACCTTCAACATCCGCTGCAAACGGCGTATTAGCCAAGGTGGCAGGTCCTTGAATCAAGACATTGCCTTTGCCGTATTTTTTGGAACCCGCCGGATAATCTGAATAATTAAGAATATTATCCCTATACGTAGTTTGAGTGAAGTCTTCTGCGGTCTGGACATAGCAGTTGAGGAACGGGTTTATGATTTGTGTTCCTTGATACTTAGAATCCGTTCTTTCACGGATAGCTCGTCCTGTATTGCCGTATATGATAGTGTTGGCTACGAAGAGGTTCGGTTTGGAACTCGTTGCCAAGGCGATAGCACCGCCATTGATTTTATTGTTTATCTCCCTATAGACACAGGTGTTATATACAATGGAGTTATTATAGAATTTACCGACGCAGAAGCCCACGCCTCCACCAGTTCCGTAACTGTAGTTGTTAGCGAAAAGGGAGTTGAAGCACGTACCCTCATAGAGGAACATACCGCCCGCAAATATCTGTCCCTGGGTACTATGCAAACCATACGTAGAGACATTATTGAGCACGAAGCAGCCCTCAATCGTAGAGGTAGCGCCATCGCAGAATATACCGCCACCTTTCTGGCGGTCGCTCGCTGCGATATTGTTGATAACGATACAGTTCAACAGGTGTCCGCCTTCGTACATATTCACGCCGGGACCACCGCCATGACACATAGGTTCATTGTACAGGAATCCGTGGCGGATGGTAAAGCCGTCCCAGTACGCCTCTTGATACTCTATGTAATGGGGGTCCTCCTGCTTGGCTATTGTAGTCGCCTTACGTTTATCTTTGGATTCTCCCCACACACGGTCGGTATGCGCCAGATTATCACTAAATGCCTGACCCCAGGTCTCAGGAGCATCTATACAACCACCGCCATAGGTAGGCACACACACATCCGGCATAGTCAACACACGCTTACGAATCGTTTTACGATTTTTGGTAACCGTATATACATCCCTCTCTATCACCTCCTGAGATTTCCGATCCGGCACGATGGTATCATTATCCACCGCTACAGAGTCAACGAGGCCATAACTTTGCTCCTTATCCAATGTCTTCAGCACCAGATTGGTAATAAAGAACTCACGCTTGTTCGGGTTCCTACTGCTCCAAGGATTATTTTTAGCGTCTTCATCAAATTTATATTGATAGGGTATCGGATTCGGGTCACTACCATCGGGTGTCGGAAACATTGCACTGTTACTTGATGTATTTCTTGTACCAACCCCCACTTCTATGGATATCGTCACATCCCCGGTGGTTAAGGTAGTGAACTGCACGGTCTTTCGGAAAGCAGCGCTACGCACATTCGTTGTTTCTTTATCGTTGGAACCATTCTTTCCATGACATCTCAACTGTACCGGAGTGATTAGTTCGTTTCCGGCGGCATCGCGGATATGCAGCCAGATATTACTGGGCGTTGTGATGTCAAATTTTTTATCTTTATGATTTCTATATCCGCCGTTCATATCCAGCGTCAGATAGTGCGTTCCGTCCTCCAGATTACGAAGTGTCTGCCACATACGCAGACCCGTAAGCGAACCGTTAGCTATTCGGTAACATATGGATGATTGACTATTACTTATGACGGTGTCAGCATCATGATCAAATATCTTAAGATTAGGAGTTTGTCGAGATATATTTACCTCATAATACTCCTGCGAACTCGGATAGAGGACATGCCAAACGTCTTTATCACCATATGTGCCATACACATACTCCGTCGAATCTACATGAAGTTCTTCAGACTTTCGCATTTCTGAACCGGCGTCAAATTTCGGCAATTGGATATACTTGGCGGTATTATCCGTCATATTGGTGGAATACGTATAGGTTTTTGTGATATTGCGTGTCTTGTAGGCATACGTACGTGTGTCGGTTGCCTCATCGCGCGACAAATCATTGTCCCAATATTTGACGGCGTTCGTATTAAATTCATTGGCATTTTTTATCGGGACAGTATCCGATATCTGCAAAATCGTCTCATAATCCACGGGATTGAATTTCTCTGCCGGTTTGGATTTCGGAATACTGACAACATTAGACATCAATGCCTGACGCTCGGTTATACCCGGGGATTTATATTTCCCAGCAGGGAATCCGCCTAATACCGTGACGGAATCACGCATAACGAATCCCTTATAATCCGTATATTTGCCGGCTCCCACCCATACTTGTACGGAGTCGCTATGATAAGTCTTGTTCGCCTCAGACGCTTTCTCTACTGCATACTGAAGACCGCCTACATACCGTTCTGCACGGGTATTGTTAATCCATCCGTTTGCTTTGCAATTGGTAATGAAAGCAGTCATGTTACCATAACTTCCAGTAAAGGGGTTCGCGCGCCAAAAGAACCTGGATGCGCCAGAGATTTCGCCATACGGATATCGCGGGTCATAATAATAGCCCGGCTCAAACCCCGTCGGCGTAGTTCCGGGGGTTATAGTATTGGTTTGTGTCTCTTCCGAAAACGCTTTATTCTGAAGCGTGTATCGTTCGCCGGCACGGGGACCATCGGTATAAACAGCCACTTCGGTTGTCCATCGGTCCGTAACCATAGTCTCGGTCACGGTGCCTGTTTTAATAGCAGTAAACCATGATTTTCCCCAACCACCGTTGTATTTCTCATTGGTAGTGAGGATCGGGTTGCCCTCGCTGTCAAGGACACGGTCGCAAGTAAGCTCCGGGTCTATCTGGTCGCCCGTAGCCAAAGCAGGACCGGTAATGTCATTCAGTACATAGACCGTATTACCGGCGATGGCGTTTGCCCAAGAGGAACCATCGCGTTTACCGGCGCCATTCGGCGTGACATAGATGACCGAACCGCTGATCGGCAGGTCGGTATCTTCGAGCGCACCTATATCCGGTTCGCCGCCATAGTTACGGCGGGTATAATCCGTCAAGTCGAAATCTTCAGCTTCCGGACGCGGCACATTATTGGCGCCGTATGCAGAGACAGAAGCGGCGTTGACGCAGGGGTTATTATTCAGCGGAATGAACGATACCTTACCTCCGTACAAAGGTCTGTCGCCCTCTACCGAGTGACCGATATTACGCGAGGGGTTGACGAAGACAGGGTATGTCGAGGCATTACGGTCGGTACGCGTGAGGTTGCACTGGTTATATTTCTCCGCCGGCATTACCAAATTCAACGGATGATTCGCTGCATCCGGCATTCCTGGCGGTAGCACATTCGTTTTGTCAACCGTAAAATCGCTCTTGAAGAAGCCATGCGGCTGAGTCTCATCGGCGGTATGGAGTTGGATATCGGCATCGAACATATTATAGGTACCGAATATATAGTCCTGCGTTGACGCATCTACGGAAAGCGGGGTATTTGCAGCTAACGCGGAGCGGTCGTTCAATACCTCCGTACCATTGCAATAGATAAGCGAGTTATCTATGCGGATATTGCCTTTGAAGTTTAACGTTTGACCATCCTTCCACCATCTATTATCCGATTGAAGCGGGTAGCCGACATTATTGACAATATCGCAATGGTCGATATCGATGAAGGCGCGGCCGTTTGCCGTAATAACACCATTATTGCCGGAGGAATAATCCGCGGTATTATTACGGATGATACAATTGACCACTTTCAATTCGGCATAACATGTGTAAAATAGATTTGGCTTACTATCGCCGGTTACATAAATCGCGGCACCTTTGGGGGCGGAGTTATTCGCGAGGCGGCAGTTACGCAGCTCATTGCCCACCATGTCTATACGTTTGGATGGATCGGTTATTACATTTTTATCATTACTAACCAGCACGCCGCCACCTGCCATAACGGCTGATCCCGTTAAATTATGGGCATTACCGTTGAGAAGCTGGAATCCATCGACGATTGTATATTCGGTGTTCACATACGTAAATACGTGCGCGGAGTTGTTGGCATACGCTACCTCGCCTTTCTCGTCCGCGATATTGGCGGTAATGACCGTAGGATGATTCAGCGGGTCGCGCCCTTCCGTACTTGTACCGGTCAGGGTCTTGGGATAGCCGCCGTAGAGACGCATGTGGGACAGCGTACGGATAGAAGCGGTACGCATATCTTTCCCTAAGTAGTTATTCGGTCCGGCGGTACTCTGTTCACCTTCTTTAACGAGCAGCTGGACATAGTTGTAGTCGGTATATTCCGTCGGATTGCCGGTCTCCGGATCCCATGCCGAAGGCAGATGATAGTGCGCACGCTTACCGATGGCCTTGCCCGGTTCTTCTACCAGATAGGTACGATAGTACATGAGCGCATCGCCGATGGAATGTAGCGGAGCATCCCAGCTGGAGCCGGAATGAGGCGGCGTAACGAAATGACCATCTCCGTCGAAATCACCTTCGTGGCTCAGATCCACAAAGACCGTAGGTATAAGGCCCGCGTTCTTTCTACCCTCCAGACCTTGCTGAGGAAACAACGCATGACGCATGTTATCCGGCTTGCGAACCAAGGCGCCTAAGGTGGACGCAGGCTCATACGGGTTAGACACGACACCATAATCCGTATGCGCATGAATCAGCCATATCGGAGGATCCACCATCGCCGAAGACCATTGTACACCCTTCTGATCCAGATAGGAGTGGGAAGTCAAGTGCCAGATACGCGGACCCGGATAATCCACCGGACGCATATGCGCTAATACACCTGCGCCGTAGATTCCCGCCGAGGTATTGACGGAATCCCAGTTCAGCGGCGTGACTGTAGGGCTGAAGAAACAGGGGAAGTTATCCGAGCCGCCCTTCACCGGCATGTTCTGCTTATCAAGGGAATAGACACTCTCTTTGCGCACACCCGTCCAGTCCGTGATATCATGGTTCATGAACGCCGAGTGATAGACGAAGGTTTCATAGCCCGCAACACCGGTCTTCTGACGCACGGAAGCAAACTGGATATCATTATTGACGTCGCAGCGGTTACCCCAGAAAACGGAGTTGAATATCTGACCGCAGTTACGGACATAGATACCGCCGGTACGGCCATGACGACGACCGTAATAAGTCACATCCGGACCCATACAGTTATTCGCCGTTACGGTACAGTGGTTGACCGTACCTCCTTCCGCCAGATAGATACCGGCGCCTTCGGCGTTGGTCGTATTATTATTGACTACGCAAGCCGTTGCGTACGGGGAATAATTGCTGATTCCGTCGATAGCGGGCTCGCCGGTAGTAGGATAATCCTCCGGCACATGGCTGATGAAGATACCGCCGCCGCATCGGGACGCGCAAGAGGTGATCTGGCAATGCCCTACCGAACCCTCATGATCGATACATACACCGCCGCCGTAGCCTTGATATACACCGATACCCGCAGACTGACACGTATGGATATAGCAGAACTCGATCGTACCGCCGCCATCCGCGTAGATTCCGCCGCCTCGCATGTTCGCCGAGCAGCGCTCCACGATACAGCCGCGCATACTGGAGTTACCTACCATATATACGCCGCCGCCGTAGCCCGTATGCTCACGGAGGTTGATATTGCGACTGGAGGCATTACCCGACGAGATGACGCAGCCGTCTATCGACGCCGGATACTGTAACGGCTTATAGTGGTTCTTCAGTAGATCATCGGTAGCCGGCCAGATGCCGTTGGTAGCAAACCAAACGACGTGGTACGAGCTGGCGGCATACGCAGTCGTATATTTGCCGCGGATGGAGTCGAAGGTAAAGGTAGGAGCCGAAGAGGAGTGGTTACCGGTGAGGATGGTCTTGTATTGAAAATCCCACTGCGAAGCAATCTCCGTGCCGGAGACGGTACCGATACCGGACTGGTCCGCCCAGTTTTCCTCGCAGGTCTTGCCGTTCACCATGATACGCAAGCCCGGCCTGCTCTCCGGATCAGCTGCATTAAATCCGCCATAGACGTGAATACCGCCGTAGATCTTAAACGATGTGTTCAACATCGATCCGCCCGATGACTCCGTGGACTCGGTAGGCACATAGGTTCCGGCTGCGATATAGACCGAGCCGGAATGGAGGCCGTTGGTCTCCAAATAGCCGCGCAGGTCGTTGATAGCGTCCTGCACACGGTTCATCGCGTTCTCCCAGGACCTACCATCCTTGTTATACGCGCCGTTAGGATGCACATACCGGATGGTATCTGTTTGCGCGTACGTGCATACGCATGCGCACACGCTCCATAATAATAATATGTATCTTCTCAGTTTCAAAACTAATCGTTGTTTATAATCATCGGTTCTGTTTTATCCGTCAGCGGGGCGGTAATCCTAAAATTAGCGCGCATCCAGGGTACAAACGGCGAGCTGGTATCTACCTTCATCTTCAGCGTAGGACGGTATCCGGCGCTTGTACTTCCGTTGGTCTTCAGTACCATCTGGAGCGGGAAATAGCGTTCGCTCTCTTCCTCTATGGTATAAGGAATGGTATAAAAATAGTACCGTCCTTCCCACCATAATCCTTCATTCCCCGCTGTGATGATCTCCCGCGAGTAGCCGGATGCTAATGGGGTGGCATTCGTATTCTCCATCGGCTTGAAGCAATACGCATTGCCGTTAAAGAGGTTTCGCGCCTGCATATATGTCAATCGAATCGCATTCTCCGGATGATCCTTATTGATACGCAGACTCTCCGCTACTGACCATTTGATATCTACCTTCGCCGCTACGTGGTACAGCAGGAGATTCAACTGCGGCACTTTCTCGTTCACACTGCTGAACTCGCCGTAGTACTTGCCTCCTACCTCATAGTTATAGGGTGTCGAGTAGATATGCTGGAGGTTATTCTGGATCGTTTCTGTCGAAGTGCTGAAAGTCAGGCCTAACGCTTGATCCATATTCGCGATAGAGGTTAGCGCTTGGTTAAACGTCAGCGACACTGCCGAAGCAACAGCAAACACGCGTCCTACAAACTCCTGACGACCGATCAACGTACCGTTAGTCAATAGGAGGTTGAAACGATCGTTATACCGATAGATACTATCGCCGATATAGGATAGCGGACCATCTTCATACCGTCCCGGGGTCCAGTCCTCATCCGTAGGCGTGCACTCGATCGATTGCCACAGTTCCCATGACTCATCGGGTTTCTGACGCATGACGATGATATACAGGTAGTGCGGGAAGAGGAAACGCTCCGTCGTTCCGGGATCTCCGATAGCACGACGAATCGGAGCCGCATTCCGCGCAGACATCACATCATCCGCAGACAGACATACCGATATCGGCATCGAAACCACTTGCGATGGCTCCTCTTTCTTGCATCCCGCCATTACCAGCGCGAGCACCAAAATCCATATGTACCTTTTTTCTCTATACACTATACACTATACACTATACACCAAACCACTACCCCGTTACCACATCGTGTATACCGCCGTCCTTCCAGTCCAGCGTAATCGTAGCACCGACCTCCGCGGTCTGTATCGGCGTTAACGAGCCGTCGTCGCCTAACCACACCTTGATAATACGCATCGTACCCGCCTGCAACGGGCGACGAATCGTCAGTACCGACTCCGTGACCGTATTATCTTCATTCCGCACATAGCCCTTCACCTTCCATGAGTCGTCTTCATCGCTCGAAGGCAGCGTGACGCATGCGAAGCAGCGGTTGTGCATTACTTTCTGCGCCCGTAGCACGCTGGGCGAATAAAACGCATAGGCGCTGTCGTTCACGTTAAACCGCGTTGCTGTACCCTCTATATAGACCGATTCCAATACCGGATTCTTCGTCCTCGTCGAATCTACGATCACTAATGCCAAGGCGCTGCTTACCATATATAGATGTACGTCGAAAGACAGGTTTTCGTTCTCGGTCATGTACATCTGCAACCGGGCTGAATAAACCGCCATACTATGCGAGTCAAGCGTGTCTTTGTTTTTTTGTCTGAGCATCATCGAAGGAGCCTTAGCGCCGTCCACCTCCTCTACACCCGTGTTATCCGTCACGTTCGCGATCGCCAAATGACGATAGTTCTCGCGCGGGATATATAGTGTATAGGACTTACGCGTGGCGTCTATGATCTCCTGCTTCTGATACTTTAGTTCGTCAGTTCCATCCAAGGAATAGAAACGCATATCCAGATCGTGCGCATAGCCCGCGAAAATAGGCTCGGACCATAACTTAAGCGCATTGGCTACGGGTTTCTCTATATCTGACGATAATTCCTCATCTATCACCATGTTCACCTCCGTGACGAGGCGTACCTCATAGTTGATGAGGTAATCGCTTCCGCACGCGGTCAGGTCGTCGTCTACAAGACGACAACCCGCCGTTGCGAAAACGTATAGAAGCAATACTATGTATAGTTTGCTATTCAAGATCTACAATTTCCTGATTTATTAGTTACAGATTTACAGTATAAGTATCACCGGTACGCCACTCGAGGTTAACCGAGAATCCGAGCTCCAGCTTCGGGGTACGAAGATCCGGAATAGTGTTGTACGCATTTCTCAGGTTCTGGAGCGTCAGGATAGCCGTAGTGGTATAGTCTTGTTTGAAGACCTTATTTTCCGTTGCGGAAGTCTTACCATTCGGATCCAACTGAGCTACTACGTAGAACTTACCGCCGGCCGGAATCAACTGGTTGCCTACGCCATAGAAATCCTTACCGGTGTTGTTAACCATCTCTACTGCAATACGTACTATAGTATTAGCAGCGGTCTCCAAAACCAAGGTATGGTTGTAGTGTTCCGTTGACATTACGGAAGGGGTAGCTGCCATAGTAGCATAAGACATGTTCTTATCGTAAATAGTGTACTCGGTAGCAGTGGTATTGGTGGTGAAGTCGAACTTCACTTGTTTCTGACCACCTACGAGGATACCCGTGATCGGGAAGCCAGCTGCAGGAACAGCTACATCAGTAGCCACTGCCTGAATATTATGGCTGTTATCCTTCAGCGGGGAAGCAGCAGTCATTACGCCTACATCCAGACGACCTACTGCATACTCAATCGGGCTGGTGATAGCTACGGCACGCGTACGAGAGTTGACAGAAAGCGGACCTTCGTGTGCAGCCAAAACATCACCCCATGCGTTGGTAGTGTTATCATAAACTGTCTTCTTCGAGGAATTCGAAGTGTTAATAAACGAATTAACATAGTACCAGAGCTGTGCCGGATATACGTATTTATCCAGAGCAGCCATGTTGGAATACAGACCATCCTGGAATGCGTCAGTACTTTCGCCAACCCATTTGATATCTACAGAACCTGAAGGCAGTTTGCAGTTTTCCGGGAAGCCGGCTAAGTCACCACCAAGAGTTACAGAGTCGAGGTTGGTTCCGGCCATGGTTACGCCGGTGTGCGTATCAATCTCGTGCATTACTGCAGCAGCCAAAGCATTCGTAGTCTTAAGCGGCGTGAGCGAACGATAGAGATCGGTCAGCACGCGGGATACCTCAAACGAAGAAAGTCCGTGCATCGTGCTGAAGGTAGCAAAGAGAGCTGCCATACCGGCATCTGCACCCGCACCCGAAGCCGGTACGTCGCACCATTTAACAGCAGGAGCACCAGCCGAAGCGTTAGCAACAGCGTTCAGATAAGCGAGAAGCGCATCGTGACCGGTGGTGTATTCCGTAGTTGCGGAAGGCATAATCTGCTCCAAGTCAAAGGAAATACCCGAAGGCTCAGCATTCAAATCCGTAGGAGTCGGTTTAAGCGAACCTACGTCGAACAGGTCACCAGTAGCAGCCGACTTAGCGTAGAAGAGGAAGGACGAAGTAGTCAACGGGATGTTTACATCGTTGTACAATTTCGCCCGGTTAGTTTTGTCAATCTCCGCCTTTGTCAGATTAGCCAGCGTGATATTGGCTCCACCCAGACGTACATCCGAAGCACCAATACGTTCTTCTGATTTTGCGAAAGGAAGCAGCGTGATTCCGGTCAGACCTTGGAAATGCTCCAGTCCGTTTACTTGAACGTTTGTACCCGGCATACGATTCGGACCTAACTGAGCAGGCATAGAGATAGAGAATTCGGTCTTTACCGCCTCTACCTGCTGCTGACTTTGGGACCTGCCTTTTTCCTCTTCAGGAGCGTTCTTGTCCTTGCAGGAAACCATTCCCACTGTGCTTACCATAGCTACCGCCATGAAATAAGCAAATGATTTTACAGTTTTCATTTTAACAAAAATTTTTGTTGGTTAATAATTGGGTTAATTAATTAGTTTGTTTTGTTTTTTCGATTTTTCTCTTTTGTGGTTATTAATTGATTTTTATTTTTTCGGATTTACTCCACTGTCTCTATATAGATAGTGATACATCCTAAGTTACGCATGATATCTTGCAACTCATCGCGCAGATAGCGGTAGGTCTCGCCCTTACGCAACGCCTTGATCTGCTTCTCGCGCAGGTCCGCATCGGGCTCCGTATCCATGATCGCGATGACCTCGTTGATCATCTCTACCTGCTCCTCCGTCACGCGCTCTGTATTATGCGTCAGCTGTACCAACCGGTACCGTAACTCCGCCCAGCTCTCGCCGCCGTTGCAGACCGCAAAGACGCTATCCGGCAGCGGATATACCGATTGCATATATTCCTTAATCGTCTGCGCACGGCTACCCGCAAGGCGGTGGTTGTACGCCTGACGACCGTCGAAGGAAGCGAAGCCCACGATCTGAACATGCGATACGCGGATCGTCGAGTCCGCTACTACGTTACCCAGGATCTGCATGATACTATCCATCAGCATATCGTTCTGGATAAACGAGCGGTCCATCTTCGTCACGTTCACCTCAAAATAAAGGAACACGTTACGCGGGTCCGCACTAAGCGCCATATTCTGGTCGTACGGCTCGTACGTCTCTTCGCTTCTGAGCAGCCTGCTACGCAGACGCTGCATGTTGTCCACCTTCGGCTCGAAGAACGGTACGGATGCTATCACCGGCGCCGCCGTACCTACGATCGGCACGACGATACGCGCTACCTCCAACCGCTCTACCGGCTCCTCCTCTACAATCGGCTCTACTACTACCGGCGTGGTATCCGGAGCGGCCTCTTCGGGCTTGTCGTCGATCTGCTCGCAGTCGCATCTTCTCGCTAAGGACAACTTGTCGCCGCCTAACGGTACCGACAGGTTCACGCCTATCTTCGGTAATACGAACCAACGGCCGCCATGATCCTTCTTGGCGCCGCAATGTTTGCATTCAAACTGGTCGTACCATGTATATCCGGCATCTACTCCACCTTCCAACTCTACGCTGAAATGCGGAGAGATAGCGAAATGCCAACCGTAACTAACGCCCGCCATGACTGCATCGCCCTGGTAGCGGCTCTCCTTCACCTGCTTGTACATCCAGGATACAGGCCATGCGTTACCCGCTACGTTATAATGAGCGTACGCCACATTGAAGGAGAGGAATCCGCGGTTGAACACATTGCAGAACCAGTACCGCGGAGCAATCCATGCAGATACATGGCGCCATTTAGGGAATTTCGTATCGTCCAAAGGGAAGGGATTGAACGCCGCGCCAAGCTCCATACTCCATTTCGGAGCCAGACGGAACTCGATCTCCAAGTTCGGCGTCAGAATAGCGTCGTATGCTAAGTTATTTTTCAGAGCTACTACCTCGATCTTCTCACGAGACGGTTTGCTTTGAGCCGTATCATGCGACAACTCCTCCTGCGCCCAAATGGGTGCCGGAAGAATTAAACAGACAGACATTAAAACGAGGTACCTTAAAAATTGCATAATCGTAAAATCAGTAACTTTTTTCGATAAAAACGGTGCAAAGGTACTACATATTTTACAAATATGCAATAGTTGGACTGATTTATTGAACGAGAGTTGAAAAAAAACAGATATTTTTTACGAATTGTCGGAAGAAACCTTCCATTCGCTCGGAGTCAGGCCCGTTTCGCGTGCAAAGATTCGTCCGAATACCGTCAGCGACGAGAAGCCGCTTTGCTCCGATACGTCCTGCATCTTCATATTCGGGTTCTCCCGCATCAGACGCTTTGCCTCCGCGATACGGTAATTCGTCACAAACTGATAGAAAGTACAGTCATATTCCGCGTTGATAAACTGAGAGATATACGTTCTATTCATCGGCAATACCGCACGCAGATCCGTCAGCCGGAACTCCTGATTCAGATACGGCTTCTCCTTCTCCATCCATTCCTCTAACGCCCGGCGGTATCCCGTATTCGCGCCATTCGCCTCCTCTGCCTCCGGCACCACCTCAGTGCGCTCCAAGACAGGCTCTTCGACCTCTTCGGAAGGCTTCGTACTCTCTACCTTCTCCAGCCACGGCTTGGAGCGGAACATTACCTGATCGTTCGTATAAACAAGGATATAGAAAATCAACCATTGCTGCGTAAAAAGACGCGTGGGAGTCTCTATAAAGCATAGTACAGCATAGGATGCACCTAAAATAAGCATCATCAGCAGATACCGAATTACCCACCGCTCATCCGTCTCCTCCATCGAACTGAAGTTATCCTCGCAATACTTACGATACGAGCGTACGTGCCGAGATAATAGGATAATCCATATAATCGGTACGACAACTAATAACCATCGCAGATCCCATGGTACGAAATAATCTACCACCCCGATGAAAATAACCGGCAGAAGACGCGTAATCGCATTCTTCCAACTCAACCATCCCGGCCTCAACAACTCGGACGGATAAGCCAAAAGCAACCACGCGATAATATCGCCAAAGAGCATCTCCCAGCCCTCAAAACTGAATATACCTTCCGCTGCCTCATTAAAATTATTCGCTATATAACGAACAGACAAAGCAATAAGGGTCAGCAAGGCAAGAGAGACCATCATTGCGGAAAAATACTTACGGATTCGCAAACCTTCATTATGACGCCACATCGCCCACGCATTAATCATCGTCACAACCAAAATGGCGATATTCTGAATCGGAGAGATAAATTGTCGGAAGATCTCTGCATCAATTAGCGGCGATAGCGCATAACTTATCACTACTAATGCTAACAACACTGCTCCGAATACAAATTCGGATTTATATTCTAAATATAAATAACGAAGAGTCATTTTACCCCCCCCCGATTGACGTAATCCATTGATTTTAAACCGTTTACACAATTCATTCTTTCATTTTTCCAAAAACGATTGCAAAGGTACACAATTTTCAACAAAAAAACAAGGGATTAAAATATTTTTGACGTATTGTCGAATACTTTTTGACGCAGAGTCGAACTACTCACGGTGATTTAGAATAATTTCTGAGAGCAAACAATACACCTCCTGAATCTCCGGATAAGGAGACAAGATTTCTCGCTGATGAGCAATCACCGCTACGTCCCCGCGTTTGGCAGGACCCGTCTGTGCCTCCTGAGGAGACATGGCATGTACCTTAGCCGCCGTATTGTCTATCAGCGGCAACAAGGCCTCAAAAGGAATCTGCGTGTCGCTCAATACCTCTTTCGCCATCCGGTACATGAGGTTGGAATAATTATTGGCAAAGACCCCCGCTATATGCAAGCGCTCGCGGTCGTGCTGATTCGCCTCGTAGATTCGCTCCGTCAACACCTGCGCTAACGAATAGATAGCCGCTACGTCATCGATATTCTTACCCTCGATAAAGCAAGGAATACTGCCCCACTCGTCTATCAGCTTCGTCCGGCTGAAGGATTGCAGGAAATACAGCACGCCGGCATGAGGCTTATCCTCGCCGAATACCTCAATAGGCATGCTTCCGGAGGTATGCAGATGCAGCGCTTTCGGCGCATGTACAACCGCTACCACGTCCCGTAAGGCATGATCCGCTACCGTATAGATATACACATCCGCTTCCGGAACACCTCCCCCTTCAGGGGGCCGGGGGGCCGTCAACGGCCTCGCATGCACGAGTTCCGTACGAACTCCCTTGAGCGCAAAGGCATGGTGGAGATTCGTCCCAACGCTTCCCGCTCCGATAATAGCTATCTTCATTTCAGTATTCAGAGATAAATTTCTTAAGTCGGTTCAGTGCTTCAGACAGCACCTCGCGGGAGGTCGCTAAATTGATACGGACATAGCCCTCGCCGCCGTACATCTCCGAGGGATTGAAGAGGACGTGCGCCTCTTTCGCCAGACGGCTGCAGAACTCCTCCGCCTTCATGCCCAAGGCCTCTATATTCACCCACGCCAGATACGTGCCTTCCGTCTCGTGGATTTGCAGTTGAGGCAACTCTGCATGGATAAAATCACGCAGGTAGCAGTAGTTGCTATACACGTATTGATTCAACTCATCCAGCCATTTCTCCGACTCGTTATACGCCGCTACTTGTGCTACCAGACCAAACGGATTGAGACCGTTCACTTCGTGAATCTCCAGCGCGTGGTTAATCCGGTCAAAGAGATGCTTGTTCGGCACATAGATATTGGCGCATAAGAGTCCGGCGATATTAAACGCCTTGCTCGCAGACGTACACACGCAGAAATCCGTATCGTCCAGTACAATCGTCGCAAACGGCGTATAGGCATGCCCCGGGAACGCAAACTCGCAATGGATCTCGTCCGAGAGTACAAACAGATGTTCGCGGCGCATGATTGCCGCCAGACGCTCCAACTCCTCTTTTGTCCATACGCGTCCCGTAGGGTTATGAGGGTTGCAAAGCAGGAATACATCCGCGTGCTGCGCCTTCTGAGCTACATCCTCCCAGTCGATCTCAAACCGGTTCTCGCGCAGTACTAACGGCGACGGCACCAACTCGCAACCCATATTCTCGATACAGGAGAAGAAACAGTTATACGCCGGCGTGAATGTCAGTACCCGCAGCTTCTCGCAACAATGCTGCTCATCTCTCTTACGCGACTGCAGAGCTGCAAAAATCGCCGAGATAGCCGGCACAACCGCTGTCGTATAAAGGAGGTTATCACGGCTGATACCTCTCCATCCGTGACGCCGGCTGAACCAACTCGCTACCGCGTCATAATTAGCTTGCGGGACGATGGAATACCCGAACACCCCGTGATCCAGACGTCGCTGCATGGCCTCGCGAATCGGTTTGGCCGCTGCGAAATCCATATCCGCAATCCATAAGGGCAAACAACCCTCCGCACATTCCGAGTCCCATTTGTAGCAATCAGAATTCGTTCGATTTACGTATTTTAACATAGTATTTTTTGATTAACTTCTCAGTAAGGGTTCAGTAAGACTTTAGTAAGGGTTTTATAAGGGTTTTATAAAATTCCGAAACGGCAATGATTCCTTTCTCCCACACCTCCAGATCCATACTCTCGTTAGGCGAGTGGATAGCGTTCTGCTCCAGACCGAATCCCATGAGGATGGTCTTGCACCCGAGAATCTGCTCAAAAGCCGCAATAATTGGTATCGATCCCCCGCGGCGGGCAGCTAACGGACGGATTCCGAACGCTTTCTCAAAGCCTTTCTCTGCCGCTTTATAAGCAGGAATATCTATCGGGCAGACATATCCCTGACCGCCGTGCATCGGCGTAACCCTGATCCGCACGCCTTGAGGCTTGAGCGACTCCATATATTCGATAAACGCGCGCGAGATCTTCTCGTGGTCCTGGTTCGCTACCAGGCGGCAGGATACTTTCGCAAACGCCTTGCTCGGCAGCACCGTCTTGCTGCCCTCGCCCGTATAACCGCCCCAGATACCGCAGATATCAAACGACGGACGGCAGCTATTGCGCTCCAAGGTGGAATACCCCTTCTCGCCGAAGACATCATCTACATCAATCGCCTGATTGTATTTCGCTTGGTCAAACGGAATCTGAGCGATCATCGCGCGCTCCTCTTCGGGAATCGGCAATACGTCATCGTAAAAGCCCGGGATAGTGATCCTTCCGTCCTCATCCACCACCTTCGAGAGCATCTCGCAGAGCGCATTAATAGGATTCTTAACCGCCCCGCCGAAATGGCCGGAATGCAGATCCCGATTCGGTCCGTCCACCTCTATCTGCCAGTACGCCAGTCCCCGCAGACCCGTTGTGATAGAAGGCGTCTCTTTGCCGATCATCGACGTGTCGGAAACCAAGATAATATCCGCCTTCAGCAGCTCCTTATGCGCCTCTAAAAACGCCTCTAATGACGGCGAACCAATCTCTTCCTCGCCCTCGAAAATGAACTTGACGTTACATCCCATCTGACCGCTCTTGACCATGTATTCAAACGCCTTCGCCTGAATCATCGCCTGACCCTTGTCATCGTCCGCTCCGCGGGCATACAGACGCCCCTCACGGATACACGGCTCCCAGGGATCAGACCGCCATTCCTCCACCGGCTCCACCGGCATCACATCATAATGCGCATAGACCAAAACGGTAGGAACAGAGACCGCTTCGCTAACAGAGCACAGACCGGCTCCGCCTGACAGACCGCTTCGCTGACAGATATATTCAGCGTAAACGAAGGGGTTACCCGCTACTTCTCCCCCTTTAGGGGGCTGGGGCTCCAATATCTCCGCCTTCTGGCATCCCGCTTCTAACAGGAGTTCGCGCCACCTCTCCGCACAACGCCGCATATCGGCTTTGTGCTCGGCCTGACAACTAACAGAAGGAATCCGAATGAGACTTCCCCACTCTTCCATGAATCGCTCGCGATGAGCGGAAATATATTCCTGAATGGTCATAGATTTAAAATTTGCTGCAAAGATACAAAAATATTTTGAGATACGCAAGGAAAATCAAAAAAAATAAGAAGTTTAGTACTTAATCCCGCTATCCGCATGGCCCAAAGGCTATCTATTATCGCGGTATTTTATACCGCCAAGCAAAAAAATCGCAAAAAAATTTGCGTATGTGCAATTTTTGTTGTACCTTTGCAGCCGTTTTTAATTTGCGGTATAGTGCGCGTACGTGTATATATATGGATTTTGGGCCTCCTACTCTGCTTCTCAGCAGCGTGGGCAGAGGATAGTATATACGTAGCGCAGGACACTATAGCAGCGGATAGTATAGCCAAGCCGCAGGAGGTCAAGAAGAAGAGCGCCCTCTCCTCGCCCGTACACTACCAGTCCTCGGACTCCATGGTAATGATGGCAAACGGTACCGCATACCTGCATGGTAAAGGCGAACTCAAATACGAGAAGATGGAGCTGACCTCCGATTATATCCGGATGAATATCGACTCCAGCCTCATCTACGCACGGGGCGTGTACGATACCCTCGATTACGAATGGAAAGGCAAACCGGTATTCAAGGACGGCAAAGACAGCTACGAGACCAACGAGATCACCTATAATATCAAGACCCAGAAGGGCTATATCCGTCACGTAGTGACGCAGCAAGGCGAGGGTTACATCATCGCCGATAAGACCAAGAAAGTGGACGGCGATGAGATGATGATGGCGGGCGGACAATATACCACCTGCGACGACCACGAGCACCCGCATTTCTACCTGAAGATGACCAAAGCGAAAGTCAAACCCGGCAGTTATATCGCTACCGGCCCGGCGTACATGGTAGTAGGCGACGTGCCGCTGCCCTTAGCCATACCCTTCGGATTCTTCCCCTTTACCAATTCCTACTCCAGCGGTATTATCATGCCTACTTTCGGCGATGACTACAGCCGAGGCCTGTACCTCAGTAACTTCGGATATTACTTCGCTCTCTCCGACTACATCGACCTGGAGGTAACGGGAGATATTTACAGCCGCGGCACATGGGCGGTGCGCGCCAAAAGCAAGTACGTATGGCGATACCATTTCTCCGGAAACCTGAGTATCAACTACCGTAACGACGTGACCAGCGAGAAAGGCATGCCCGATTACGCCACGCGGAAGAACTTCAGCGTACAATGGACCCATAGCCAGGACCCTAAATCCAACCCCTACAGCACCTTCTCCGCGTCCGTGAACTTCGCTACCAGCGGTTATAACCGTAGTAATATCAACAGTTACTACAACCCGAACCTCTACTCCGAGAATACGAAGAGCAGTACCATCAACTATACCCAGCGCTTCCCCGACAGTCCCTGGAGCCTGAGCATGACGGCGAGTCTGACACAGCGTACCAGCGACTCCACCATCTCTCTAACCGCACCCCAGCTCACCGTCACGATGAGTAGTATCTACCCCTTCAAACTATGGAGGCAGGCTACCCTCAAACGAAAAGGGAAAGTAGGCGGCAAGGAACAATGGTACGAGAAGATCAAGATCAGCTACTCCGGTAACGGAAAGATAGCGGTTAACAGCATTAAGGAGAAGGACTTCCTCAAGTCCAATTTCCTACGCGACTGGCAGACAGGGCTCAACCACTCCCTGCCCATTAACGCCAGCTTCACGGTATTCAAATACCTGAATATAACCCCGAATATCAACCTCCGCGACCGGATGTATTTCACCCGTACCGACCGCTACTGGGACGATGAAGCCCAGAAACTCGCGATGGATACTACAACGGGATTCTATAACGTCTTTGATTTCGACGTGGGTCTGAGTTTCAGCACAAAGATCTACGGATTCTTCACCCCGCTCAAGAAACTCTTCCCCAAGAGCAAAGTGGAGAAGTTCCGCCATGTGATGACGCCATCTCTGAGCATTAGTTACCATCCGGACTTCGGCAAGTCCTTCTGGGGCTACTACGGCAGCTACGACGAGCCGGTTTATTACCGGGACAGTCTCGATGCCGCCGGACGCAAAGTACCTACAGGAGAAGTAGTGCACCAGACCTACTTGCGATTCCAGGGAGCGCCTTTCGGTACCGCCTCACAAGGCATGTCCGCTACCCTGAGTTTCGGCCTGGCAAACAACCTGGAGATGAAGATCGTCAATAGCAAGGACACGACGGGCAAACAGCCGTTCAAAGTCATCAGCCTCATTGATAACTTCTCCGTCAACGGAGGATATAACTTCGCCGCGGATAGTATGAATTGGAACCTGTTTACGGTGAACCTCCGTCTGAAGTTCCCCTACCTCAATAACTACAGCCTGAATATGAGTACCCACCTCGATCCGTACATGTACGAACTCAACGCACTCGGTACGCCCGTACGAACCAATAAGCAATACTGGCATAACGGTCGTTTCCCCCATTGGGACGGACTGAGATGGAGCTTCAACTACTCGATCTCCAACCAGACAATCAAGAAATGGAGAGACAAGCTCGAAGGCCGTAAGACCAAGGACGATACGCCGGAGAATACGGAGGACGGAGCAAACGGAGACTTGGCCGCCGTGGAGAAAGATGCCGAAGGTATGGATAAGAATGCCAAACAGACCAAGAAAGCGGAGGAGGTGGACGACGGATACGTCAAGACCGAGTTCCCCTGGAACCTCTCGATCAGCTACTCCCTCGCGTACGCTCCGGGAAACCAGTTTGACTACGAGAAGATGTACTATAAGATGAAGTTCACCCATAGCCTCTCCCTCAGCGGAAACATAGGACTGGGCCAGGGATGGAAAGTGAGCGCGAATATGACGTATAACTTCGACTACAAGAAAGTGACGGCCTGTACCTTTAATATCAGCCGTGACCTCCACTGCTGGAATATGACCGCAAGTATCAACCCGATAGGTCCCTTCAAGAGCTATACCTTCCATATAGGCGTCAACGCCTCCATGCTCGCGGACCTCAAATACGATAAAAACAGTAATCAATCAACAAATAGTAGAGTATCATGGTGGTAGAAAACCTAAAAGTAGTAAAAGCCACGTACGAGCTGTATATAGCCGGCGAGGATGGTAAAGAAGAACTCATGGAGAAAGCAACAGCTGAAACTCCGTTAGTATGGTGTCACGGCGAAGGAATGATGCTTCCGGCGTTTGAGGCTGCCATGGCAGGTAAAGAAGCCGGAGAGAACTTCGACTTCGTTCTCAAGGCGGCGGACGCCTATGGCGAGTACCTGGAAGAAGGAGTCATGGAGCTCCCCAAGACCATGTTCTTCAACGGCGACGGAGAGTTTGACGAAGAGCGCGTTTACGTCGGTGCAATCGTGCCGATGAATACCGTGGACGGACAGATCGTCAAAGCGCAAGTATGCGAGATCACGGAGGACAAAGTGACCATCGACCTCAATCACCCCTACGCCGGAGAGGACCTACACTTCAAAGGACAGATCCTCGACATCCGCGACGTGACGGAAGGCGAACTAAAAGCAATACGAAATCCGCATCACTGCGGCAAGTGTCATTCTAAATGTAATAACTGCGATGGCGAACATTGTGGCGATTGTGGGGAGGCCTAATGTAGGCAAATCCACACTATTTAACCGCTTGACAGGGACACGTCGAGCGATAGTAATGAGACGCGTGACCGTCAGTACGGCAAAGCCGAATGGTGCGGACGGGAGTTCTCGGTGATCGACACCGGAGGATGGGTCGTCAATAGCGACGATACCTTCGAATCCGAGATCAACCGGCAAGTGGACCTCGCTATCCGCGAGGCGGACGTAGTGATGCTCGTCGTGGATGTCAACGAAGGCGTGACGCAATTCGACATGGAGGTAGCCCACCTGCTTCGTCAGGCGAAGAAACCTACCATCCTCTGCGTCAACAAGGTAGATACCTTCGAGAACCAATACGGCGCTGCGGAGTTCTACAAACTCGGCTTGGGCGAACCCTTTATCCTCTCTGCCGAGAACGGACTCGGTACCGGCGATCTGCTGGACGAAGTAGTGAGCCGTTTCCGCAAAGAGGATGACTCGGACGAGCAGCTGGAGGAACTGCCGCGATTCGCCATCGTAGGTCGTCCTAATGCCGGCAAGTCCAGTATCCTCAATGCTTTCATCGGCGAGGAGCGGACCATCGTAACCGACATTCCCGGCACGACACGCGACTCAATCTATACGCGGTACAACAAGTTCGGCAAGGATTTTTATTTGGTGGACACAGCGGGAATCCGCAAGAAAGCCAAGGTGACGGAGGATCAGGAGTACTACTCCGTCGTACGCTCCATCCGCGCGATAGAGAACAGCGACGTATGTATCCTCATGATCGACGCTACGAGGGGTATCGAGGCGCAGGACCTCAATATCTACTCCCTTATCCAGAAGAACAAGAAGGGTCTGGTAGTCTGCATTAATAAATGGGACCTGGTAGAAAGCAAGACGAATCAGGACATCAAAGCCTACGAGAGCGCTATTCGCGAGCGAATCGCGCCGTTTACAGATTTCCCGATCATCTTCACCAGCGCCGTGACCAAGCAGCGAATCTTCAAAGTGGTGGAGACCGCGCTGCACGTCTATGAGAATAAAAACAAGAAAGTGCCGACAGCGCAACTGAACGAGAAATTCCTGCCGCTTATCGAGAACTACCCGCCGCCCGCATGGAAAGGCAAGTATATCAAGATCAAGTATTGTACCCAGCTGCCGAATACGCAGATCCCGACCTTCGTCTTCTTCGCCAACCTGCCGCAGTATGTCAAAGAACCGTACAGGCGATTTCTGGAGAACAAACTGCGCGAGTGGTGGGACTTTGAGGGTACGCCGGTACAACTCTTTATCAGAGCAAAATAAAGGCTAAAGGCAAAGGTTAGAGGCTAAAGTTTAAGAAAAAGTTACACTTTTTACTTAATCGCTTGCATATATCAAAAAAAAGTTGTAACTTTGCGCGCTTTTTTCGGAGATGAAAATAATCGGCTTCATATATAGACAAAAGTCAAAAGTCGAAAGTCGAAAGACGGACGAACAATGGATGATGGTTCTCAAAGGAGACAGTTGTCTCCTGAACGGCCGTAAGCCGATGTTCATTCCCGATAGTACGAGCGAGTTAGGCGTGACGGAGTGCGTCGTCCTGCGCGTGAGCAAGTTGGGTAAAGGGATAGCGCCGAAGTTCGCGAGCCGTTACTACGACGCCGTAGCTCCCGGAGCGGATTTCATTGCAATGGACCGGGCGCGCGAAGCGCAGCAAGCAGGAGAACCCTGGACCAAAGCCCTTGCCTTTGACTACTCGCTCGCGATAGGAGAGTATGAGCCTACCCCCACCCCCTCCCTGAAGGGAAGGGAGTATCTGAAGGAAGAACTCGTGCTCTCGCCCGAAGAGGCAATCGCCGAAGCCGGCAAACTGATGACCATCCGGCAAGGAGACCTGATTTATATTCAACTTAAGCGCGCCCCGCGGCTTGTACACAAAGAAGAAATCATCCGCACGGAGATAAACGGAGAAGAGAAACTATATTGCAAGATCAAATGAGAAAAATTCTATCCATAGTACTGCTATTATCGTTGTGGCTGTCGGCTGCAGCGGGTATTCATACCTACGCCGGTCATTCCGTTCTGGCATCCGGCAAATGGGTGAAGATCCGCGTGAGCGAGAGCGGTGTCTGCAAAATGACGTTCAGCGACCTCCAGGCCGCCGGTATCAGCAACCCCTCGCAAGTACGCGTGTTCGGGTACGGAGGTGCTATGAAGACCCAGGATTTCTCCAAACCGAATATCGACGACCTGCCGCAAGTACCGGTATTTGTAGGGAGCGACTTCGTGCTATTCTACGTTCAGGGACCGATCAGCTGGGCTTACGACGCGTCCAAATCCCGCTTCGCCCACACCCGCAACCCCTACTCCGAATACGGATACTACTTCCTGACGGATAATATCGGTTCGCCTCTCGCTCCAACCGCAGGTGAAGCGATAAGCGGTACGCCGACGGATGTAACGACCTATCCGGCATTCCAGGTACATGACAAAGACAGCCTCAACCTCATCGACCGCTCCGGCGTCTCCGGAGGCGGACGTACGTTCTACGGCGAGCAGTTTGAGAATGGTATGAAACGTACCTTCACGTTCTCCTTGCCGAATGCCGAGGACGTCACCGCCTATATTACTGTAGCGGCTTATGCCTCGGTTTCATCGCAGTTCACCGCCACGATGGGGAGTGCGTCCAAGAGCGTGACGCTCAACGCGTATAAGGATAACTACGACTTCGGTCAGACAGGCACGATCTCTTTATCCGCTACTATGCCTGCTTCAGCTACTCAGCAGGTACAACTCCGCTTCCAGAGCAGCCAGACATCCGCCTTAGGATGGTTGGATTATATCGAGGTAGTAGGCCAACGCCCCTTGCGCATGAACGGCAGCTACATGACCGTCCGTACGCTCGCTAACCGCAACTCCTCTGTACCGGTACGTTTCCATCTGACGAACGCATCGGCATCTACGCAGATATGGGATATTACCGACAAAGCCGCAATCCTGCGCATGCCCACGACCCTCTCGGGAAGCGAGATTACCTGGGTCGGTACGCAGGCTGACGGCGTACATGAGTATATCGCGGTGAATACCGCAGGCAGCGGTTTTGTCGCTGCCGAAGTGGTAGGCACCGTTCTGAACCAGGACCTGCATCAGCTCAATAACATCGACTACGTCATCATCTGCCCAAACGGATACGAATCCGAGGCAACACGCCTGGCACAAGCCCACCAGAAGAAAGAGGGTATCACCTGGGCGGTCGTAACCGACAAACAGGTGTATAACGAGTTCTCCTCCGGTACGCCCGACGCTACCGCCTACCGATGGCTGATGAAGATGCTCTACGACCGCGCCAATAACGGCATCGGGCAAAAACCCAGATGGCTGCTGCTCCTTGGGCACGGTACATTCGATAACCGCAAACTGCTTCCGAACTCCGGCGAGGCGCTATTGCTCACGTATCAGGCGGAGAACTCCTCCTACGAAGTAAACGCCTATACGACGGATGACTACTTCGGTTTTCTGGATGATAACGAGGGTGTGACGGACGCCAGCGGAAAGATCGATATAGGTATCGGCCGTCTGCCGGTAGTAAGCGTGGCGGAGGCGCAGAGCACCATAGACAAACTCATCGCCTACATGAACAATCCCCAGGGAGGCAAATGGAAGAACCAGCTCGCTTACCTCGCGGATGACGGCGAGCATGGTACCCACACGGATACCGCAGAACAGAGCGCCGAGCAGACACGCGTGAACAACCCGGATTTCGTAGTCCATAAGGTCTATCTGGACGCCTATCCCCAGGAGGTGAACGCCAGCGGCGAGAGTTATCCCTTAGCCAAGAACAGAATTCATAACCTCCTTCGGAACGGCGTGCTCTACTTCAATTACTCAGGCCATGGCGGCTATAACGCCATTACCAACGAGTCGATCCTCAACCAGCACGATATAGAGCTCATGAGCAATAAGAACCAGGCCTTCTGGTTGTTTGCCACCTGCAGTTTTGCCCGCTATGACGGCAGCAAACGTTGTGCGGCCGAGACCGCTGTACTCAATCCCAAAGGCGGAGCGATAGCTGTATTGGCTGCTACGCGTACCGTCTATGCACCGGGAAACACGCGCCTCAGCAGATCCGTCACAGCAGAGTTATTCAAGCATTCCAATACCTTCCATTACGAAGCTACCTTAGGCGAAGCCTTGGCGGCAGGTAAGAACGCCTTGGGATACGAGGAGAACAAACTCTCCTACGTGCTCTTCGGCGATCCCGCCATGCGGCTCAACTACCCTACCGACTACTATGTAGAGACCGTAACGGATATAGATACCCTCCACGCCCTGAGCGTGCAGCAGGTACAAGGACGCATCGTGGACGAGGATAACCAGACCGTGAGCGACTTCAACGGCAAGGTAGATATCACCGTCTATGACAAGATGCAGGTGATCACGACGCGGGACAATGATTCCAGCCCGGAAGAAGCTAAGGAACTCAAATACAACGACTACCCCGGTACGCTCTTCACCGGTTCGGCTGCCGTGAGAGAGGGAGAGTTCTCCTATTCGTTCATGGTTCCCAAAGATATCCGGTATAACTACGGCAACGGGCGAATCGTCTATTATGCGCAGACGACGGACGAAGGCGAGTTAGCCGAAGCTGTGGGTCATTATGAGGACTTCACGATCGGCGGCACCGGAGACATCCTCAGCGCTGATACTATAGGTCCTGAGATGGAGATATACCTCAATAACAAAGCTTTCCAGGACGGAGGTAAGACCTACTCCACGCCGCGATTCTACGCCGACCTGTACGACGAGCATGGTATCAATACTGCCGGCGCAGGTATCGGACATGATCTGATGATGATCGTGGACAATGACCCGAAGCAGATCTATATCCTCAACGATTATTTCACGGCAGCGAACGACAGCTATACTACCGGACAAATCAGTTATCTCATGGGAGCTTTGCAAGATGGTCCCCACAGCCTGACTTTCCGCGCATGGGACTTGCTGAATAACAGCACGACGAAAAGTCTGAACTTCGTAGTGGAAGCAGGCCTGGATCCGTCGATATACTCCGTAGTGAGCTACCCGAACCCGGTACATCAGAGCGGCGTACTGAATCTGATCGTCAATTACGATCAACCCGATGAACAGCTTAGTACAGAGCTTTATCTGTATAACATCAACGGCCAGATGCTATACTCCCATACCCAGGAGAATCCCGACCAGGTTTCTATCAACCTCGCGAACCTCAATCTCCATCCGGGCGTATTCATCTATACCGTGAAGATCAAATCCGAGAATAGCAAATACAGCGTTACCTCGGGTAAAATAATTGTAACAAAATAATTCATAAATCATAAACCTCCTGTATTGCCTATGAAGCATATCGCTTGAAAACTTATAAACGATTATTATTAACAAAAAAAACAAAACATAACTCAAATGAAAAAACTAAGTATTTCTCTGGTTGCTCTGCTTTTTGCCGCTTCGATGAGCGCAGCTACAGCAGACGACACAATGAACCCGCTGATTACATCTATGCCTTCGCTGTCCATTGCTCCGGACGCACGTGCTGCCGGTTTGGGTGACGTAGGTGTAGCTACAGAAGCCGACTTTAACTCCCAGTACTGGAACCCCGCCAAGTACGCTTATATGTACTCCAAGGGTGGTATTACGGCTAACTACACGCCATGGTTGCGTAAGTTGGTAGGAGATATCGACCTGGCATACCTCGCCGGTTTCTATAACTTCGGTGACCTCGGTGGCGGTATTGGTGCCAGTTTCACGTATTTCTCGATGGGTGACGTTACCCTCACGGACGGAAGTGCTACGCCGACAGCAATCACGGTACGTCCGAACGAGTGGGCACTCGACCTCAGTTATTTCCGTAAGCTGCATGAGTACGTATCGATGTCTGTAGCGGTGCGGTTCCTCTATTCGGACCTCAACAACGGAGTGAACACCTCCACCTCTATTGCCGGTGAGATGCATCCCGCTTGGACGATGGCTGCGGATATCGCCCTGTACTACAAACAACCGATTGACCTGCCGATGGGTACCTCTAATTTCTCGCTCGGTTTCAGCCTCAAGAACCTCGGTGGTAAGATGGCGTATAGCGATGACCACAGTAACTTCATCCCGGCATCCATGAATATCGGTGTAGGCTACGAGTTGCCGTGCGACAAGTACAACTTCCTGACCTTCAACGTAGAGGCAAACAAGATGCTTGTTCCTTCCCGCTACTCCAAGTATGCAGATGATAAGACGACCGGCAAGTACAGCCAGGACGCTTACTCGGCTATCAACCCTGCTAAGGGATGGTTCCAGAGCTTTGCTGACGCTCCGGGCGGTGCCAAAGAGGAGTTCAACGAAGTTCGCTGGGGTGCAGGTATCGAGTATAGCTATAACAAGCAGTTCTTCGCTCGTATGGGTTATAGCTACGAGAACTACTACAAAGGTAACCGTAACTACCTCACCTTCGGTGCCGGTTTCCACCTCTCGATCGTAACGCTCGATGTATCCTACTGCGTAGGTCTGGCTGCTTCTAACCCGCTTGATCAGACCATGCGCTTCACGCTGGGCTTCGACCTCTATGGTATCAAAGACCTCGTGGATAACAAGAAGAAATGAGAATTGGCTTTGGATATGACGTACATCAATTCGCCCCTGACCGCAAACTGTGGTTAGGGGGAATTGAGGTACCGTGTGACCGCGGCTTGTTGGGTCATTCGGATGCTGACGTAGCGATCCATGCGCTCTGCGACGCCCTTCTCGGCGCAGCCGCAATGCGCGATATAGGTTTCCATTTTCCCGATACCAAAGGTAACGAGTACGAGGGCATCGACTCCAAGATCCTTCTCCGTCGCGTCATGGAGATGCTCCGCGAAGCAGGCTATGAATTAGGGAACTGCGACATTACGATTTGTGCGCAAGCGCCGAAACTCAATCCGCATATTCCGGCTATGGTAGCTTGTCTGGCTCAGGTCATGGAGGTACAGCCAAACCAAATAAACATCAAAGCCACGACCACGGAGCATTTAGGTTTCGTCGGCCGTGAAGAAGGCATAGCTGCCTACGCGGTGGCATTGATTCAATGAGATTACTCTTTCTCTCCATATCTCTATCGCTCATCGCAGATCTTTTCCAGATGGGTGAGGTACCTCAGGTAGAGGTACAGGACGGTCCGTACGAGCGAATCGCGCTGACCGACAGCACGCGTATGGAGGTCTATCAATACGCGGACTCGACGCTGGTCGTCATGACCGCTTGCGCACCGCAGTGTTCCTCGTGCGCGCGTGTATATAATAAGGAGTGGCAACTCATCCGAACCGTCACTCCCCCCTTCCGCTCTATCTTCCCGCTCGCTACTATTCAAGACGGCAAGATTGTCTGGACGGACAATGATACGTGGGAATACTAATTATGGAACTTCCTATTTATTTAGTTGGATACATGGGAGCCGGCAAGACTACTGCCGGACGAAAGCTGGCTGAGAAACTCGGCTGGCATTTTGTGGATCTGGACGAAGCCTTCAAGGAGATCCACGGACTCACGACTGCGGAATATATCCGTACGTACGGGATAGATGATTTCCGCAAGAAAGAGAAATACGTCGTAGAGGACATCGCGGACGCAGCGCCGTTTGAGAAAGTCATCTACGCTACCGGAGGCGGTTATCCCTGCTGGGAGGACAATATGGATTGTCTGCGGGAATTAGGCACGAGTATCTATATCCGCTGGAAGCCCGAGCATCTGGCAAAACGTCTTGCTTTGACGGATCTAAGCGAGCGTCCGGTACTGCAAGGTCGCACAGAAAAGGAGCTACTCTCTTTCATAGCTCCTCAACTCGAAGCGCGTGAGCCGTTCTACAGCCGTGCGCATCATATTCTCGATGTGGAAATATGCGATGAAGACTCCGACGAGCGCATCGCTCAGGAACTCTATGAGTTCCTCACCTCTAACCTCTAACCTTTAGCCCCGTAGGCCAACGCATACAGTTTCATCTGTTTGAGCATGGCTACGACGCCGTTGCTGCGGGTCGGACTGAGGTGCTCCTGCAATCCTATTTTCTCTACGAAATAGAGATTCGCGTTCGCAATCTCCTCAGGCGTATGTCCGCTCAGGACATGAATCAGCAGCGCCACAATACCTTTTACCAACAAGGCGTCGGAATCGCCCTTGAAGAAGAGTTTGCCGTCCTCGAAAGAGCAGGTGAACCACACCTTCGATTGACAACCGTCTATGAGGTTGCTCTCCGTCTTATCTGCCTCCGGAAGGGGGTTTTTCTTCAGTTCCTCGGCGTAATCGACGAGCAGCTGGTAGCGATCCATCCAGTCGTCCAGAAGTTCGAACTCTTCGATCAGTTCGTCCTGTATCTCGTTGATACTCATACGATTATCCTTCCTCCTTCAAACACCCATTTCTTACCGGGGTATAACTCCGGCCACTGTCGGTTATGGGTTGACATAAGTACCGTGATACCGGCCTGGGAGATGGAGTACAGCAGATCCATGATCT
>ONIM01000072.1 GCA_900317885.1 uncultured Bacteroidales bacterium | reverse complement strand
GTCCGGAAATCTCCTTGTAGAAGGAAATAAGAAGGCTGCGGATCTCTAATCTCGCTGTACAGTTCATTTCTTTTAAAGCGTTTCATATTTTTGTTTGTGTAATCTATGTTCTATTGAGGGAGGAGCACTCCGGGGAGGCGCTTCATGAGCGGATCATCGACATCGAAGGGAAGGCCTGTTTGCGTCAAGGTGGTCAGGAACGAACGGATAACAGATAGTACAATAATTCGGCGCAAAGGTACAAAAAAAATCCCACATACGCAAGGGAATGCGGGATTTTTTGAAAGATTACATCAATTTACGTTTTCCCATGAGGCGAAGGAAGGCATCCCACCAGCGTGTCGGGAGCAGCCAATGAAAGAAAACGATGGCGTTTGCCATTCGGCCGATACGATAGCGGGTACAAGGACGACGTGCATTCACCGCACGGACAATCGCTTTGCGTACCACAGCCGGATCGGAGATCGTATTGGAAAGATACATATTCCGCAGGTTGTTCGCCATCATCGTCCCTGTCTGTTCATAGGCAGTTCCTCTCGAGGACTCAATCAGATGATCGGCGGCAATGATGCCCCAATTTGTTTTGATAGCACCCGGTTCGATGATGACCACGTCGATGCCAAACGGCTTGAGTTCCATACGCATCGCATCGCTAAGCGACTCAACAGCATACTTGGATACATGATACCAACCGCCGTAATAGAAGACCGACCTGCCGGCCACCGAAGCCGTATTGATGATACGTCCGCTATGCTGGGCACGCATCGTTGGCAGTACTAACTGGCAAAGGCGAGCAAGGCCAAACACATTGACTTCCAGCTGATTACGAGCATCATCCATCGGCACGTTCTCTACCGCCCCAAAATAACCATAACCGGCGTTATTGATGAGCACATCGATGCGTCCTTCTGCATCCAGAAGCGTCTTCACGCCCGTTTTCATCGACTCTTCGTCGGTTACATCCATTTTCAGCGGCACGATGCCGTACTGACGAAGAGGCTCCATGCGCTCCACACGACGCGCCGCCGCATACACTTTGTGTCCCTGTTGCGCCAACGCAACCGCGGTGTCATAACCGATGCCGCTACTGGCTCCGGTAAGGAGAATGACTTTGTTATTTTTCATAGAGTTTATTTTTATTCAATTGTCCTGATTATTTTAGCGGGATTGCCGGCAGCGATGGAGTTAGCGGGAATGTCATGCGTAACAACCGAACCGGCTCCGATGGTACAATTATCGCCGATGGTGACTCCCGGCAGGATGGTCACATTGCCGCCTATCCAGACATCATTACCGATGGTCACAGGTTTCGCCCATTCCTGACGAGTTTTGCGTTCACGCGGGTCGGTACTATGGCACGCGCAGTAGATATGCACGCCCGGTCCCAAGAAGCAATCGTCGCCTATGGTCACATAGGCCTCGTCCAAAACGGTGAAGCCGAAGTTCGCAAAGAAACGCTTGCCCACACGGATATGCTTGCCGTAGTCGCAATAGAAAGGCTGGTTGATGAAGGTGTCTTCATCCGCCTGGCCCAGGATCTCGCGGATCATCTTATTGCGCGCCGCAAAGTCCGTCGGCAGCAGGTTGTTGTACTGTTGACAAAGCACTTTTACGCGGTTGAGGTCTTCCAACAACTCCGGATCACAGGCGTCATACACTTCGCCTGCCAACATTTTCTCTCGTTCTGTGCTCATTTTTTCTTGGTGTATTTGGCTTTTACGATTTCGTAAGAATTGCGGATGAGATCGCGTGTCAATTCGTCAGGCGCAGTATGCGGATCAATACCTATCCAGTGTTTGGGCGACTCATTATAGGGGTTTCCAACGCAATCGTAGCGGGCTTTCAGCTCATCTATCCGTTCCGGCTGGCATTTGAGCGAAATGACCTGAAAATCATTAAGATCGAAGAAACAGAACATGTGCCCGCAGACATAGAAGACCAATACTCCTTCACCGTTCTTGAACTTGACGAAAGGCAGTTTCTCCTCTACATCTGCGCCCAACGAAAGGCAGAAATCCTGTATCTCTTCTACGTTCATAAATCAGACTTGCTTGTTTAGGCTGCAAAGGTACATAAAAAATCCCACATACGCAAGGGTTTGAGGGATTTTTAGTTGTTTATTGCTGTTTTTTGGCGAAGGAGGGCTTGGATGAATGTGTCGAGTTTGGAGTACTGTTTTTGGTAGAGTTTGGATGCGCCGGGACGCAGTTTTTTCTCGAAAGGTGCTTCCGGATCGGGGTTCTTGAACTGGGCATAGAAACGGGTCCGATAGTTCTCCAGCCGGAGGCGGAGTTCAGCTACGTGGGCGCGCTCTTCGGGTGTCATCGCGGCGAGTTCTTCGTCGGTGTAACGCTCGGAACGGATGATTTCGGTCGTCATCCGGCTGACTTCGCCGAAAGAGCGCATATTGGCGAGTTCGGCGCCTTGTGCGGGCGTTCTGTCGAAATCGCGCGGATTGGCTATTTTGTAAGACTCCTGAACGCCGACTTTGAGGACCGCGCCGTTGGGTGCGCGATACTTCTTTTGGCGCATGATAATTCCGCTATTTTTCTCAAATTCTCCGTGCATTTCTGCCACGGGTGCATGTAATTTAACTTTCGTCATAGAATGGCATGATTTTTGTAGTATATTTTATAGGATTTCAAGATTTCTAACTTTAGTTAGGATTT
>ONIM01000047.1 GCA_900317885.1 uncultured Bacteroidales bacterium | reverse complement strand
TTTGATTGTTTTGTTCTTAGGTGTTCCTCCGCAGATGGTCCCGTGATGGTCGTGTTCAGAAAGCGGAGCATCACGGGATCATCTTACGGGAACGACTTAACCGCGATGGGGGAACGTACCTTTCGGATAACAGGTTCGTTTGTAGATCGTGCCGTGCTTGGTTGCGATGACGGATTCGACTCTTCCGTCCGAATAACGCTTCCGGCTGATCACCCCGGACATGCTCTTGAACGGAGCTTCCAATGTAAAATGCAAAGACATAGTTGTTAATTTGTTAAAGGGTTAAACAGTTAGGATTACATATAGTGGTGCACACTCAGGTTGTGCATTTCCGCATCCGCTTTGGTTACGGTGCCGAAAGAATTGGTATGGGGATTAAAACAAACAGCCAGCGGTATTTTCTGCGCAAGCAAGTTCCCAACTTCTTTGGGGGACAGCCATTTTGCTTGAGGAGGTTCCCAGTCAATGAGATAAAAATAGGGATTTTTCTCATTCTTTACCGGTTGGCTTGTTTCTTGTTTTGCTGCCAATTCTTTCAGGATCAGAGCGCGATCCGTCTCTTCCATGGCATCCCATAGCCGCTGACAGGCCAGGTAACGATTGCGATACTGCTCCGCAGGCGCATACAGATGCCAAAAGTCAATAAATTGATTTTCCATAATTTAATTATTTAGTCCGACCGTCCGTCCGACTGCGCTTCGCGCGTATAATTAACAGCTACGCTGTAGACTGGTCGGTCGGACTTTTTCTTTTTTAATTTTCTTTGCTTACTTTCTTTTATTCGCTTTCTTTTTCAATTCCGGCGACAAAGGTACTGCTTTTGAACGGAATAATTGTGCGGGTTTTCCGCACTTTTATCGTCGGCGGGCTAAAATATCGCGTACTTGTCCTGCAGAGAGATAAAATTGATACCCTACTGCTTCGTAGGCGTCCATAAACGAAAAGCCCTCTTCCGCTGTCAGATGCAGGAAGAGAGCTTTGATGTCTCGGTTACGTCGCGCACGGCGTTCTGCCGTGCTTTCTAAGAGATAGAAGAATTCTTTTTTTTAGTCATAATGGTTGATTTTTTGATGGGTTATTATACATAAAATAGGCTCACTGTGACCAGTGAGCCTAAGGAGTATTTTATTAAACAAAAGTTACATCGTAGCTGTCAGGAAGGTGGCATTACCGAATATATAGAGGACGTTTTCGGATGCAGGAACGAGGAGCGTCTCGCCTTGTTTGACTCGGATGCCATTGATGTTCGCTTCTCCCCAGAGGCATACTACTACGACGAAGGAGTCGGTATGTAGATCGACTTCTGCGGCCACCTGTACGACAACGCGGTTGACGGTGAAGTAGGGACAATGGATGAGTTCGGAATTGGGTTTGGTAGAGTCATACGACGTACGATACTCGGGCCAGACCTGATAGTCGATCGCTTCCTTAGCTTGCTCGATATGGAGTTCGCGTGGTTTGCCGGCAGCATCGACGCGTCCGAAGTCATAGACGCGGTAGGTGATATCCGAGGTCTGCTGTATCTCGACAAGAAAGTTACCGGCTCCGATGGCATGAAGTCGTCCGGCAGGTAGGAAATAGAGGTCACCCTGATGTGCCTCGTGGGTCGCGATGACATCCTGCATAGGTGAGTGCCCGTTGACAGCAGGAGCAGTAGCGAGTTGCTCGTATTCCTCGGGTGTGATGGGTTTCTTAAGACCGGAGTATATTTTTGAGCCCACATCGGCTTTGAGCACATACCACATCTCGGTTTTTCCCATACAACCGTGACGCTCCATCGCTAACTTGTCATCGGGATGCACTTGGACGGAGAGGTCCTGACGGGAGTCGATGAACTTGACCAAGAGTGGGAACTTATTTCCGAACTTCTTATAGACGCGGTCCCCAACGAGGAGACCTTTGTACTTGTCAATGAGTTGTGGGAGGTTGAGACCAAGGTCCACATCACCGATAATACCGCGCTCGATGGCTACGGACTCATGACCTGGGACGGAACTAATTTCCCAGGACTCACCGATGTTCGGCTGCGCGGTGAAGATGCCCTTGAACGGGGCTATCTGGTATCCGCCCCAAATCATGGTGCGGAGGTAGGGTTGGAATTTATATGGCTTCATAATCTTTCAATTAGTTCAATACACATGCGGGAGTTATGGTAGGGGCATTTCCAGAAACCGGCTTTATCGTTGGAGCGGTCGGGTGTTCCGTCGGGAAGGACGGACCAGTACCACTCTCCATGCTCATGATCTACTAGATGGTCAACGATGAAATCCCAGGCTGCATTAGCTAAGTTGAGATAGTGCGGATCCGAAATATCCTGCCATTGGTCGATATATCCGACTACCGCTTCGGCATAGCACCACCACTGGGTCTCTTGAAGGATACCATCCCGTGCTGCGACAGCGAGACGCCGTGACAATTTGTTTACTTCCTCATTTTCCTCCAGCACGGCTTGTGCTTCCCGTAAAAGCCAAGCGGCTTCGATGTCATGACCGGGAGAAGTATGGGTGTTGGATGGTTGCCAGTTCTCGTCAAAAAAGAGCATCAAATGGCCGGTGGAGGGATCAAAGATACGGTTGGCAAAGATGTCGATGAGTATACGGAGTTGGCGCTCTACCCTTTCCTTTGTACCTTGTACATCGTCCCTTTGCACATTTTTTAAGACGCGATAAAGATTAGTGTAGGCTTCGAGCACATGAAGATGGGTGTTCATGGTGAAGACACCGTTCTCGTCTTTTTCGGAGAGACGCATGTCAGCTATCGGCTGCCAGTCGCGGGTGAGAGCCTCCACATAGCCATTTACCATTTGGTCATTTACCATGTACGATTGGAAGGCGTGCGTCTCAATGTCGTCGAAGAGGCGGATGGCGGTAAACAGGGCTTCGGGGTCTTGTGTAGCACGATAGTACTCCGCCAGACCGTATATGGCAAAAGCGATAGCATAGGTCTGCTTCTTGGTGTCCAGCGGAGTACCATCGGCGTTCAGCGACCAATAGACACCTCCGTATTCTCGATCGATGAAACGAGTGATCAGATAGTCCTTCGCCCGGGTAGCAAGAATGCGGTAAGGCATTTTATGAAAGAGACGGGTAGCCGCAGAGAATGTCCAAAGTATACGGGCGTTGAGCACCGCCCCTTTCTCTGCATCGGAGTGAAGGGTGTCATATCCGTCTATACGTCCGTAAAAGCCACCCTGTTGGTAGTCCACCATCCGTTCCTGCCAAAAAGGCAGGATATTGGTTTCGAGCATCGCTTGTGCAGATGCTCGAAGATTTACGATGTACAATTTATTTCCCATTTTGTCTTTGAGTTTTTAGTTGGGCATCAATCTCTGCCATCTTTGCCGTAGTGAGGGGATAGAACGATACCACGAGTACTGCGATGATACTCACAGTTGCCGGAATGAAGGACATCAGGCATCGGAGGCAGAGGAGTGCTGAATCCGGCTGAGGTAATTGAGAATTGACAATTGACAATTGAGAATTATACCCGCAAGCGGCGAGAAGCCACAGGGCCGCTGAACCGCCGATCGCACCGCCGAACTTCTGCGCCATGGAGGACGAGGAGAAGATAAGCCCCGTAGAAGCTGTTTTATATTTCTGCTCCGCATAATCACTTACATCGGCGTACATCGACCATACCAGAGGAGACATCACGCCCGTGAGCATGGAGATAAGTATCTGAGCGAGGAGCATGAGCCAAAAGCCGGTCTGCGAGACAGGAATGAAGAAGAACAGGACGGAGAGGATGCAGAGGGCGATATTGACCGCGATAAAGGTTGTTTTCTTGCCGAACCGCGCAGCGATAGGCACGCAGAGCGCCACACCGATCATGTTACTCACTTCGCCTATAGCAAGGAACAAGCCGGCATAAAACAAGAACGACCATCGACCGATAGCCAGTTGCGCTCCGGCAGGTATGATGTCGGCGAAATAGTACGCTACCGTAGCACCGCGGACGGTACAGAAGAGATTAAAGCAAAGGGCTGCACCAATGAGTATCCACCAGGGTTTGTTGGAAAGCAGTGCCTTGAAATCCGAACCGATGGAGACAGTGGAGACGGTCTTCAGTTCTTCTTTCGTCAGCAGGAAACAGCAGATAAAAAGGACGAAACAGGCAGCCGCAATGACTACCATCGCCCAATACCATCCTTGCGGCGAGTGGTAGCCGCCAAAGGCGTTGCAGAGCGGTTCCCAAAGGAAGAGCGCGAGAAACGAACCTCCATAAGCGAAGAACATTCGGAAGGAGGAATAAACCGTTTTCTCATTCGAGTCATCGGTCATCACCCCTAACATCGCGCCATACGGCACATTGATACCGGTATAGACGGTCATCATCAGAATATACGTAGCATACGCCCAGACGAGTTTGGCGGTGTACCCCCAATCAGGGGTAGTAAAGAGCAATATACCTGCGATGGAGAAGAGCGGCGCAACAAAGAGCAGATACGGGCGGTACTTGCCCCAACGTGTTTGCGTACGATCGGCTATAATCCCCATCATCGGATCGGAGACTGCGTCCCAGATACGCGTGACAAGCAGGATAATACCTGCATCCTTGAGCGAGAGCCCGAAGATGTTACTGTAGAAGAACGGCAGGTAGTAGGAAAAGACCTTCCAGAACATCGACGAGGACATATCGCCGAAACCGTAGCCTACGTGGCGAAGCCACTTGCTATTTACCATTTTGTCATTTACCATTGGGTCATTTATTTAGACATTGAGGCATTTTTTGCGACGAGGGCTTTGATCTTCTCCACGGAAGCAGAGGTCGTCAAGCCATCCTCCGGGGTATTGAGGCAGTAATCAAGAAGCTGCTCCACAGTCGAAGTGGCGACGTGAAGACGCGTGTCCGCGGAGGCGTAGTAGATAAACACCTTGCCGTCGCGCTCTATCCAGCCGTTAGAGAAGGCTACGTTCATGACATCGCCGATATACTCGTATCCTTCGGGCACGAGAAACCATCCTCCCGGCTTAGCGATGATGCGCGTTGGATCGTCGATTGCGGTCATGTACATATAGAGCACGTAGCGCAGTCCATCCGCCGTATTGCGTACGCCATGAGCGAGGTGCAGCCAGCCCTTGGATGTCTTGATGGGTGCGGGTCCTTCGCCGTTCTTGACTTCATAGACGGTATGATATGCGCGTGTGTAGATGATGCGTTCGTTGCGCACCTCGGCGTGGGTGATGTCGGGGGTGAGTGTCCAGCCGATTCCCCCACCCTTGCCGGTCTCGATAAAACCGTCTTGCGGACGGGTATATAACGCATATTGCCCGTCCACAAACTCCGGGTGCAGCACCACATTGCGCTGCTGGCAGAGGGATTTGAGGTCGTCAAGCCGTTCCCAATGCACAAGATCCTTAGTGCGGGCTATGCCTGCGGCAGCCGTTGCAGCAGATGTGTCGAAAGGTTTGGTCTCGTCATGCCGCTCGACGCAGAAGATACCGTAAATATAGCCGTCTTCATGCTGCGTCAAACGCATGTCATAGACATTCGTCGCCGGCGCGTTATTCCCATCCGGCATAGTGATAGGTTCGGGCCAGAAACGCCAGTTATCGATGCCGTTATCAGACTGCGCTACCGCAAAGAAGGACTTGCGATCAGCACCCTCCACACGGGCGACTACTGTATATTTGCCTTCAAAAAGGATGGCTCCGGCGTTGAACACACCGTTCATCATGATGCGCTGCATCAGATAAGGGTTGGACTCTTTGTTAAAGTCATACCGCCATTCGAGCGGCGTGTGCTCCGCGGTGAGAATCGGGTAACGGTATTTGGTATAAATACCCGTCGAAAGTCGAAAGTCGAAAGTCGAAAGCCCATTTTCCGCCATCGGTTCATTCTTGCGCGTAAGGAGTGCTTCATGTGCAGCGCGAAGAGATTGTTGTTTTTCAGTGTAAGTCATATAGTATATATTTTAATATTTATTCATTTTCGAAGATACGATGTGCTTGAAAGAAACGCATCATATCATCATACCATGTATAATTCGTTTGATGTTTCTGCTCCGGGTTTATTATCAATTGCTTATCCGCGGAAAGCAGATTATTGTATGGTGCTATATTGGTGTGCGGAGGACATACATCATCCTGCAAACCGATACAGGCTATTACGGGACAGGAGATAGCAGTAGCCAGGTTTTTCGTATCGAAATAAGAGAGGAATTCATACATTTGCTCATCCGTCATTGTTCCTTGATTCTCTCGTGCTACATTTGCAGGCCAGTTAACAATTCGGAAATAATCCGGATAGTCACCCAGAAAAGCGACAGCAGGGGCGATAGCCCGGAAGGGATAGTCGCTAAGCGCGGCTGCGGCATAGGTGAATGCTCCGCCTTGGCTCTGTCCCTCGGCAAAGAGGTTCGTCATGTCCGAGGTAGGACGGGAAGCCATGAAACGGACAGCCTGCACACAATCCATAAACGCTCCGCGGTAATAATAACGATCCTTGTCGCCAAAATGAAAAGCGAACCAATCCCCATAGGTATTGTTAAAATCTCCTTTACCATCCGGTTCCCGCTCGTCTGCGGCGCGATTATTGATATATTGTCCACGGGTAGCCAGATAAAACTCCGCATACTGAGGTTCTGCATCTCCGGATGGGCAATAGGGTTTGACATCGTGTCCTCCAGGGCGATAGCCTGAGTCGTATCCTGCATAATGGATTATGACCGGATGTTTCTTCCCATCTTGCGGTTCACAATAATATCCCCGAATCAGTACCGGTTCTCCACTTAAACCGTCCGGGATAGAGTAAAACTCGACGAGATAGACTTTGCGAGCAGCAGTAGATTTAGCCGGTATTTCCGTTAGTCTTGGACGCATATCAATCGTCTCAAGTTGCGATTTTGCTACATTCCAGAATTCTTCAAAATCGTTTTTCTTATCCGGAACGGAGACAATTTCCGTAGGATGAACAGCGAAGACAAAATTACGCGCCATCACATCATTAATGATACAGGTAGCATTATAGAAACCCGGAATTAAATCATATTTCGTTTTTACCTCTACATCTTGTGATGACCGAGGCGCAATATGAGCGTGTTGATGTATCGTCGTTACGGGTTGCATTTGGTCGGTCTTGATATATATGTCTATATCCGCTTCTATTCGTTCATCCGATGGATTTTCAAAATAAATAGTGAATACCGGATTCTCGTCATACACCCAATTATCTCGCACAGGAAGGGTAAATGCCAACGAAGAGAGGTTGGAGGGGTTTATGAGTTGTACACCGGTTAGAAGGAATGAAGTACCGGATATAATCAGTCCTCCTGACTGCAATTCGGACAGCATGGGAGGAGTAATCATATATTCCTCATAGAGACCATTGATATTTCTGATCTCCGTGTCAGGCATAATATCCCAATTACTTTTACTGAGTTTCAATTGGGCTCCGGCGCTGAGCTGATTATATCTGATTTGCAATATTTGCCCGATGTCGGCATGTTCAAAAAGTTCTGCCGGTAATTGTTTCCAAATAGTCCATTGCTGAGCAAACTCCAGTTCCCCACTCCATACGAAACGATTATTTGGCATATTCGTATTCGTGTAATCATGAATGACGGCAAGCGTTGTTGTATCCGACACAAAAACGGAATTCAGTCCCTGTGGTTCTTGCGCAGGATCTCCGGTATAGTCATCTCCGACTCTCCATTGATTATGGTTCGCCTTTGCACTTCCTCCCCATGCCCAGAAATTGCACCCGGCGATAGTCGGTTCGCGCTTTACCAAATCGAATATATGCTGGTAATAACTATCACGCGCGATAGTAGGGCTTCCGGGAGTATAGCTCATATTATCACGAGGGAAACCAAATTCTTCTATGACGATGGGTTTATGAATCCTGGCAGCGATAGCGTTGTGAGCGCGCAGATACGTATCCGTATTTCGGATTGCATCTTGCACATCGGTTTGTAAAGAGGGCATACGCACCCACCCCCAGTTATAGGGCCATATATGCACCGTCAAATAATCTATATTGGGATCTGCCGATATCCGGTCATAGAGAGCAGAATCCATTTCGCATCCCCAAATTCCTTCACTTCCAATAGAGATAAGATGGTTCCTATCTATTGATCGGATAAGAGCCGAGGTCTTTCTCAGCCAGCATGCAAAGGGTTCTTTTGGCTTTTCTCCAAAAGCACGCGGCTCGTTTCCTATCTGCCATGCCATGATAGTCGGGTCCTCTGTATATGGTATCTTCGAATACCGATTAGTACGCGATACGATAAACCGGACATAATCATAGAATAGATGTTGCGCCGAATCGGAAGTCGCGAATTGCGCCACATGGCGCATATAGGTCTCATATCCAGCCTCTTCAGGTCGCGGAGTGGGACCATAACCGGCATGCTCCAGATAAAACCCGTAACCGCCGGACCACTCCCATGAATTATTGAGATATAGCACTGCCTTCATATCTCGTTTCCCCATTTGGCATAACAACCAGTCTAACCCATCGAGAATTGTGTCGTTATACACGCCCGGTGCTATTTGAAGCGTAGGTTCTACTTTCGTTAGCACTCCGCGGTCACCATCGCTCCCGACCAAGATGCGAAGATTCGTAACTCCGAGTGCTTGCAATGTATCTAATTCCGCTATTAGTCGTTCTCTATCTCCACCTTGTCCTTGCGAAGCAAGAATGGCTCCATACCACAGATTCGTTCCGACATAGGTGTATTCTTTTCCGTTCAGTTTAAATGCTCCTCCTTGTTGTCTTACAAAAGGGGATGGGGCTATGTCATTGAGGAATAATATGCGAGGATTATTGTAAACGATCTTGAACCAAGCAGCATTCGAGGTGCCTGGAACGGGTCCGAAATGCTCTTGTGCATCACCATTCCGCCATACTAATGCATAAGATAACGGGTAGGATTTGATCAATGGAAGAAACACTTTATTCCACCATGTCGGGTCTGGCATAGACCGCCATCCCGCCTCTGTGATTGCAACGAGTTTATGGTGTTGCCTGCCATACGCGCAATAGACATCCAGATCAGCATTGGTCTGCGAGATATAGTCCTCCTCCGTACCCCATTGATAGGCATCTACGCCTATTATATCCACCCGGTCATCCCCGGGGTAACGAACGAGGAACTTCTCTTCCGTAAGCGAGCCGTCCAGATTAGGCGAATAAGCCCACACGATGGAAGAAGCCAGATCGGCGTTGATATAATCCTGCGTCATATTCCATAGGGCATGGTATTCCTCGGGCGTGCAATGCACGC
>ONIM01000048.1 GCA_900317885.1 uncultured Bacteroidales bacterium | reverse complement strand
CGAGTTAGTCTATCCACTCTTGCATGGTCATAGGATGTTGCTCCATCGCTTGCAATTCCGCATAGTCGAAGAACTGAGACACTAACAAATTCAATCGCTGGAGTTCTATTTCCGTCAAATAGTTCTTGGCAATAGTTACATCATCTTTTGTGATATAGTTCCCTTTGAAATTCGTCATGCCCAGCATCGGCTTTTCATTATCGACTCTGTCATAGACCACCTCTGCCGCTGTATGTTGGTGTGCGGCATAGTGCATCTTGTTTTGCACCGTAGCAAAGAACTGACGTGTAATCTCGGCTTTCGGATCATAATCCACCGCAGTTGCATAGATGTCGGTCACTTGCTGATAGAGGTTTCGCTCACTACTACGAATATCGCGGATACGCTGGAGTAATTCGCGGAAATAACGTCCTCCGTTACCTTTTAGCCGTTCATCATCCAATGTGTAGCCTTTTATGATATATTCGTGAATGCGCTGAGTAGCCCATTGACGGAAACGCGTACCTTGCACGGAATGAACACGATAGCCAACAGAAATGACGACATCAAGGTTGTAGAAATTGGTGGGTTTGGTAGAAAAGTCGGAAATTCCGATTTTTCTCACCGTATCTGCTTCGGAAAGTTCACCTTCTTTGTAAATATTCAGAATATGCTCGTTGATGGTAGAGCGCGATTTTCCAAACAATATACTCATTTGCTCAATAGGCAACCAAACCGTTTCGTCTTGGAACAATACATCAACAGAAACTCTCCCTTCTTCTGATTGATAGATAACAATCTCTCCTTTGGTATCTTTTGTAAGATCTTGTGTCTTCATAAAAAGAATCTAATTTCGCTTGCAAAGGTACACAAAAAAAATGACACTCGCAAATAAAAGTGCCATTTTTAAGGGATTTTTAAACAACGTGAGATATAAAACGCGCAGATTTATAGGTTAGCCCTGCCGGTCGGCAATAGCTACAGCTGTGAGCAGAACGCTGACTTCTGCCACCAGGTCTTGAATCTGCGCTTTCTGTTCCGGAGTGAAGTTTGGTTCCATCTGGGCGATGAGATCCTTAACACGCTGACCTTGTTCGTTGATTTTCTCCTCGGTTACCATTCCATCCGCAATAATAGACTGGAAGGATGGCCTTTCCATAATCAAAACGTCCGTATTGAACGAACCTGATTCATCAAAAATTGCATTCATTGTAGTAACATATTTTAATATTCGATTTTTACATCAAATCAACATCCTCGTTTGTTTCTTATACTCCGCGTAGGCAGGCTTGTTGGCGAGTTGGCGGTGCTCCATGAGTGGTATGGAGATACCCAAGAAAAGGGCGGTCATAGCAATCGGGCCGAGGACATACCAATCGATGCCTCCAAAAGGCACATACATGATCCATATACCCCACCAGAATAGAATCTCTCCGAAATAGTTCGGATGACGACCATGCTTCCATAATCCTACATTACATACTTCGCCGGGATGCGCCGCGCGAAAATCATGGCTCTGCTTGTCAGCGATGAGTTGAATCGTCGGCGCAATAAGACAGACGATGAAGCCGAGTATTAAGACCGCAACGCTGACAGGACTGAGACTGCCTTCTGCTTCATACAACTTCAATCCCGGAAGCATGGCGGCAAAGACCACCAGCGTCGGAACCATGTTCAGACCGAAGAAATTAATCAGATGAAAGAGTGCCGGATGAAGCGAGCGATACTTGGTATAGCGCCAGTCCTCATGCCCTATACCCTTGAAAGTGATGACCCAGTTACGCGTGAGCCGCCATCCCCAATACCACGAAGCAATGAGCAGTAAGATCACAGGCAGCGACCAGCCCGCATAAAACGCCCAAAGCAGAAAAGCTATCGGGGGGAACACACTCCAATAGGGGTCATAGACGGACACATTCTCATACAAAAGTCCGAAAGCCCACACCACAATTGTTGCTACTACATCCGCAAGGAAAAGGGCGAGGATGGAGGGACGGGAGAAAAATACGAATGCTCCAATAACTCCGGCAAGAAGATAAATCGCTGCTATGAGCGCAATACTGGTCCATTTGGAATAAGTCCGTTTCATATTCTCTAAATTTATTGCTTAGACGCAAAGAGCCGATAGATATTACAGCCAATGAAATTGCCAAGAACAATAGCGCCGTAGTATGCCGCGAGCGAGAGCCAGGGAATGTCCGATGCCGAAAAGAGATAGACACAGCAGTAGAACGCGTCGGCAACACAGTGCGGAAAGCCGCAGAGGATGAAAGCCGGTACGGCGAAAAGCAGCGGTAACCAGTCGGAGAAGTCTCTATTTTTGCGAGCAAAATCGACTGCCAGAGACATCAGCAGACCGCAGCCAATAGCGAGCAATCCTGTTCCCCACCACCCCACTGCAAGTCGTGAAGAGATGACTTTTATGGCCGCTTCGCCAAGCGGTAGCGGCGACACCAAAGCCACAGACGCGACCGCCAGACAGCCGGCGATATTCCCAAGTAGAATGAGCAACAAGGACGGTAAGTCACGCCACGAAGAGAGAAAACCTGCCGTGCCGGTATAAAGACGCGTCTGGTACTTCACGACAGCAATCAGACCGACGCAGAAGAGGAACATACCGAGCACCGGGTTCGCCAGGAATCCCCATCCGGCAATGGCAATCAGAACGCCGGCAAAAAGGGAAGATTTGAGATTCGTCATTGGAGATTTATGGTTTATGATTTATGATTTGAGAAACTCGGCAATGCGTGCGAGTGCGGTACGGATCTCATCCTCGCTGATGGCATAGGAGAGCCGGATACAGGACGGACAGCCAAAAGCAGAACCGGAGACAACCGCCACATGGGCTTGCTCCAAGAGCCGCTCTGCCACTTGGTCACCCGTGCCCCACTTACTGACATCGGGGAAGAGATAGAAAGCTCCTTCGGGTTCGTGGAACTTCAGTCCCGGAATTTTAGCCGCCAAGGAACAAATCAACTTGCGCCGTGAAGCAAAGACCTCACGCATCTGATCCACGCACTCCTTGCCGCCGGTGAGAGCCGCTTCAGCAGCCTTCTGAGCCACCATCGTCGCGCAGGTCAGTTGTTGGCCCTGCAGACGGATACAAGCATTGATGAAACCTTTGTTTTTCGACATAATCCATCCCACCCTATAACCGGTCATGGCATAGGCCTTGCTCACGCCATTGATAACAACCAGGCGCTCGGAAAAATCCGCAAACGAAGAGAAAGTGATGGGGCTTTGCGTATTGGTATAGAGCAACTCATTGTAGATTTCGTCGGCAAGGATATACACGTCCGGATACTCGCGCAGGACAGCCAAAAGCGCCTCCAGTTCGGCATGGGAATACACCGCGCCGGTCGGGTTATTGGGCGAGCAGAGGATGATAAGACGCGTCTTGGGAGTCAGCGCCTTACGCAGTTCCCATGGCGTCAGACAATAGCGGTTCTCGAAAGTCGTTTGAACCGGCACTACCGTGCCTTCCGCTAACTTGACCATCTCGCTATAGCTCACCCAGGAAGGCATCGGGATGATCACTTCGTCGCCGGCATTGATAATCGCCTGAATAGTGTTATAGATCGCCATCTTGGCACCTACGGAAACCACCACATCGTCCGCAATCCAAGGGATAGCATTGCCCATGAGGCTGTTCTGGTAATTGGCTACCGCGTCCCGTAAAGCGGGAATGCCTGCTACCGGTCCGTAATGCGACCAATGGTCATCGATAGCCGCTTGCGCTGCACGACGCACATGCTCCGGCGTGTCCATGTCGGGTTCGCCAAGAGACATACTAACCACATCCACTCCGGCAGCCTTCATCGCCTTCGCACGCGCCGCCATTACCAAGCTTTGCGAAGCTTCAATTTTCAAAACACGATTTGAGAGTTGCATTTTTTTATAAAGATTACGGGATTACGTAATTACGGGATTACGGGATAAATTTTTATTTCAAGGTGTGTGCTGAAGAGCCATCGAAACAATGCGTGCAAATCTGATTGCGCGGCAAGCCGATAGCCCGGATCAGCGTTTCGAGTTTGGTGAACTTCAGAGAATTGAGTCCGAACTTCTCCGCGATCCGCTCGATCATCTGTTTGTACTCGGGAGAATCGGTTGTGGAATACACCTTTACGCGTTCGTCGTTAAGAGCAGCTTCAGGTCCTTCGAGTTCCGCAATGACGCGCCGTGTGATGAGTTCCATAACGGACTTGGACTCCGAGAAATTGATGAACGGACATCCATAGGTGAGCGGCGGACAAGCGATACGCATGTGTATCTCCCGAGCCCCGCCTTCAATAAGGCATCGGGCGTTGTCCCGCAACTGCGTACCGCGGACGATGGAGTCATCACAAAGCAGCACGCGGCGGTCGCGAAGAATGGCATTATTTTGAATAAGCTTCATCTTCGCTACCAAATCGCGCATATTCTGATTAGCCGGCATGAAGGATCTGGGCCAGGTCGGTGTGTACTTGGAGATCGCCCGGCGATAGATGACGTTATGCCCTTCCGAATAGCCGACAGCCATGCCGATACCCGAGTCCGGCACGCCGCAACAACAGTCCACCGGAGTGTCGTCTTCCTTGCCCATCGCGTAGCCGATATAGTTGCGCACATCCTCTACGTTACGACCCTCGTAATTAGAAGTCGGGAAACCGTAATAGACCCAGAGAAAGGCGCACATCTGCATGTGGTCTTGGTACGGTTCTGCGAGCTGTTGTACCCCTTCGGGTCTCAGGCGCACAATCTCTCCCGGACCTAAATCGCGGAGGTGAGTATAACCTAAGTTAAGGAATGAAGAAGACTCGGACACCACGCAATAGGCATCCTCTTTTTGACCGAGTATGACCGGCGTGCGTCCCCATGAGTCACGGGCACAGACGATACCGTCCTCCGTCAGCATAATCAGCGAGAGGGAGCCTTTGATCTTCGCCTGGGCATTGCGGATTCCCTCCACGATCGAGTCTTTCTGGATGATGAGCAGCCCCACCAACTCAGTAGGATTCACTTTTCCGGACGAGAACTCCGAGAGGTGCATGTCGCTCTGGAGAATCTCTGTAGCCAATTCCTCCAGATTCGCAATCCTTCCTACCGTCGAGAGTGCAAAACGTCCCAGATGGGAGTTGAATAGCAGCGGTTGCGCGTCGGTATCGGAGATGATACCTATACCGGCATTACCGATAAACCGCGGCAACTCCTCCTCCATCTTCGCGCGGAAAGAGGCCTGCGAGATGGAGTGGATTACCCTATTGAAGGTGCCTGAAGAAGCATCGTAGGTGGCGATTCCGGCACGACGCGTTCCTAAATGGGAGTGATAATCCGTGCCGTAAAAGACATCGTTGATACAAGGGTTTTTACCAATAGATCCAAAGAATCCGGCCATATAACAGACTAATATTTGTGGTTATTATTTGCTTTGTAAGTATGCTATGATATTCTTCTCAATGCGGGCAGAGAGGTCGTCGGTTTCCTCACGAACGAATGTGTCACCGGTGATCCCTTCAAACAACTCTACATACCGGTCGGTAATGGAGTTGACGATAGCCGGCGTCATTTCCGGCACTTGCTGACCTGCTTTTCCTTGGAATCCGTTGTCCATGAGCCACTCGCGCACGAACTCCTTGGAGAGTTGGCGTTGCGGTTCGCCTGCTGCAAAACGCTCGGCGTAACCGTCGGCATAGAAATAGCGGCTGGAATCCGGCGTATGGACTTCATCCATGAGCATCACCTGACCCTTGTAGGAGCCAAACTCATATTTGGTATCCACGAGAATCAGCCCGTGCTGCTTAGCGATCTCCTGACCGCGGGCAAAGAGTGCCAGCGCATATTTCTCCAGCAGTTCGTACTCTTTCTCCGGCACTAATCCGCGGGCGATAATCTCCTCACGAGAGATATCCTCGTCGTGCGTACCGATTTCCGCTTTGGTAGTCGGCGTGATAATCGGTGTCGGGAAGGCTTCGTTCTCGCGCATTCCTTCCGGCAGTTGGACTCCGCATATCTCCCGTGCACCGGCTTTGTACGCACGCCAAGCAGAACCGCAGAGATAGCCACGGACAATCATCTCCACCGGATAGCCCTCGCAACGATAGCCCACAGAGACCATCGGATCCGGAGTTGCCAACAACCAGTTAGGCACGATATCCCGCGTGGCGTTGAGGAACTTGGCAGCAATCTGATTCAGGATCTGACCCTTGTACGGAATACCTTCCGGCAGAATCACATCAAAAGCCGAGATACGATCGGTGGCTACCATGCAAAGCAGGTCATCGCCAAGAAAATAGACATCACGCACCTTACCGTGATATACATCGGTCTGGCCGGGAAAAGAAAAGGAGGTTTTTGTTAACGCTTTCATAACGTATTTAGTATTCTGTTTTTTCAGTCTTCAGTTTATTTGTACTCATCCCATGACTTGATTGCCAGGGAGTCGAGAGGCACATCCAGGAAGGCATTGATGAACGCCACCGCCAGACGGGCATTGGTGATCAACGGGATATTGAGATCGACCGCCGTACGGCGCATCTTGTAGTAGCTGTCATGTACCGAATCTGCCAGCGTGTCCACGGGGATGCCGACAAAGAGATCGATCTTCTTCTGGTGCATGAGGTCGGAGACGATCGGCTGTTTGAGTTGGCCGAACTCATCGATGTGCTCCTTTTTGTATACGCGCACGTTCGGGATGCCCAAGCCGTTTAGAAACTCACTCGTACCGCCGGTGGCATAGATTGTATAGCCGCGCGCCACGAGCCGTTTGATGGTATCGAGCATGTGTGCCCGCTGTTTCGGACCGCCGATAGCGAAGAGAATATTCTTCTCCGGAATCCGCATTCCCACGGACAGCATCGCCTTGAGCAGCGCACAGTTGGCGTCCTCGCCCAAGCAACCCACCTCACCGGTAGAAGCCATATCGACACCTAAGATCGGATCGGCGTTCTGCAAGCGGTTAAAGGAGAACTGCGAGGCCTTGACACCCACATAATCGAAGTCAAAGAGCGATTTATGGGGTTTCTCCACCGGCAAGCCCAACATGATACGCGTAGCGATGTCTATCAGATTGATTTTCAACACTTTGCTCACGAACGGGAAGGAACGCGACGCACGGAGGTTGCACTCGATAACTTTGATCTCGTTCTCTCGCGCCAGGTATTGGATATTAAACGGTCCGGAGATATTCAGTTCACGCGCTATCTGCCCGGAGATACGCTTGATTCGGCGGACGGTCTCAATATATAGTTTCTGCGCGGGGAACATGATGGTCGCGTCGCCGGAGTGCACACCGGCATACTCCACATGCTCGGAGATCGCGTAAGCGATAATCTCGCCGTCACGCGCCACAGCATCCATCTCCACCTCTTTGGTGTTGGTCATGAACTTGGAGATCACCACCGGGTGCTCTTTCGACACATTCGCCGCGAGGGCCAGGAACTTATGCAACTGCTCGTCGTTGGAGCAGACGTTCATCGCTGCGCCGGAGAGCACGTACGAAGGCCGCACGAGCACCGGATACCCTACCCGGTTGACAAATTTCTCCACATCGTCCATCGACGTCAGAGCGCTCCATTCGGGCTGGTCCACACCGATACGATCGAGCATGGCGGAGAACTTATCACGGTCCTCGGCATTGTCAATCGATTTCGCCGTCGTACCCAGAATCGGCACACGCTGCTTGTCCAGCTTGACTGCCAGGTTATTCGGAATCTGGCCTCCGGTTGAGACAATCACACCATACGGGTTCTCCAGCTCGATGATATCCATCACGCGCTCGAAGGTCAACTCGTCAAAATAAAGGCGGTCGCAGATGTCATAATCGGTGGAGACGGTCTCCGGGTTGTAGTTGATCATCACGGAGCGGTAGCCGTTGTTACGGATGGTATGAAGGGCCTGTACGCCACACCAGTCAAACTCTACGGACGAACCGATACGGTACGCGCCGGAGCCCAACACGATGATGGATTTCTTATCGCCCTGGTAATGTACGTCATTGGAAATGCCGCTGTAGGTGAGGTACAGATAATTGGTCTGCGCGGGGAATTCGCCGGCGAGGGTGTCTATCTGCTTTACCACCGGCAGGATGCCCAGACTCTTTCTGTACTTGCGCATCTCCACCACTGCCTCGTCCATCGGCATCTTCTTACCCAGTCCCACAGCCCGTGCAATCTGGAAATCCGAGAAGCCCAACTGCTTGGCACGCAGAAGCAGATCGTGTCCGAGTTTCTTCAGGTCGCCTGTTTTCTTCAGTTCCTCATCCATGCGGATGATGTGCTCCAGACGCTGCAGGAACCAGTTATCGATCTTTGTCAGCTCGTGGATGCGCTCCACGGAGTAGCCTTCGTACATCGCCTGCGCAATCGCAAAGATACGCTTGTCGGTCGGTGCCTTGAGTGCGGCATCGAGGTCCTCCACATGCAGTTCTTTGTTCTCCGTAAAGCCGTGCATTCCCTGCCCGATCATACGGAGACCTTTCTGGATCGCGTCTTCGAAAGTGCGGCCGATAGCCATCACCTCGCCTACGGATTTCATCGAACTGCCTAACTCCCGATTCACGCCGCGGAACTTAGCCAAATCCCAACGGGGAATCTTACAAACGACGTAATCCAGCGCCGGCTCAAAGAAGGCGGAAGTGGATTTGGTCACCGAATTGGTCAGTTCAAACAGGCCATAACCCAGACCTAATTTCGCTGCTACGAACGCCAGCGGATAACCCGTAGCTTTGGACGCCAGCGCCGATGAACGGCTCAGACGCGCATTGACCTCAATCACGCGGTAGTCCTCGGACTCCGGGTCAAAAGCATACTGCACGTTGCACTCGCCGACAATCCCTAAATGGCGGATAATACGGATCGCGAGCGCACGGAGTTTATGATATTCGGAGTTCGTCAACGTCTGCGAGGGCGCAATGACGATGGACTCGCCGGTATGG
>ONIM01000051.1 GCA_900317885.1 uncultured Bacteroidales bacterium | reverse complement strand
TACCTTGCATCTGACGGTTAACTATGCGACAACGGGTAGCGAGACTGTTTCTGCATGCGAGGACTACCTCTGGCATGGTCAGGTTTATAACCTCTCCGGTACCTACGTAGATACGTTAAGCAGTTTGGTAACCGGTTGCGACTCTATCGTAACCCTCAACCTGACGATCAACCAGCCGGTATATGGTCCTACCCAGACTGTAACGGGTTGCGATTCCGTAATCTATAAGGGTATTAAGTACACGGCAAGTACGCAGATAGAGGATACGCTTGATATCCCTGCGTTGAACGGTTGTGACTCGATCTTGATCGTAAATATCATCGTTAATCAGCATGCTGAGGGTGATAGCACTATTGTAGGTTGCGATGCCGTAGTCTTCAAGGGTATCACCTACACCGCGGATACATTGGTATATGATACTCTTACTGCGGCTAACCTCTGCGACTCGATCGTAGCTGTGACCATCACCGTTAAGCATCATGCGGAAGGTGTAGATGCACTCGAAGGTTGCGATGCCGTAGTCTTCAAGGGTATTACCTATACGGCGGATGCTCTGGTATATGATACCATTGCAGGCGGTGCGGCAAGCGGTTGCGACTCGATCGTAGCTGTGACCATCACCGTTAAGCATTCTACGGCTTCGGAAGAGTACGCAGAGAACTGCGACTCCTACGTATGGCGTGGTAATACCTATACCGCTTCCGGTGATTATACCGATACGATTCCTAACATCGCAGGCTGTGACTCGATCCTCACGCTTCACCTGACGATCCATCATGCGGATTCGTCCTCTGTGGAGGTAGTCGATACATGTAACATGTATATGTGGCATGACTCGCTCTACACCCGCTCGGGCGTTTACTATGATACCTTGCAGACCGTTCACGGCTGTGACTCGATCTGTAAGCTCAATCTGAACATTGAGCTCCCGTATCAGGATACCCTGACGATAGAGCATTACTATGGCGATCGTATCATCATGATCAACCGTCATGAGATCAACGCGCTGGGATGGAAGCTCGACTCGCTCGATCTGGATCATCCGGAGTTCGTGAAGTGGTATCGTATCGAAGCTTCGGGTGATACTACGTACCTTGACGGATGTGACGGATATTATTACACCATGCCTAACGGTGATCCGATTTCGGCAGGTACCTATTTCGCCGTCATTACGATTGAACCGGGTGAAGGTGCCCGTTGCGGCGCTCAGGGTAGGACCGAGACCTACACCGTTACCGGCGCTGCGCCTGCTCCGGCACTCGTGCCGTCGCTCGCTCGCCCGGGTGAGGATATCCGTATCATCAACCTCGATCCGACGACTAAGACAGATGTCCGTATCTATTCTGCGGACGGCTTGATCCAGAACCGTTACACCGTTTCCGGTAGTGACACCTACACGATCAAGGCCGCAGGTACGACCGGATTCTATCTCGTCGAGCTGTACAACGAGGGTATGAAATCAACATTACGTTACATCGTTAAATAAGGAGGGAGGAAGACAATGAAAACTGTTAAATCAATTCTTATTGCAACGACTCTGATATGCGCTTCTGTTGTGTCGACGCTGTCGGCACAGCAGGAAGCACAGCCTGCGCAGAAACATGAGTTTAAGGTAGCTGTAGGCGACTCCGTGATGATCAAGCGCGAATGCGTGGAGTATCTGACCGGCGAGCGTCCTTCCGTCTGGGTTTGGGACAAGGTACATACTGTTTATCAGCTCGGTACCAAGCGCTTCCCGGAGGGCGTGCTGCTGTGGAATATCCGCTCGTGGATATGCGAGGAATGCTTGATTAACGTCAACGGCAATGCGAAAGAGGCTGCTGCTCAGGCTGCTGAAGAGCAGGCTGAAGAGCGTGCCGCTTTTGAGGAAGAGAAGGCTAAGACGAAGGAAGCCAAAGAGGCTGCACGCGCTGCCGCTGAAGCTGCTGCTATAGCAGCGGCGGATAGTGCGTTCCGCGCTCAAGAGGCTGAGCGTCTGGCAGCCGAGCAGGCTGCCAAAGAGGCCGAAGAGGCTGCTCGCGCACAAAAAGCGAAAGAGGATTCAATCGCTTCGCAGCAGCACTTCAAGCACTCGTACGACCGGTTCACGATCGGTCTGCGCGGCGGTGCTTCTTCGCTCCTCCACCAAGCTGAGAAAGGTAACTGGACCTGCGGCGGTGACGTGGTACTCGACCTGCAATACGCCCATTACTGGGCTAAAGATGGTCGCCCGGTTGATCTGGGTATCATCGTAGGCCTGGGTATCGGCTACCAGCAGAGCGGCCTGAAAACGGCATACGACTCGACGGCTTTCCAACGCCCCGACCCGTATGTAGCAACGGATAACATCAACTATTCTGTGATTGCAAAAGATGTGAAGGAAACGGATCATCAGCTGCAATTGGAGATCCCCGTGATGTTCTCCCTGATCCATGATAAAGGACTCTTCTTCAATGTAGGTCCGAAACTCATGATCCCGCTCTATACGCCGTATAAGCAGACTGTTAATCAGGACGAGACGCATATCTCCGCTTATTTCGAGAAGACCGGTATTACCGTCCGCGACAACCCTGTAACGGGTCGTTATGACGGACAGCAACCGGAGGAGAAGAATGGTATTCAATTTAATATGAACCTCATGGTAACCGCTGAACTCGGTTACGAGTGGGTTCTCAAATCCGGCAACTCGCTGGGCTTGGGCGCTTACGCCAACTACGGTTGGAACCTCTCGTATAAGAACCAGACGAACTCTGAGGGTCTGTTCAACCTGACCGCTCCGTCCGCTACGGACAAAGCGCATCTGGAGGTTCTGTCCGCTACCCATGCGTATGCAGACAAACTGAGCTTCTTCGATGCCGGCGTGAAGATCGCTTACCATTTCAACTTCCCGAAGAAGCCGACGAGGTTTAAAGCATCGAAACTGTAAGCAATGACGATATTATGTATCGAAACTAGTACATCGGTTTGTTCGGCCGCCATCTGCAAAGATGGTGTGCCGGGCAAGCAGTGTATATCCTATGACGGTAGCAACCATGCGCGGTTGCTACCTCGTTATATAGAAGAACTGCTCTCGTATGCGCGGGAGCAGGGGTTGTCTATAGATGCGGTAGCCCTGTCCGAAGGACCGGGTAGCTATACCGGACTCCGTATAGGCGCCTCTACGGCGAAAGGTCTCTGCTACGGACTCAATATCCCTTTGATACCAGTGCCTACTTTGGATGTCCTCTGCGAAGCCGCCAAAAGAACTCTGTGCTCCGTCAGTCCGAAGGACGGTCTGTGCTCTGTTAGCGAAGCGGTCTTAATCCCCATGATCGACGCCCGGCGGATGGAGGTATATACAGCTGTCTTTGATAGCGAGTCGAAAGAAGAAAGTCGAAAGTCGAAAGACGACCGCGCGCGTGCTGTCGTGGTCGAGAACGAGGAGTCTTTGCTCTTTGAGCGCAGCGGTCTTTCTTCTTTGAGCGCAGCGGTCTATAATCTGTCAGCCCAGCGGTCTTACTACTACTTCGGCGACGGGGCGGAGAAATGTGCAAAGATATTTACGAAACCCAACTGGCACTACGTGCCGAATATCGTTCCCGAAGCGCAATTCATGGGGGCATTGGCGGAACAAATCATAAATCATAAATCACAAATCACAAATCACCAATCCATAGACCTGGCCTACTACGAGCCTTTCTATCTGAAGGAGTTTATCGCCGCGCCGAGTCATGTAAAAGGTTTAAATTAGAAAGAACCGGAGTCTAACCCTACGTACTGGTCGCGATGTGGTCACGATATGGTCGCGGGAATGGAGGCTAAATATGCTCATATTACACAAACATATTCAGGTATCAAGGTTAATCATTTTGGGATTAGCCGTAGCCTCTTTTGTCTCTTGCTCTACCCAGAAAAACACATGGGCGACCCGGTCGTTCCATCAGACGAAAGTCAAATATAATATTCTCTATAACGGCAACATCGCGTACGAGGAAGGCCTGAAGGCCATCCGCGATGCCAACACGGATGACTACAGCCGCGTGCTGTACCTCTATCCGGTATCTAACCATACTGCGGCGCAGGCTGCGACCTCGCAGATGGACAAAACCATCGATAAATGCCGCAAGTGCATTAAGTTGCACTCTATCAAGTCGAAACCCAAACGTAACCCCAAAAAGGCGAACGATCCCAAATATAAACTCTGGCTCCAATCCGAGGAGTTCAATAAGAACATGCATCTGGCGTGGCTGCGGCTCGGTCAGGCGGAGTTCCATAAAGGCGATTTCCTCGGTGCGGTCAGTACCTTTAATTATGTCATCAATCATTATAAGAACGACCCGGATATGATTGCGCAATGCCAACTTTGGGTGGCACGCTCATACGCGGAGTTAGGATGGCAATACGAGGCGGAAGATATGCTCAACCGTGTGCAGATCGATGCCCTCAGCCGCAAGCATGCGAAGCTTTACTCCGCCGTCAAAGCCGATGTGCTCCTTCATGGCGCGCATTATCAGGAGGCGATTCCGTTTGTGAAAATCGCTATCCCGCATGAGAAGCGAAAGATCTACCGTCCGCGGTTTGCCTATGTCTTAGGCCAGCTGTACGAGATGGACGGCAAGAAAAACGAGGCGATCAGCGCCTATAAGTCCGTCGTGCGCATGGCGCCGCCCAACGAGATGGAGTTTAACGCGCGGCTCCGTATGGCGGAGTTAGGAGGCAAGAACTCTCTGAGACAACTCCGTACGATGGCCAAACAGTCGAAATTCAAAGACCGCCTGGACCAGATCTACGGCGCGATGGGAAATATCTATTTATCCGTTCCGGATACTGCCAAGGCGCTGGAGATGTACGAGAAGGCGATTGCCGAATCAACCCAAGGCGGTACAGCGAAAGCTGCTATCCTCGTGCGCGCAGGCGATATCTATTTTGAAAAGCGCGCGTACGTGCAGGCGCAACCCTGCTACCGCGAAGCAGTGACGATCCTTACGGCGGAGAACGAAGAGTATGCGCGCGTGCAGAAACGATCCGAAGTGCTGGACGAACTGATCGTCTCCTATACCCAGGCGCAACTGCAGGACTCGCTGCAGAAACTTAGTCACATGACCGAAGCCGAGCAACGGGCTATCGTCGATAAGATCATCGCCGACCTCATCGAGGCGGAGAAAGCGGATTCGACCAAACAGGCGCAAGAAGCACTCGCTATCGCCCGCGGCGATGACGGACCGAGGTCGGTGAATACCGCGAATATGTTAGGCGGCGGCAGCTTCCAGAAGGGCGACTGGTATTTCTATAACCCGCAGTTAGTCAAACAAGGAGCGCAGGAATGGCGCCGCCGCTGGGGTGCCCGTCCGCTGGAAGATAACTGGCGGAGAAAAAACAAACAGGTGGTGGTTAGCGATGAGATGATCGCTTCGCTCAATGGTGAGAATGACGGAATGTCTCCGGATAGTCTGGGGCTTGATTCGGTGCGGACGGATTCTACTGTTGTACCGGCGCCGAAGTTAGAGACCGACAACCATAAGCCCGAATATTTCCTTCAGCAGATTCCGCGCACGGAGCAGGATTTTGCGGCGAGCGATAGTCTCTGGCGCGAGGCGATGGTTGCGCTCTACTATATCTACCGCGACAAACTGGAGGATGAGGCGCAGGCGGAAGAGACCCTCCGTGCGCTCGATGCGCGGTTTGGTTCCCATCCGTCGGTAGCAGCTATCCATGAGGATGAAGCCCTCCGCGCGCTGCGGCATGACGAGGCATATATAGCCCGCATGCGAAAGATGTTAGCCGACCAGGACTCGATATACGCCGCTACGTACGCTGCCTATACCAGAGGCCAATACGCCGAGGTGAAGGCGAATAAGGACTATATGGAGACGACTTATCCGCAGAGCTCCCTGATGCCGCGGTTCCTGTTCCTCAACGCCGTCTCGGTGGCGAGGACGGAAGGACAGCCGGCATTCATAGCCGAGCTGCAGAACCTCGTGGCGAACTACGGCTCGACGGAGTTAGGTACCATGGCGAAAGATATGCTTGCGATGATGGGGCAGGGTATGGAGAGCCAGAAAGGCGGTGCTACATCGTCGCTGGCAGACATGCGCGGGCAGACGGATGATACCCCTGACGATCAGGAGAAAGCTGCGCAGGAGTGGAGCGAGGACCGCAAACAACCTTCTGTGGTCGTGCTGATTCTGCCTGAGGCAAACGAAGAGGCACTGAATGAACTGCTGTATGAGGTGGCGCTGTTTAACTTCTCGCAGTTCCTCATCCGGGATTTCGACCTGCAGAAGATGCCGGTATGGGGTGAGTCCTGCGCCCTGCGCGTCAGCGGCTTTGCCGATATGGATGAAGCGGAATGGTGGATGGACTAGGACAACCGTAGCCATCCATTTGTCGGGAAGACGTGATTCGAACACGCGACCTCCGGTCCCCCAGACCGTTGCGCTACCGGGCTGCGCCACTTCCCGTCGCATTCGTTTTTACGAAAGCGGGTGCAAAATTACTACTTTTTTTTGATATATGCAAATAAAATGACAAAAAAATTTTATATTGAGACATACGGATGCCAAATGAACGTCGCGGACAGCGAAGTGGTGGCGGCTATTCTGGAGACTACGGATGCGGAAATAACCGACCGGTGGGAGGACGCGGATATTATTCTGCTTAACACCTGCTCCATCCGCGACAACGCCGAGCAGAAGGTCGGTGCCCGCCTCCGCGAGCTGAAAGCGCACTTGAAGAGTCGAAAGTCGAAAGTCGAAAGTCAAAAGACTATCATTGGCGTCATCGGTTGCATGGCAGAGCGAATGGGTCAGGAGTTGATCGAAACCTTCGGCGTGGATTTTGTCGCAGGCCCTGATGCCTATCTGGATATCCCCAACCTCCTTGCGCAATGTGAGCAGGGACATAAGGCGATGAACGTGGAA
>ONIM01000052.1 GCA_900317885.1 uncultured Bacteroidales bacterium | reverse complement strand
GGAAGGCATTTGGTGATGCGGTCGCCGTTGCGCTCTACTTCGCCGATATGGAACGCATGACGCATGAAATCTTCCGTCTGTTCGGGATTCAGGTTCTCGTCCGCAATCAGTTCGTCGAGTTGCTTGTGTGCTTGGTTGGAGACATAAGCAGCCCATTGCTGGCTGACCTCGCGATCCATTGCATAGCGACGGACAAACTCCTCAATCAGTTCGGACTTATTACGCAGCAACGGGCTGGAGCCAACTGCCTTTTGAATCTGGATCATCAGTTCGCTCTTGTCTTTCTCTTTCTTTGCGCGGTGTTGCTCAATGAGTTGGATGATAAAATCGATATTGATATCCACCTGTTTGATAAGTTCAATCTCGAATACCAAATCATCATTGATCTCCACTTTATCCCCATCATGCACGTTGCGATATTTGTCATGCAGATTGAGGTAAAGCGAACGGTAATCCTGCTCTTCCGCCGGAGTGATGAAGGTCTCTTTCTCCTCCTCGAAACGGTCGAACGTAGAGAGCACATTATTCAGCCGCACATACGTACCGAAGACGCGGATAAAATCTTTCTCCGCTTCTTCTCCCATCATGTGTAGCGCTTGCGGGTTATCCAGCGGGAAACGCTCTTTCATCGCCTCTACCAACTCCTCAAAGCCCATGTGATACTTGCCTTTCGAATCGGTGTAACCATGGACGTACTCGTCGTATGTCTTGAGGAGTACCAAGCCTTTCGAATCCTTATCGCCAAAGAGCGCGATGGTATCGTTGGTCTCTTTCTCCAGATTGCGGAAACAAACGATCATACCAAACTGCTTGATGGTGTTGAGGATGCGGTTGGTTCGGCTGTATGCTTGCATCAGTCCGTGCTGACGCAGGTTCTTATCCACCCAAAGAGTATTGAGCGTGGTCGCATCAAAGCCGGTAAGGAACATATTCACCACAATGAGCATATCCAACTCACGCTTCTTCATGCGCTCGGACACATCCTTGTAGTAATTGGCAAACTGGTCTCCCGTATCGAAATTGCAGGCGAACATCGCATTGTAGTCCGCTATCGCATTATCCAGAAAATCGCGGTCGGTCTGGTCGAGTTGCGACGTACCCTCGCTGTCTTCCTCCAACAGCAATCCATTCGCTTCCGGATCATCGTCGTTCACCCCGTAACTATAGATCAACGCTATCTTCAGCCGCTCTTCCTCGGGCAACGCAGCTTGCTGACGTTTGAACTCCGCATAGTAGAGCCTTGCCGCCTCGATAGAAGCCGTAGCAAGGATGGAGTTAAAACCGCTCACACGTTTGTCTTTGAGCGTATAGACATGATTGCGGAAAGTCTTTTGGTCGTAGTGGGTCAAGATATACTCCGTGATATTCGTGATACGCTTCGGGTCAAGCAGCGCTTTCTCTATATCTATCGCAGAGACTTTCTGGTCCGCAATGCCGGACTTGCTATCCACGGTCTTGATATACTCCACGCGGAACGGCAGCACGTTATTATCCGCTATCGCCGAAATAACGGTATAAGTATGCAGCCGTTGACCGAAGATCTTCTCCGTCGTAAAGAGTTTGTTCGACGCATTGTCCGGGAAGATAGGCGTGCCGGTAAAACCGAAGATATGATAGCGTTTGAACCGTTTGACGATCTGATTGTGCATCTCTCCGAACTGCGAACGGTGGCACTCGTCAAAGATGATCACCACATGCCTGCCATAAACCGAATGCTCTTTCTCTTTCTTGCAGAAGGAGTTGAGTTTCTGAATGGTGGTGATGATGATACGGTCGTTGTCGTTGCCCATCTGCTTGGTCAGAACCGCTGTGGATTTATTGGACGAGACGCAACCTTTCTTGAACTTCTCATATTCGCGAACGGTCTGATAATCGAGGTCTTTTCTATCCACCACAAAAAGCACTTTGTCCACATAATCCAACTGCGTGCATAGTTGCGCGGTCTTGAAGGAAGTGAGCGTCTTTCCGCTACCTGTCGTGTGCCAAATATATCCGCCTGCATCGATCGTACCGAGCACACGTTGGTTGGAAGCAATGCGTATCTTCTGAATGATAGCTTCGGTAGCGGCAATCTGATACGGACGCATCACCATCAGTTCGCGGTCTGCCGTGAAGACACAATACCGCGTGAGGATATTGAGAATCGTATGCTTGGCAAAGAACGTAGCCGTAAAATCATCCAAGTCCCGAATGACATTATTCTCGCCATCTGCCCAATAGGAAGTGAACTCAAACGAATCGCATCGTTTAGTGGATTTCTTGATCTGCTCCTCGCCGGTCTTGTTCGTCCGTTTGCGGTTCTCTATCTGCGCTTTGTTACGAGTCGTGTTGGAGTAATACTTGGTGTCCGAGCCATTGGAGATAACGAACAACTGGATGTACTCAAACAGTCCGCTATCTGCCCAGAACGAATCATTGCTATATCGCTTGATCTGATTGAAAGCTTCACGAACCGCCACACCTCTACGTTTGAGTTCGATATGTACCATCGGCAGACCGTTAACGAGAATCGTCACGTCGTACCTTGTGCGGTGTTTGCCGTCTGTCGGTGTGTACTGATGAATGACCTGCAGGCTGTTCTCGAAGATATGCGCCTTGTCAATCAGCTTGACATTCTGAAAGCCGGAGTTATCCTCTTTGATGTATTGCAGTTGGGCAGTACGGTCGTCTTGCAGCAGTTCGGCTTTGTCGGCGATAGATGCGCCTGTGTTCGCGAGCTTCGTACGGAAGAAACCTTTCCACTCATTGTCGGTAAACTCGATGTGATTGAGTTTCTCCAGCTGCTTGCGGAGATTGGCAATCAGTTCTTCCTCGGTATGAATATCGAGATACTCATATCCTTGCGCCTGCAACTGCTCAATCAGCGCGTCCTCCAACTGCGCTTCGCTCTGATAAGCGATGCGTTGCGATTGTTTATGCTCGTAGCGCAGAACAACCGTCGATTCAGTATTTTCAGCAATCAGTTTCATACGGCTTTGCGGTCAAAGGTTAGCAATAGATCTCGGTAATACTCATAGCGTTTCTGCTGACGAATTTGCTCAGCTGGGATACCTTCCTCCATACTGGTAATGAGTTTCTCAAATTTATCCAAGATAGCTACAATACGGGCTTGCTCTGCGAGAGAGGGGAGGGGGATTTTAATTCTTTTGATGACATCACTATCCAATGTGGGAATGCCTGCATATCTTACTTTCGATTTCAATTCCAATTCGCGTTTTTGCAATAAATAATACATGAACTTAGGAATGACCAAATCTGACTTAGAAAGACAATAGCAGCCATCAGAGGACCAGAACTTTTTATCACTATATCCAACAGTTCCTGCTGATGCTCCAACATTTATTATCATTACCGTATCGGCTTCTCGGTTACACTCTTTATAGAATCCGAGAGGTTCTATTCCTCCATGGAATACAGGGTATTGCTCATCAGCTGATAATTCGCTTTTTGTTAGTCGCTTCCCACGAAGAATTGTACACACTTCCCCCAGTGTTTTCCATTCCCATTGCGCATCATCGGTATTGTCAGCAGAATTGCAATCCGAGTGTGGCGTAAGTAGTTGGGTACGATAGTACTCATACTGCTTACGACGCATTTGCAGCTCCGCTTGCAGCTCCGCTGCGAGTGCCGAGAATTTATCGAGGCACTCGACGATTTTTTTTTGAATTTCAAGAGGTGGAAGGGGAAGTGGAAGTGATAGTACTTTGAGCATACTAGGATGCTTGATACCTGCCCCTCTATAGTAACTATCTATTTCCGCTTGATTTTTAGTTAACCAATAATAAACAAACTTTGTGCTTAATATCGAAGGATCTCTAACAACAGCAATACGATTGTCTGCTGTGATAAATTTCCCTTTAAAATATTTTATGTTAGCGTTACCACCCCATGGAATAGCAACGACTTCTGCGTCGACTACATTTTCCGCTACAGTTTCTTCATCTGCATATGCAATTCTGTTGCTTGTATAGAGGATTTTAATCGTTCCTGTCGGGCTTTCCAACTCTTCTAACTCATTCGCTAAAAAATAGTGATATTTGCGAATTTCAGGCTGTAAAGAACGGTCAACTTCATTGAAACGCTTATCCCAATATGTAACCTCTCCCAGCGTCTTCCACTCCACGCCATTCGGACACATGTCCTGTATCATTTGTTCTATGTGTGTCATAGCGGTAGCATTTAGAGCTTGGCAATCAGTTCGTCAATCTGCGCGCGGAGTTCGTTCTCACGCGCTACAATCTGCTTCAGTTCAGCATTGAGGGCATGGATGTCTATATGCTCACGCGTATCTTCTTGCTCTACGTACGAGTTCACAGAGAGGTTGAAGCCGTTATCCGCAATCGTGCGTTGCGGTACAAGGGCGGCTTTGTGCGCTACATCCTCACGGTTGGTATAAAGCGCCAAGATATGCCGGATATTCTCCTCCGAGAGTTTGTTCTTGTTGCCCTCGTGTACAAACTCATTCGAGGCGTCAATAAAGAGCACTTTGTTATCGCGTTTGTTCTTACGTATCACGATGATACAGGTGGCGATAGACACGCCAAAGAAGAGGTTGGCCGGCAGTTGGATGACGGCATCCACGTAATCGTTATCCACCAAATACTGACGTATCTTCTGTTCCGCTCCGCCACGGTAGAGCACACCGGGGAACTCCACGATAGCCGCTGCTCCATCGGCAGAGAGCCAGCTGAGCATGTGCATGGTGAAAGCCAAGTCCGCCTTGCTCTTAGGCGCAAGCACTCCGGCTGGCGCAAAACGCTCATCGTTGATCAGCACAGGATCTTCATCACCTTTCCATTTGATCGAGTACGGAGGATTGGAGACGATAGCATCAAACGGCTCATCATCCCAATGCTTCGGGTCTAACAAAGTATCGCCCAGAGCTATATCGAAATGGTTGAAGTTGATGTCGTGCAGGAACATGTTTATCCGGCAGAGGTTATAGGTCGTCTGGTTGATCTCCTGACCATAGAAACCTTGTTGCACGTTCTCTTTGCCGATGACTTTTGCCACCTGCATCAGCAACGAACCACTACCGCAAGCCGGGTCATACACCTTGCGCACTTTCTGCTTGCCATACGTAGCGATACGGGCTAACAGTTCGCTTACTTCCTGCGGCGTGAAATACTCACCACCGCTCTTGCCTGCATTGCCTGCGTACATCTTCATCAGGAACTCATACGCATCACCGAAAGCATCAATCTTATTATCCTGCGGACCACCAAGGTTCATGTCTCCCACGGCATCCAAGATCTTCACCAACCGCTCATTACGTTTGGCAACCGACGAACCGAGTTTGGAAGAGTTGACATCAAGGTCATCAAACAAACCCTTCATATCGTCCTCGCTGTCTGTTCCGATAGCCGAAGCCTCGATGGACTTAAACGCCGCCGCAAGCGTCATATTCAGGTTCTCGTCTTTCGCAGCGCGTTTTCGCACATTGCCGAAGAGTTGCGATGGCAGAATAAAGAAACCTTTCTCCGTCACGATACTCTCACGAGCGGACTCCGCTTGCGCATCATCAAACGCCGCATAATCAAAATCCGGATAACCCGCCTTACGCTGAAGCGCATTGATATAGTTGGTGATGTTCTCGGATATATACCGATAGAACAGCATTCCCAGCACGTATTGCTTGAAATCCCAACCATCTACCGACCCGCGTAACTCATTCGCGATCGCCCAAATAGACTTGAATAACTCTTGTTTCTGTTGCGTTGATGTTGCCATATTTTTCAATTTAATATCAAATCAGTTTTTGGCGATTTTCGCCATGTTTATCTCTCGGTCATCTCTCGGTCATCGGTCGGTGAACTTTTTGGTGAACTTTCTACCAACCATTCTACCAACTTAGGATTTCACTTGTGAGATTTTCAGTAACATTTTCAATAACATTTTCAGTAACACTACTTGATGTAAATCTCCGTAGTGGTCTGGGAACTTTTCCTATACTTTTCCATGTCTTTCCCGAACTTTTTCCTGTTACTGATTCATGCTGTCACCGGAAAGTAACTCTCTCAATTTCTCCTCGTCCCGTCTGATTTAGGATTTCAAACACATCTTGTGAGAAATCAAGGCGAGAAGGTGCAAGTTGCAATTGTGTCGCCATGGCGACTGAATTTCGGCAGCCGATGGCTGCCATTTTTCTTGATCCGCATTTTTGCCCGCCGTTGGCTGAGTCTCAAGGGACTATTCAATTATTACCCAATGCCCGGCACTGGTGTTGCCCTCGCGAATTAAAACACCCTTCTTTTGCAAGTCAGCAAGATCGCGCCATATTGTGCGAGGAACTACTGACAAAACTTCTGACATTTG
>ONIM01000053.1 GCA_900317885.1 uncultured Bacteroidales bacterium | reverse complement strand
ATTCGGAATGATTGGTTTTCCTAGGACCACAAATGGCGGATAAGCAACAAAAGGAATCCGCGTTTTTTTATTCTCCAGATTTCTTATTATACCTTATCTGACTCAAAGACAATCGCTTTCGCCATTGGTGATAGTAACCAATTATAAAATCAAAAGCGATATGATTTCTATTATTATTTGTAGTCGGAAAGCAAATATTCCGAAGGAGTTAAAAGAAAATATAGCATCTACTATTGGATGTGAATATGAATTATGCGTTATTGATAACTCGCGCAATGAGTATAATATTTTTTCTGCTTATAATGAAGGTATCCGACGTGCAAAAGGTGATATTTTGTGTTTTATGCATGAAGATGTATTGTTCCATAGTGAAAATTTCGGAAAAATACTGGAACAGATTTATTTACAAAAGGATATCGGTGCAGTAGGTATTGTTGGAGCACAATATATGACAAAAGTATCTTCTGCTGCGTGGTGGGAGTCATCTCCTGCGAGTGGTTGTATTATTCAAGGACAAACAGATAGTAATGGAATATATAAAGCACATCTTGAATCAGATGGTAAAGTAGAAAAAATAACGGACGTTGTTGTCTTAGATGGATGCTTTATTACAATTAGAGCAAATTTATTTAAAAAAATAAAATGGGATGATGATACATTTGACAGTTTTCATATGTATGATATGGACATTTGTATGCAAATCATACATGAAGGATATAGAGTTTGTATTACGCCGGATATTCTTATTGAACATAAGTCATTAGGGACACTAAATTCTTCGTACTATGAGTCACTTAGAACTTTAAAAGAAAAGTGGCAAAAGCAATTGCCTATTTATCGAGGTTTAACTCTAAATGCAAAAGATATTGAATGGCGTGAGAATTTACTCAAGACAGTTGAACTACAGCAAGTGCAGCTATCTCAAATAGAAAACTCACATGCTTACCGTTTAGGCACACAAATACTAAAACCCATAAAATTTTTAAAGAGAATTTTGTTTCGTAAATAGATAAAAATAATCCTTTTGAACCAATTTTGCATTTGTGTGGAGAGATGTTTAATACTATTCCGCGGGAATGGACGGAGAAGCGGAATGCTATTCCGCGGCAAAGGACAAAACGAAAGGTAGCGAGGGTAATCCTCGCTGCTTTTTTGTCGGATACCATCCGACGCAACTACCAAGAAGAGCGGGCTCGGTGGAATTAATCCAATTTGAGGACGGCGAGGAAGGCTTTCTGGGGAACTTCGACGTTACCGATCTGCTTCATACGCTTCTTACCGCGTTTCTGTTTCTCGAGCAGTTTGCGCTTACGGCTGACGTCACCGCCGTAACATTTGGCGAGGACATCCTTGCGAACCTGCTTGACGGTCTCGCGGGCAATGATCTTCGCGCCGATGGCGGCTTGGATAGCAATATCGAACTGCTGACGCGGAAGTAACTCTTTCAGTTTCTCGCACATACGGCGTCCGAAGTCCACGGCATTGTCGCGGTGGGTGAGGGTAGAGAGGGCATCGACCTGCTCGCCGTTAAGAAGAATATCCAGTTTGACGAGGTTGGACGGTCTGAAGCCGTTCATGTGCCAATCGAAGGAGGCGTAGCCTTTCGAGATGGATTTGAGTTTGTCGTAGAAATCGATGACAATCTCGCCGAGCGGCATGTCGAAGAGAAGCTCCATACGGTTGCCGGAGATATACTCCTGCTTGACGAGCTCACCGCGTTTACCGAGACAGAGTGTCATGATCGGGCCGATGTAGTCGGCGGTGGTGATGACCGACGCGCGGATATACGGCTCCTCGATGCGGTCGATCTCCGTGAGGTCGGGCATGCCGGCCGGGTTATGTACCTCTACCATACCGCCGTCTTTGGTATAGACGTTATACGACACGTTCGGGACGGTGGTGATGACATCCATATCGAACTCGCGATCCAGACGCTCCTGGATGATCTCCATGTGCAGCAGACCAAGGAATCCGCAGCGGAAACCAAAGCCGAGCGCCATCGAGCTCTCCGGTTGGAAGGTAAGGGAGGCATCGTTGAGTTGCAGCTTCTCGAGCGACGCGCGCAGATCCTCGTAGTCCTCGGACTCAATGGGATAGACACCCGCAAAGACCATCGGTTTGGCTTCCTCGAAACCGTCAATCGCTTTGTCGCACGGCCGCGCTACGTGGGTGATGGTATCACCGACTTTGACTTCGGTCGAGGTCTTGATACCGGAGATGATATATCCCACGTTTCCGGCAGAGATCTCCTTACGCGGAGACATCTCGAGTTTGAGGATACCTATCTCGTCGGCGTCGTACTCTTTGCCGGTATTGACAAACCGCACCTGATCGCCGGTCTTCATCGTGCCGTTAACCACTTTGAAATACGCGATGATGCCTCGGAAAGAATTGAAGACGGAGTCGAAGACCAGACATTGCAGCGGTGCGGACGGGTCTCCTTTGGGCGCAGGGATGCGCTCGACGATAGCGTCTAAGATCTCCGGTACACCTTCACCGGTCTTGGCGGAACAACGGAGGATCTCCTCGCGTTTGCAACCTAACAGATCGACGATCTCGTCCTCTACGCGCTCGGGCATGGCGTTGTCCATATCGCATTTATTGAGCACGGGGATGATCTCCAGGTCGTGCTCAATCGCCATATAGAGGTTGGAGATGGTCTGCGCCTGTACGCCTTGGGTGGCATCCACGACGAGCACCGCGCCCTCGCATGCCGCGATAGAACGCGAGACTTCATAAGAGAAGTCCACGTGCCCCGGAGTGTCAATCAGGTTGAGGGTATAACCCTTGTAATCCATCTGGATGGCGTGCGATTTGATGGTGATACCGCGCTCTTTCTCCAAATCCATGTCGTCCAGCACCTGGTTCTCCATCTGCCGCACATCAACCGTCTGAGTGATTTCCAACATACGATCCGCAAGGGTAGATTTGCCGTGATCAATGTGCGCAATAATACAAAAGTTACGTATTTTATCCATTAGGTGAAAAAATTAATATATTTCTACTATTTCTCGTTTGACACGACGGGTGATCTGAGACGGAGAGAGGGGTTGGATATTCTCCGTTTGCAGGTCGGTGACGCGCTGGGTAGCCTTGATAACAAGCGGTATCTCTGCCTTCTTGGACCCCAGGATATGCGCATCGCAGATCATGTTTTTCTCAAGAATATAGACGTGCCCGTCCTTCCGCTGGTAAATGGTATTGAGATCAACCGTGCCGCGGAGTCGCTTGAGACGGAATTTCTCGATCGAACTCTCGCTCATGTTGACGAGATTGAGCATCTGCAGCTGGTCGGCATTGAGTTTGATACCGAACGGAATGAAGACCTTGACCTCTGCATGCTCTGAAAAACGGCGTACCTCGTACGTGCGCGAATCCACTATATAATGGCGTTGGAACGTCATCTTGAAGCATCCTAAGTACTTGCTGACCGACTGCGTGTGGGTGAGGACGGTCTCGCCCTCAGACTCGTTGGAGACGGTCCAATGCTTGGTGTCGCTCATCGCCTGCTCAAAATCGTATCGCATGTTTCCGATAGCAAAGAGAGCCCGGTGTACCACGACGCCGCTGTCCACGGCGTTTGCCGCCTTACGTAACATATTCGCCGGAGCACCTTTGGGTGCACTCTTCTGCTCCATGCGTTCCAGCGCGTCAGAGGCGAGGATGGAATCCGCCTGCGCGCGTTTGCGGGCATCGAAGAAGCGTTTGCAGAAACGTCCCTGGAACTGTACGGAATCGCGTCCTTCTCTGGCTTGCTCGGGCAGAACGACGATATTGGCAATCATCTGCTCCATGCCCCATGTACTGCCATCGGAAAGCATACGGGCATCGCTAACCACCCTGTATTGCGCATTGTTATCGGGAAACTGCTCCTCGAGTTTCACATAAACGGCATGCAAGAGTGCCGCCATCTGTTTGCGTTTGTTGCGCTGTTTGCTTTTCTTGGCGGCGATGACAGTCTCCTCCAGGGCGATAGGCTGCTCTTTTAAGACTACAGAATACAGACCATCCTCCGGACCGACAGAATACAGACTTTCCGCTAAGACAGTCTTTTTCTCATAGCCGATACAAGAGACGATGATGCGGCTGTCTTTGGTCAGGTTCGCCTCAAAGCGGAAGAAGCCGTCATTATTGGTAGCCGTGCCCCATTCCGGCGCGATCTCCGGATAGACCGTAGCGTACGGAACAGGTTCGCCGTTCTGGTCCACCACACGGCCTATAAAGGTGCTTACAAAAGCGATTATGAATACCAAAGTCTTCATTTCTGTCAAAATATGGCGCAAAATTACAAAAAAATTTTGATATGTGCAAAAAAAGTTGTATCTTTGTGCGCTAAAAAGTGTTAAAAGTCGAAAGTAGAAAGTCGAAAGTAGAAAGTAGAAAGTAGAAAGTCGAAAGTAGAAAGACAAATGAATATGAGAGATAATTTCGGATTTGTGCGTGTGGCGGCAGCAGTGCCGACAATGCGTGTGGCGGATTGTCATTATAACGCCGAGCAGATCAAACGTCAGATAGACGAAGCGATAGCCGAAGGAGTGGAGGTGATCTGCTTCCCGGAGCTTAGTATAACAGGCTATACCTGTGCGGACTTATTCTTCACGCAGCAGTTGCAGCAGAGCTGCATGCGGGAGTTGGAATCGCTATGCGACTACACCCGCGGCAAAGCGATCATCGTGTTAGTAGGCGCGCCGATGCCGGTAGATAACGACCTGTTCAACTGCGCCTTTGTGATGACGGACGGCGAAGTGATGGGTGTTGTACCCAAGGTCAATCTGCCGAACACCGGCGAGTTCTACGAGAAGCGATGGTTTACTTCGGGTCGTGCGGCGCGCGAGTACAAACCCGGAGGCGTAGAGCCGAGAATACCCAAGATAGAGATATGGAGCGGAGAAGTGCCGTTCGGTACGGACTTACTCTTCACTACCCGCAATTATGCGTTTGGTATCGAGATATGTGAGGACCTCTGGTCTCCGCTACCGCCGTCCACCCAGCTCTCTATCCAAGGCGCGGAGCTGATCTTCAACCTCTCCAGCTCCAACTGCCTGGTCGGCAAGAACGCTTTCCGCCGCCAGATGATTACGCAGCAATCCGCACGCGTCCATTGCGGATATATCTATACCTCTTCAGGAGTAGGTGAATCCACGACAGATGTGGTTTTCTCAGGCAGTACGTATATCGCCGAGAACGGAGAGATGCTCCAGGAAGGTGAGCGATTCCAGCGAACCGGATCCATGACGATTCAGGAGATAGATATCGAGCGCCTTCGAACGGACAGACAGCGTAATACGAATTTTACCAAAGACAAAACCGGCCATTACCGTCATGTCAACGTAGCGCCGATAGAGCGTGAGGAGGAGTTTACCGAACCGCTCCATCGCCGTTTCTCGGCCATGCCGTTCCTTCCTGCCCGCAGCGAGGAAGACGCATATTGTATGGACGTCTTCTCGATACAGACCAGCGCCCTTATGCGGCGGTGGGAGCATACACATACAGAGACCGTAGTGATCGGAATCTCCGGCGGTCTGGACAGTACCTTAGCGCTGCTGGTAGCCGTAATGGCGGCAGATCAATTGGGGTACGAGCGCTCACGAGTAGTAGGCGTGACGATGCCGGGATTCGGCACTTCGGACAGGACGTACCAGAATGCCCTGTCGATGATGGAGCAGTTAGGCATCACCCATCGGGAGATTTCCATTTGCGAGACGACGACCCAGCATCTGAACGATATTGCGCACGATATATCCGTACATGATATCACATATGAGAACGCGCAAGCCCGCGTACGAACGCTCATTCTGATGGATCTGGCAAACGAACTGAACGGACTCGTCATCGGAACCGGTGATCTGAGTGAGTTAGCGCTCGGGTGGTGTACGTACAATGGCGACCAGATGTCGATGTACGGCGTCATTGCCGGCATCCCGAAGACCTTGGTGAAGTATCTCGTGCGCTACGCAGCGGAGAACCTCTTCGGCGAAGCGCTGCGCCAGATTCTGCTGGACGTAGTGGATACACCCGTCTCGCCGGAACTGCTGCCTACAGACGAGCAAGGCGAGATAGCGCAGAAAACCGAAGATAAAGTAGGGCCGTACGAACTGCACGATTTCTTCCTGTACTATTTTATGCGATTCGGTTTCACGCGCGAGAAAAT
>ONIM01000054.1 GCA_900317885.1 uncultured Bacteroidales bacterium | reverse complement strand
GCCGTGCGGGCGTTGTAGAGCGGAGCGTAGCCGACATTGCGGATGGAGATCACTACGTTAGCCTTGCCGCCCGGAGCAGCTTGGTCGGAGAACTGCGCAGAGTGCAGGTTATAACGATATCCCATATAGACGTTGAGCGTGTCGAAAAGACCGCTGTTACGCCATCTGCGTATCACCGGCATAGCGTAGGTCGAACCGCAGAACGACCAGTGGTAAGTAGCCATTTCCGAAGGAGCCTGGCTATAGCGGCGCTCTGCTAACGCATCGTCATCATCTATATTCGTCTCGCCGCCGTTCGGGGTATAGAGACATTGCGTAGCTACGTACTGACGCACTTTCGGGTCGTCGCTCTTGTCATCGCTGGCATACGTACCCATATTACCCCAGTCATGCAAGAAGGCATCGTTATGACATCCCATACGCGCTTTCTGACTTCCGCTGAAGCCCTCGGATGAAGTCAGAGGATTCTTGTCGTGTAAGTATTCCTGCTGGATCATTGGATAACGGAAGAGGATAAACATATCGGAAGGGGTGTTCTCAAAGAGATACTCGATGATCTTGCGCCGGTTAGCCGTCACATGCTGAGTCTCGTCGCCGTAATTGGCGGAATAATACCATTCACCCCATACACCTACAAAACCAGCTTCTAAAACGTAAATAACGTCTTTATTGGCTTCTAAATGTCCTCGTCAAAGCCATTAAGGATAGCATCCGGCAGATCCTGGCTCTTAAAATTGCCAAAGTTATACAGCACTACCGGCATCGTCATCTTGTCATTCTTGCCCCAGTTGGAATCGATGTGGTTCTTTATTCGATAAGGACTACTTACCGATACTTTACCATTCAATTCTTCCGTAAATCCGCGTTCGGGATTTTTGAAGATAGTGGTGTTGTCCGGTGTGTAAGTTTTAACTACCGCATTGAGCTGGAGAAGAGTGGCTGTGAGTAAGCCTGCTAACAAGAGAATCTTTTTCATATGAATTGTATTTTGCAGTTTACGAATGCAAAAGTACTGCTTTTTTTGCATATATGCAAGTTTTTTTTGTATATTTCAAAAAAAAGCAGTACCTTTGCACACGCTTTATCAAAATCGTTCATCGTAAATCGTAAAATCGTAAATTTATATATGGCTAATTTTCAGAAGTTAACTCCTCGTAGCGAGGACTATTCAAAATGGTATAACGAGCTGGTGGTAAAGGCGGATCTGGCGGAGCAGAGTGCCGTTCGCGGATGTATGGTGATCAAGCCATACGGCTATGCGATCTGGGAGAGTATCCAGGCAGAGCTTGACCGCCGATTCAAAGAGAAAGGCGTGAAGAACGCCTATTTCCCGCTGCTGATTCCGAAATCCTTCTTAAGCCGCGAAGCCGAGCACGTGGAAGGTTTCGCCAAAGAGTGCGCTGTAGTAACCCACCACCGTCTGATGAATGACCCGAACGGCAAGTCCGTCCTACCTCGGAGACGATCATCTGGAGCACGTATAAAAACTGGATCTCGTCGTACCGCGATCTGCCGATCCTTTGCAACCAGTGGTGTAACGTGATGCGATGGGAGATGCGTACGCGCCTGTTCCTCCGTACTGCCGAGTTCCTCTGGCAGGAGGGGCATACCGCCCATGCCACCAAAGAGGAAGCGGAGGACTACGCACGCCAGATGTTGGATGTCTATGCCGACTTCGCAACCGACGTGATGGCGATCCCGGTAGTCAAAGGAGTGAAGTCGCCGAACGAGCGTTTCGCAGGAGCGCTGAATACCTATTGTATTGAAGCTATGATGCAGGACGGCAAGGCCCTGCAAGCCGGTACTTCCCATTTCCTGGGTCAGAATTTCGCCAAGAGTTTTGACGTTCAGTTCCTGAGCAAAGAGAATAAATACGAGTACGTTTGGGCAACCTCCTGGGGCGTTTCGACGAGGCTGATGGGTGCGCTGATCATGACCCACTCCGACGACAACGGGCTTGTTCTGCCGCCGCATCTGGCGCCGATACAGGTGGTGATTGTACCGATTTTCAAGAAACAGGAAGATTTGGAGAAACTGATGGTTAAGCTGAACCCGATTGCCGACGAACTGAAAGCCCTCGGTATCCGCGTCAAGGTCGATACCGACGAGAAATACACGCCGGGCTACAAGTTCGCAGACTATGAGCTCAAAGGTGTGCCCGTTCGTCTGGCTATGGGCGGTCGCGATCTGGAGAACGGTACGATTGAAATTGCGCGCCGCGACACGCAGACCAAAGAGACCATTTCCATCGACGGCATCGTGGAGATCGTGAAGAACCTGCTGGAGGAGATCCAGAAAAACCTGCTCCAGAAAGCACTCGATTTCCGTATCGCCAACACCCGCGAGGTCAACAGCTACGACGAGTTCAAAGAGGAACTGAAGAAAGGAGGCTTCCTGCTCGCACACTGGGATGGTACGGCAGAGACCGAACAACGTATCAAGGATGAGACGAAAGCTACGATTCGCTGTATTCCGCTGGCAGACCTGCCGGGACACAAGAACGAACCGGGCACCTGTATGGTCACCGGCAAACCCTCTGCAGGGCGCGTCATCTTCGCCCTCAATTACTAATTGGCATAATCTTTGTTCTTTCAGCTGAAAGCGGTCTAACAACGCAGTGATCTAACAGTGAAACGGTCTTTCAGCATAGCGGTCTTATTGGCAGTGAGCATAAATATGTTCGCTGCCAATAACTATGTGGATTCCTGCATGATCAAGATCCAGGACGGCGACACCTTGTACATGGCGTGGCTGCATGAGGTGTGGGTCTATCCGCCGATGAAATTCAAGAACAAGAAGCAGGAGAAATTCTACTGGCGCACCGTGCGGGACGTGAAAAAATGTCTGCCGTACGCCAAGATGATCTCCGCCGACATGGCGTACGCCGATGCCGAATTGGCAAAAATACCGGACAAGAAAGAGCAGAAGAAATGGTGGCGTAAGTTCGAGAAGCAGCTCTTCAAGAAATACGAAAAAGACTTCCGCGGCATGTATGCTTCGCAGGGACGGATGCTGATGATCCTCCTCGACCGGGAGACCGACCGCACGAGTTACGAACTGATCAAGCAATACAAAAGCAAAGCCGCAGCCAACTGGTGGCAGTTTGTCGCCAAACTGTTCCGCAATGACCTCAAGGAAGAATACGACGCTACGGACAAGGACCGTATCACCGAGCGCGTCATCAACCTCGTCGAAGCCGGCCAGTTGTGATTATGTTCCGTCTGCATAGCGTTAAGCTTGCAGTTTCTTGCGGGAGGAGAAGAGGACGATGAGGGCGGTGATGGCGGAGAGAGTGTCACTCACCGGAATAGACCACCAGACGCCGTCCAAAGGGGTTTCAAAAGCCAAAGGCAGCAGGAGCGCCAGCGGAATGAGATAGATCACCTGCCTCGTCAGACTCAGGAAAATAGCCTTACCCGCCTTGCCGATAGAGGTAAACAAATTTCCCGTGACCATCTGAAATCCGATGATCAACATCGTCGAGCAGATGATACGCATCGGCCGGATGGTCTGCGTAACCAAGGTCTCATCGTGCGTGAAGACCCGCGTCATGAGTTCCGGGAAACATTCTCCTAATATAAACGCAATGCCCATCACTCCCGTCGCGTAAGCGCAAGTAAGATAGAAAGAGCGCAAGACACGGTCAAAATGCTTCGCACCATAGTTATACCCCGCCACGGGTTGCATTCCCTGGTTCAGACCCATTACTATCATCGCGAAGACAAACGTCAGACGGTTAATCACACCATAAGACGCAATAGCCATATCACCTCCGAAATTCTTGAGCTGGTTGTTGATAATAATCACTACGAAACAGTGAGCAATATTATATAAGAACGGCGACATACCTATCGCCAAAGCGCGGAAGGTGATATGCTTGTTGAGACGCCAAATACCCCGATGAAATCGGACTAATTCGTTCTTGTCGAAGAATTTGGTAACCTGCCATGTGACAGCGATAGCCTGACTGATGACGGTCGCCAAAGCGGCTCCGCGGACACCTAATTCCAAGCCGAAAATGAAGATCGGATCCAGGATGATATTCAGCACTACCGCTACGATTGTTGCCGTCATCGAGAATCGCGGATGGCCCGCCGAACGAAGCATGGCATTGAGCCCAAAATAGATATGGGTCAGGATATTGCCATAGAGGATGATCTCCATGTACTCATGGGCATAGAGAATCGTATCTTCGCTGGCACCGAAGGCATACAGAATAGGATCCAGCCAAATGAGACCTACCGCCATCACTATCGCCGACAGGATGACGTTCATCACAATCACATTGCCCAATACCCTATTCGCCCTGTCGTAGTCTTTCTCGCCCAGATAAATCGCAAGCAGCGACGAAGCACCTACACCGACGAGGCTGCCAAAGGCAGCACAGATATCCATGAAGGGTTTCGCTACCGTCAACGCACCTAATGCCAGCGCACCGCAGCCATGGCCAATATAAATCGTATCGACGATATTATACAGCGAAGTAGCCGTCATGGCAATGATGGCGGGCAGGGCGTACTTCCAAAGGAGCTGGTGTACAGGAGCTGTTCCGAGTTCGGCGGTTCTGTTCATATAAAATGTTTCTAGTTTACTAGTGGGCTAGTTTGCTAGTTGTCCGGCTATTTTATCAAACTCTATCGCTGCGGGATGTCCGGGCTGCAGGGCGATGGGCAGCCCTTCGTCTCCCCCCTCCCGGATTGACTGTACCAGCGGGATCTGCCCCAAGAGCGGAATACCTAATTCGGCGGCTAACGCTTTGCCGCCGTCTTTGCCGAAGATATAATATCTGTTCTCCGGGAGTTCCGCCGGCGTGAACCATGACATATTCTCCACCAGACCGAGAATAGGTACGTTCACCTTCTCGTTGCGGAACATCTCCACACCTTTGCGGGCATCCACCAGTGCCACGGGTTGCGGAGTGGTCACCACGATGACGCCTGTCAGCTGCAGTTCGCTGATCAGTGTCAGATGGATATCGCTGGTGCCCGGCGGCAGGTCTATCAGGAAATAATCCAACTCCCCCCAATGCGCATCTTCAATCAGCTGTTTGATCGCGTTGGAAGCCATTCCTCCGCGCCATATCACCGCACTCCCCGGATCCACGAAAAATCCGATGGACAGCATCTTCACGCCGTATTGCTCAATCGGCTCTATCAGCGTCCGTCCGTCCTCTTCCACTGAATAAGGGCGTGCGTCCTCGCACCGGAACATCTTCGGTATCGACGGACCGTGAATATCGGCGTCCAGCAATCCCACGCGGTAACCCGCTTGCGCCAAAGCCACCGCCAGATTGGCTGTAACGGTCGATTTACCCACTCCTCCTTTGCCGCTGTGGACAGCAATGATATGCTTCGCCCGGACAGGGACACTCTTCGTCCCCCCCGCCTGAGGAGAGGGATTGGGAGGGGTTTTGGTGTGAATCTTCACTACCACATTCGGATCAACATAAGTCCGCAGCGCCGCCTCCGACGCTTTCACCACCGATCGCATGAAGGGATCATTCTCCTTCGGAAAAATCAATGAAAACGCAACCTCAAATCCTGAGATACGGATATCATCTTCCAACATTCCGCTTTCAATCAAATCCTTACCCGTACCGGGGTATCTGACATGCCTTAATGCATCAATAATCTGTTGTGGATACATATTTATTATTTGATATTTTTTGCCACTTTGAATAAAGGAAAGGCGGTACAGTAAACGCCATGAGCAGGACAACCGCCATGCCTATAAGCGTAACTACGCCGAGCGAATGCATTGCAGGATGGACGGCAAAGACCAGAATACCTATTCCTATCAGCATAATAAGCGCCGAAAGGATGATAGACTGGCGGTACTGCGGGAGAATAGCTTTACCCGTTCTGCGTTCGTATAAGATACCTTCGACGATAAAAATAGTATAATCATCTCCCTGACCGAAGATAAACGTAGCCAGAATAATATTGACAATATTAAACTGGAGCGAGCACAATTGCATAATAGCCAGAATCCAGATCCAACTGAGCGCCATCGGTACAAAAGCAATTAGCGCCAAGGAGAACCGCTTGAAGGAGATCCAGAGGAAGATAAAGACGATCAGCGAACAGCAAGCACCGATATAATCGAAATTATCGCTGAGGCGCTCGGAAATCTTGGCCATCAGTCCTCCGACAGAGATCGTCGTGGCGTCCTTTCCGACCGAGGTAAGATGGTCATAGAAAGGCTGGAACGCTTCGGGCCGGAATCCGGCAGCAGCCGCTTCGTTCCGGATCGTAGCAATGAGTGCCTGCGGGTCATGAGACGACCAATAGTCCGCCCAGCGCGCCGCATCGTCCGTCTTGACATCAAAAGCCGACATGTCCTCGCGTTGCTGGGCGGTCATATAATTGATATGATTGAGATTCGAATCAAAGCGATCGTACGGGCAGAGCCAGAGATAGAGACCGGCGAGTATGGTACAAAGGAACAAGGTAAAATGTACAATGTACAAAGGACAATGTGCAGAGGACGATGTACGATGTACGAAGGGGAACTTGATTTCCCGGATACGGGTAGGATCGGCCGACATGAGATGCGGGAGGACGAAGAGACAGAAAAGGATCGTACCTACAAGCATGGCCGAGGCGAAAATACCCAGATGGCGCAGCGCTGTAGCCTGCATGGGAACGAGCGTCAGGAACGCACCTACCGTTGTTATATTGCCCACAATAAGCGGGGA
>ONIM01000089.1 GCA_900317885.1 uncultured Bacteroidales bacterium | reverse complement strand
TATCGACCCATATCATGCAGGAGGTGCGGGAGATGTGCGACCGGGTTATCATTCTGGATCACGGAGAGATAAAAGCCGACTTGCCTATCGACCAAATCACCGATTTGGAAACATTTTTCCACGAAAAAACTAGTACGACTAGATAAGCTAGTTCGTCTATGATAACCATAAAAATTATGGCAGAATTTGATATACGACAACAGATGTCCGAGAAGGAGCAGGACAATGCCCTTCGGCCTTTATGTTTCGCGGATTTCGCGGGGCAGAGCAAGGTGACCTCTAATTTGAAGATTTTCGTCGAGGCAGCCAAACTTCGTGGTGAGAGCCTCGATCATGTACTGCTCTTCGGCCCTCCGGGACTCGGTAAGACTACGCTCAGTAATATCATTGCAAACGAACTGGGGGTAGGATTCAAGGTTACCTCCGGTCCTGTGCTGGACAAACCGGGTGACCTCGCCGGACTCCTCACTTCCCTCGAACCCAACGATGTGCTCTTTATCGATGAGATCCATCGTCTCTCTCCGATTGTGGAGGAGTATCTCTATTCGGCGATGGAGGACTATCGGATAGATATTATGATTGATAAAGGTCCTTCCGCCCGGACGATTCAGATTGACCTCAATCATTTCACCCTCATCGGTGCTACTACCCGTTCGGGTCTCTTGACATCGCCGCTCCGTGCGCGATTCGGCATCAACTGCCATCTGGAGTACTACGACGCGGATATCCTTGCCGGTATAGTCAAGCGTTCAGCACGTCTATTGGGAGTGGAGATCAATGAGAAAGCGGCAGGCGAGATAGCCCGTCGCTCCCGCGGTACGCCCCGTATAGCGAATGCACTGCTACGCCGCGTGCGTGATTTCGCGCAGGTCAAGGGGGATGGAAAAATAGACCTCGAGATCGCGCAATACGCTCTCGAGGCACTCAATATCGATACCTTCGGTCTGGATCAGATTGATAACAAACTGCTGCTGACGATCATCGACAAGTTCCGCGCGGCAATGGGAGAGGATGCCGGTACTATCGAGGATGTATACGAGCCGTATCTGATCAAGGAAGGTTTTATCAAACGTACTCCCCGCGGGCGGGAGGCTACCGAACTGGCGTACCGCCATCTCGGTAAGACGCCTCTCTCGGCCGACGGACAGCAGTCTATTTTCTAATTTAGAACTCCACTTTCGGAGCTTTCTCGGAACCCTCTTCGGCCTCGAAGTAGGGTTTCGTTGTTCGGGAATTTGCGGATGCTGGTGTTGTATTTCTTCGCTTCGTCGTTGAATAACTGACGTGCTACGGCAATGCGGTTCTCTGTGCCTTCCAGCTGTTGTTGCAGGTCGCGGAAGTTCTCGTTAGCTTTCAGGTCCGGATAACTCTCCGCTACAGCCATCAGTCTGCCTAACGCTTGGCTCAGTTCGCCTTGTGCTTTCTGATAAGCGGCTAACTGTTGAGGTGTGGCGTTTGCGGGATCGATAGTGATCTGCGTTGCGCGGGCGCGGGCGTCAATAACACCTTGCAGCGTCTCGCTTTCATGCGAAGCATAGCCCTTCACGGTGGCTACCAGGTTCGGTACAAGATCTGAACGACGCTGATATTGGTTTTCTACTTGTGCCCAAGCGGACTCAACTTGCTCTTCAGCCGTTACGAATCCATTGTACACGTTTGCTACCCATAGGGCGATGATTGCCAGTACTCCCAGTACCACAATCCATGGCATTAATTTTTTCATATCGTAATAATTTTTGTTTCGCAGTTTATAGCATTTCGTGCGGTTTAAACCGGGCCTTGCCTCCGGTGCTCTACCATTTTCCGCCGGCACCTCCGCCGGATGTGGATCCGCCGCCCCAAGAGCCGCCTCCTCCGCTGCTGTAACCTCCGCCGGACGACGAACTGCTTCTCTTTACTAATTTGGGCAGTATCTCGCGCCGCTTGAACTCATGCCCGCAGGCTTTGCACCGGTAGGTCACCTCTTCTTCGCCCGTGCGCATCATCACGCCGTCGGTGAGCACGCGGCCCTGCTCATCCACGCACAGGCCATGTTTGATGCGCCCGACCTCGAAGTTCTCCATGTTGGTGGCGCAGACCTTGCCAAGGAAGTCCAGCACGCGCTTTCCGCG
>ONIM01000055.1 GCA_900317885.1 uncultured Bacteroidales bacterium | reverse complement strand
ACGACCAAAACCGTACTGCTACAGACAGCGAAGCTCCCTTTGTAGTAGAAACCACAGAAGAGGATAAAACGCCGAAAGTAAATGGTACACCCATTCTGGCGTACACGTCTAAAGGTATAAAAAAGATTGAGGTGTATGGCTATGAGAATCCCACCACCGTCAACGTCACGGGCATCACCCTCTCGCAGACCGAAGCCGCAGTGACCATAGGCGGCGAGACGCTGACGCTGACCGCTACCGTCGCCCCCGACGATGCTACGGACAAGACCGTGACTTGGACCTCCAGCGACCCAACCGTAGCGACTGTAGCTGACGGTGTAGTAACCGCCGTAGCCGCCGGCACCGCTACCATCACCGCCACCGCCACCAACGGCACCGATGACACCACCGATGACAAAACCGCTACCTGCACTATTACGGTTACTGACCCTGACCAAGAGGCTGCAGACGCAGTAGTGGCTCTGTTCGATGCCCTGCCTGCTGCTGACGCTGTTACGTTAGACGACAAAACCGCTATCGAAGCAGCACGTGCTGCATACGACGCGCTGACCGCTGACCAGAAAGCACTGGTTACTCCCGAAGACTTAGCCAAACTGACCGCCGCAGAAGCAGCACTCGCTGCTGCTGAGCAAGCCACAGGCGTTGAGAATGTACAAGGCAATGTGAAGAATGCCAAGATTCTTGAAAACGGTCAGATCTACATCCTCCGTGGAGACAAGACCTATTCTGTTACCGGTCAAAAGGTCAAGTGGCTGAAAGGTCACTTGCTCTTGTTGTGTAGATCTTTACAACCGCTCCCTTTTATGCCATGTCTAATAGTGTCGCGAGAGTGGCTTGAGAGTGACTGATTGACCGCTATTATATTGATATGTGTTCAATACCTAATTCTTAATAATCATATACTTTTCAACCTCGTTCCAAAGTCGTTTTAAATAGCAGACCTTGCGCTGACGTTGCGCTGAAGGTAGGGAGAAAGTAATTTGCATCGTGAACGTGCCATTATCGTGCTAAAGATATCAAAAATGCACATTCAAACGCATAAAAATGCATAAAAATTGCTCACCCTATTGCGCAATTCAGAAAAAAGTTGTACCTTTGCAGCGGTTTTTAAAAGTGCAACACTATGGAAGAACTGGTATTGTCATTCAGAGACTTGATTGACAGAGTAGATACGCGATTCGTTCGCTATCTGCACGATGAGATCGACTGGAACAGCCGCTTGATCGCCATTTTAGGTACGCGAGGAGTGGGAAAAACTACCTTGCTTCTACAGCACATCAAACTGACCGATGCCATCACATCCTCATTGTATGTGACCGCTGACGATTTGTATTTTTCGCGAAACCCCTTAGCCGGTTTGGCGCAACAATTCTACCAACAAGGCGGCAAATATCTCTACATTGACGAAATCCACAAATACAAAGGGTGGTCACAGGAAATCAAAAATATCTATGATAAGTTCCCGGAATTGCACGTGGTTTATACCGGCTCTTCTATCTTGGATTTGGAGAAAGGCGGAGCGGATTTATCACGTAGAAAGATCGAGTACAAACTGCCAGGACTTTCGTTCCGCGAGTACGTCAACATCTCGCAAGGTCTGAATCTTTCGGCTTATAGTTTGGAGGACATTTTGGCAGGCAAAGTGCAATTCCCTTACAAAGATTTGCGCCCTTTGCAGTTATTCTCGCAGTATTTGCATGAAGGCTATTTTCCGTTCTTTCAAGAAGATCATTATAACCTCAGAATACGAGGAATAATCAAACAAACGATCGAAGTGGATATTCCTGTTTTTGCAGAAATGGAGATTGCTTCGGTGCAAAAATTGCGCAAACTGATGTATGTGCTCTCGCAAAGTGTGCCATTCAAACCCAATTATTCTAAGTTATCGGCAGATTTAGATATTCGCCGCAATACCTTACCTCAATATATGTTGTATCTGGAGAAGGCTGGACTGATTTCTACGCTACGCGAGAAGGCGGCAGGTATGAAGATATTGGAAAAAGTGGAGAAAATATACCTGCAAAATCCTAATTTTGCTTATACACTCTCGCCCAATAACGCAGATATAGGTAATATTCGCGAAACGATTTTCTTTGCGTGGCTGCAAGAGAGATATTTTATCTCTTCTTCCAAAGTAGCTGATTTTGAGGTGGAAGAATATGTCTTTGAGGTCGGCGGTCGGAAAAAGGGGCAAGCGCAAATCGCCTCTGTTCCGCAAGGGAAAGGTTTTATTGTGAAGGATGATGTGGAGCGCGCCATCGGCAACATAGTTCCGTTATGGATGTTTGGTTTTGTCTATTAGGCTGAGGCTGGTAGAATGCCAAAATCTTAATAATCGGCAATTATGGATTACTTAAGCCAGTCTTTGGGCTTGAGTTTGGTGCCATCGGGTAGAATGGGTTTCCGGAGAATGGAGACCCATTTTGGTCTGCCTACGGACTTGTCCTGGGAGCGGTACTCGTAACTGTTGGGGCAGGCATTCTCGGGATTGAAGCCTTCTTTGTTTTTTACAAGACCCGTGGACCATCCTTCGGGATTGAGGATGCCTTTCTCCCAAGTGGTATATGCCCAGACCGTCTCGCCCCACCAGCGCCAAGGACGGGCTAAGAAGACCGCTGCGCTGTTAGAAGTTAGACCGGCTTCTTTACCCGCAAGGGGTACGATTATTTCGCCTGACAGACCGTCCTTCGGACTGACAGACCGATTTACCAACTCCTCCTCAGTGGCGAGGCGGATGTGGCACCGGTAGAATAACATCCCGCGGCCATGCTCTTTCTCTGAACCGGAACGGCCGGCGGCGATGTAGCATTTATCGTTCTTCTCGTCGTTGATATTAGCGACAATCGTAGCACGATCGACCGCCATGGTCATGGCGCCGAAGATAAAATCCACTCCGCCGGCAAGGATTCCTCCTTCCCAATAAATAGAGGCTCCCTGATCGCCGTAGAGCACGTCCTGACGGCCGCACGCACGGCAGTTCTTGAGGTGTGCATTTGTGGCGGTCTCGGTAAAGGAGATGGCTGCGGCGCGCTCGCGGTAGCGTTTGAGTTGCACTTCTGTCGAACCCACTTCTTTCGGTCGCACAGGCATGATTTTCTTCGGCCGCTCTTTGGCGGTCCAAGGCATGTCGGATTGCGAGATATCGACTAAGCTGTCTGCGGCTTCGAGGTCGCATACATAGAGGTTGAAAGAGTTCTCGAAGATGATGTTCTCTGCGTAGAAATCCGGTGCGGTGACGAGTGTCGAAGCGTTCCATCTGCGCTCGCGGCTACCGCCGTAATTGACGCGGTCGCCCATCGAGCGGTATTGGTAGCCGTGACCATAGTACCAAGTCAGCCGCACGGCGTTCTTATCGGCATCCACACCGCCGTTATGCAGGGCGATGGAGGGTTTCTTCGCTGCATTGACAAGCCGGATGCCGGGTACATCTATCGTCAGTTCCTCACGGTACGTACCGGGTTCGATGAGGATCGTCGTGCGTTCCCCACGCGCGGTATAGACACTCCGCGCGCTGTCTAAAGCGGCGTTGAGGCTCTCGCCCGAGTGCACCGTCAGAACCAACGATAGAATGAATCCGAACATCGTTTATTTCTTCAATGCTTTGATAGCCTCCTCGAGGGACGCGATACGTGCCTCGGCGTCGGCTTTCTTCTTCTGCTCGAGGGCTACGATCTCCGGTTTGGCGTTCTGTACGAAGCGCTCGTTGGAGAGTTTCGCCATGACGCCGCGGAGGAATCCCTGCTGGTGAGCCAAGTCCGCTTCGAGTTTCTTGAGCTCTTCCTCGACATTGATGAACTGATCCATCGGGATGGCGAACTCGTCCGTACCGACGATGAACTTTGCACAGTTGGAGCTTGAATCGCCATGCATGGCGATTTCTACATTCGCGAGTTTGTCCACGAGCGGATTGAGTTCAACCGGAGAGATGAGCGTCAGACGCTCTTTTTGGGGGATGTTCTTCGACGCACGCACGGCACGGATCTCCGTAATGACCTGCTTGAGGTATGCTGTATGGTCTAGTAAAACTCTTACTTGAGTCTTACTTGAGTCTTGTTTTTGTCCTTCGATAGAAGCGAACATAATCGACTCTCCTTCTTTACGTTCGTAGAGGTTCTGCCAGAGCTCCTCGGTGATGAACGGCATGAAGGGGTGGAGCAGTACGAGCAAGCGGTCGAAGAATGCGAGGGTCGCTTCGTACGTTGCGCGGTCGATGGGCTGCTGGTAGGCAGGTTTGATCATCTCCAGATACCAACCGCTAAACTCGTCGCAGTAGAGTTTGTAGATCTCCATAAGCGCCTCGGAGAGACGATATTTGCTGAAGAGGTCTGCAATCTCTGCGGCGGTCTCGTCCAGTTGGGCATCGAACCACTCAATCGCATATTTGGACGTCTCAGGCTGCGGGATGTCGGCGATCTCCAGACCTTTGACCATACGGAAACAGTTCCAGATTTTGTTGCAGAAATTACGTCCCTGCTCGCAGAGGGAATCATCGTAGAGGATGTCGTTTCCGGCAGGTGCAGAGAGCAGGATACCCATACGTACACCGTCGGCGCCGAAACGCGCAATGAGGTCCAGCGGGTCGGGGCTGTTACCGAGGGATTTGGACATCTTACGACCGAGTTTGTCGCGGACGATACCGGTGAAATAGACGTGCTTGAACGGCATCTTGCCGACGTACTCATAACCCGCCATGATCATACGTGCTACCCAGAAGAAGATGATATCCGGTCCTGTTACGAGGTCTGCGGTGGGGTAGTAATAGTTAATCTCTTTGTTGTCAGGATGCTCAATGCCGTCGAAGAGGCTAATCGGCCAGAGCCAGGAGCTGAACCAAGTGTCCAAAGCGCCTTCGTCCTGCACATAGTTGCCTTCCGGCTTCGTCTCGGAAACGATGATCTTGTCGTCCGGGTAGTTCTCCAGACCCGTCTGTGCCAACAGGTCGGCGTCGTAGTATGCCGGGATGCGGTGTCCCCACCAAAGTTGACGGGAGATACACCAGTCTTTGATGTTCTCGAGCCAGTTGCGGTAAGTGTTCTTGTATTTCGCGGGATAGAAGACGATGTCGTCGTTCATTACCGGCGGGAGTGCGATGTCGGCAAAATGCTGCATCTTCACGAACCACTGGAGAGACAACCGCGGCTCAATGGGCACGTTCGTACGCTCGGAGTAGCCCACTTTGTTGTCGTAGTCTTCGATCTTCTCCACGAGGTTGAGTGCTTTGAGATCTTCGATGATGGCTTTGCGGCAAT
>ONIM01000056.1 GCA_900317885.1 uncultured Bacteroidales bacterium | reverse complement strand
GAGCCAGTTGCGATAGGTGTTTTTGTATTTCGCGGGGTAGAAGACGATGTCGTCGTTCATCACCGGCGGGAGTGCGATGTCTGCAAAATGCTGCATCTTCACAAACCACTGGAGAGACAAACGCGGCTCGATGGGCACGTTCGTACGCTCGGAGTAACCGACTTTGTTGTCGTAGTCTTCGATCTTCTCCACGAGGTTGAGTGCTTTGAGATCTTCGATGATGGCTTTGCGGCAATCGAAACGATCCATGCCGTGGTACTTGCGTACGTTGGCTTGGAGTTCCGGCTCTACCGTGTCCATGTTCAGATGGGCGTCGGGCGTGAAGATGTCGATGGTTTTGAGGTTATATTTCTGACCCAGCATGTAGTCGTTGACGTCGTGCGCCGGAGTCACTTTGAGGCAACCGGTACCGAAACCGATCTCCACGTAGCGGTCTTCGATGATAGGGATGACACGACCGACACCCGGCACGATGACGTGCTTGCCTTTGAGCCACTGGTTCTTCTCCTCTTTGGGGTTGATACAAACGGCTATATCGCCGAAGATGGTCTCCGGACGCGTGGTAGCGACGATGGCGTACTTGCCGGGCTCCTCCGCTACTTCGTAACGCAGGTAATAGAACTTATTATGCTCGTCGTGGTAGATCACCTCCTCATCGGAGAGGGCTGTCTGACGCTCCGGGTCCCAGTTCACCATACGCAGACCGCGGTAGATGAGACCTTTCTTATAGAGGTCGCAGAAGACGTGAATAACGGCTTTGGAGCGGGTCTCGTCCATGGTGAAGGACGTACGGTCCCAGTCGCAGGAGCAACCGAGTTTGCGGAGCTGCTTGAGGATGATGCCTCCGTGCTCGTCCGTCCAGTCCCAAGCATGTTTGAGGAACTGCTCACGGGTCAAGTCGGACTTGTTGATTCCTTGCTCCTTGAGGCGTTTGATGACCTTCGCTTCGGTAGCGATAGAAGCATGGTCGGTACCGGGCACCCAGCACGCGTTCTTGCCTTCGAGACGCGCACGACGAACGAGGATATCCTGAATCGTCTCGTTGAGGACGTGTCCCATGTGCAGCACACCCGTTACGTTGGGCGGCGGAATAACGATGGTATAAGGTTCGCGGCCGTCCGGCTCGGAGTGAAACAGCTTGTTGTCCAGCCAGTATTGGTACCAGCGAGCTTCAATGTCTGTAGGATTGTACTTTGTTTCCATATCTGTTTTTGTTGTTTATTATGCCAAAATGATCCACGTGGCGATGCTGTGGGAAAGGGCACCGAGGGTGATGAACACATGCCAGATGGCATGAAAATACGCGTGTTCCTCGTCATGCTTGAAGAAATACGCGCCGATGGTGTAGAACACCCCTTCCGCCACGATCCACCAGAACGCTTCGTGCGCCATGCTTCGCCACATCGGTACGATGATCACGAGTGCTGTCCAACCCATCATTAGATATAACGCTAACGACAGGTTCGGATGCTTACCCAGCGCAATCACTTTACCGACGATGCCGGCGATGACGCAGGTCCAGAGAAAGATAAACACGCTCCAACCGATCCATCCGCCGACGGCGGTGAGGCAAATAGGCGCATACGACCCTGCTATCATGACGTAGATAGCGATGTGGTCCCAGACGCGCAAGCGCGCTTTGCAAGCGGGTTCCGAGACTGCGTGGTACGCCGTCGAAGCACCGAACATCATCACCATCCCGATAAGGAACAGCACGGTACCCAGGATCTGAAATCCGCCGTTGTGGGCACTCCATGAGGTACATGCGCGCGCTATCAACGGACCGGCAAAAGCGATGCTTGCTGCCAGGGGGATGACGTGCGTGAGAGTGTTAGCTCTTTCTTCTTTCGTCATTTCGGGTACAAAATTACTGCTTTTTTTTGACATACGCAAATTTTTTTTGCACATGTCGCAAAATTGTTGTACCTTTGCAATTTGTTAGCAAAAAAAATGAAGCAATGAAGAAAATATTTCTGATGATGGCGCTGTGTCTGGTAGGCATGAGTGTCAAGGCACAGGCTCCGATGCCGCAGTGGACGATAGACTTGGTCAATCAGAACCCCGGTGTGATTGACTCCATCCATCGTGTAGCAATCGACTACGAGAAACTGCAGGAAGCAGGGGTGAACCCTGCTAGTATCGTCTCACGGACGTATGTCATCTACTACCACCAGCCTCGCAAACACAGCGAGCCGCAGGGGGAGCAGTTCCCGCTTCGGGCGATGATGACCGTTTATGACGATGTGGACCCGACGACGGCGGTGAACCAGTTCTATATCGGCGGTTACGCGCTGCCGCAGTGGTGGAGGGAAGATCCGGATCTGTATTTCTCGCTCAACGCCGCGGCGGGTGGCGAGATAGCGCGACGCTATCACGGCAATTATATCTGGCCGGAGTACCGCTATTTCCAGTTCTCCGCGCCGGTACAGTGTTATGAGAAACTCGAGGACATGCGAAGCGAGGAGGCAGCGGAGGATTTTCATAATCTGTTGACGGCGATGAAGAAAGTGCTGCACGGCAAATGGGCTGTCTCCGGTGCCAGCAAAGGCGGTGAAGCGGCCTTGTTGCAGCATGCTTTCCACCCGGAGGATGCCGATGCGTTTGTGCCGTACGTAGCGCCGTTCTTTGACAACAACTGCGACACCGTCATGCAGCATTATTGGCTCAATAACGGATGGAACAAAGACTACCTCGAGACGTTCCGGGATATCCAACGGACGTTTATCAAGCGCAAGGAGCAGATATACCCGCTTTTCCAAAAGATGTCCCGCTATTATGGCACTACTTCGGAGGAAAAGATCTATGGCAATTATCTGGCCAGAGTAGCGCATTTCGGCCTTGACGAACATGCTTACTCAGACACCGCGGTGATAAACGATGCGATTCAGTATAACGGCAATATCATGTATTTGAACGACATCTACGGGTACAATGATTCGGTCTATGCGATCATGCTGCTGGATTGTTCGTTTAAGTTGAAGTATTTCGGCGATCGTATCAGTGTGTTGCGCGACCAGCACCAGGCTCCGGCGCGTGGACTCCAACCGAAGCGAGTAGGCGCTATCCCCCTCGGCGTGACCGAAGCCGAGTGGTGGAACTATGGAGAAATAGGCAAAGACGAGCAGGGGTATCAATATCAATCGAAGGTCGAATTGGGCTATTATGACCTGCGTTTTAATGACATCGTCGGTCCCGACACGGCAGCTACGTTGAATGCAGATTATAAGCAGTATGTCGGCACGCTCAGGGACTTTGATAACCCCTATTACAAGGATTTCCCGTTCGATATCAGCCTTTATAACCGCGCGGTGACGACCACGCAGAATGCTACCAAACCAATTATTTTTATCTACGGTGAAGACGACGCCTGGACCGGTGCGGCGATGAAAGACGAGTATATCAACGGCACGAACGTGAAGAAGTTCATCCTGCCGGGACAGAACCACGGCGCTTCGTTCTCATCCAATACTGACATCGCAAAATGCAACGCCATCCGTGCGGCTCTGGATGCCGTCTTCGGTGCGCCGCAAGGGATAGAAAACATCGAATCCGCCAACTATGGCGGATCCGCTAAGTTCCTCCGCGACGGACAACTGATTATCCTCCGCAACGGAGTAGAGTATAACCTCAACGGCCAGCAGGTTCGCTAACCGCTGAGGCAATAAAATAAAAAAGAACGCGCATACACGTGCGCGTTCCTTTTTTATTATCCGGAAACCTCGGTTTATCCACCGAAGTTATCGAAGCGGATGTCTGCGTCATCGACGCCCAGCGAGTGGAGCAGGTCGAGGACGGTCTTCGCCATCATAGGAGGACCGCAGAGGTAGTACTCGATGTCCTCGGGAGCGTCATGCTGCTTGAGATAGGTGTCGCCCATAACCGGAGCAATGAAGCCCGGGGTGTACTTGATACCCAGTTGGTCCGCCTTCGGGTCCGGACGGTCCAGCGCCAAGTGGAAATGGAAGTTCGGGAACTCCTTCTCCAGAGCGAGGAAATCGTCGAGGAAGAAGACTTCGTCGATAGCACGTGCGCCGTAGAAATAGTGCATCTCACGGTCACGGCAGTTGCGGGTCTTGAGCATGTGCATGATCTGCGCACGCAGCGGCGCCATACCGGCTCCACCACCAACCCAGATCATCTCCTTCTTACTGTCGTAAACAGGACGGAACTCACCGTAAGGACCGCTCATGCGCACTTTGTCGCCCGGTTTGAGCGAGAAGATATACGTGGAAGCGATACCGCAGGGCACGTCCATGAACTCCGGTCCGTTGGGGCACTGCTCTTTCGGTTTGAAGGGCGGGGTAGCGATACGGACGGTAAGGGTGATGATGTCGCCCTCGTCGGGGTAGTTAGCCATCGAATAAGCACGCACGGTAGCCTGGGTGTTCTTCTGTTTGAGT
>ONIM01000070.1 GCA_900317885.1 uncultured Bacteroidales bacterium | reverse complement strand
AACAGGAGAACATGTCATCAAAATAAAAGCCATCCATGATGGGGATAGTCAAAGCGAAATTTGCGGTTTCTCCCTCCGTCTGGCACAAGAGCCGCGAACTAAGTACCTGAAAGGAAACGATTCTACACAGACGGTGCTTCAGACTACGTATATCAAGCCGATCACATATGTTACCAAGTACAACAATATTCCGGGTGCTCAAACACTCTTGGTTTGGGATGGTCAGGAAGCAACAGGTATCGATCTTACTAAGATTGATGGTTCCTTGAGCGACACGCTGGTATTGAGCGGTCAGGCGGACTGCCCGGTAGGTGAATACAACTACCATGTAAGTGCTTATTACAATGGCGTCGAGACCAACCGTGTATCCGGTAAATTCAAGGTTGTATCCTCCATTGCGGCTAAAACCGGCGTCGATGCCGACGCCTATACGGGCGAAGAGATGGATCAGATCATCTTCACCTACTATGCGAAGTCTCCCGAGGACGTGATCCTCACATGGCCGAACGGTCAGCCGGAGGGCATTAGCGGCTCAGGTGCTGATGGCAAATATATCATTGGCGGAACACCTACTGCTACCGGTACCTTCCCCTACTCGATCACTACCGTAGGAGGAGACACCACCATACAGGGCAAAATCGTCATTACCGCGATTACCTATGGTCCGCGCTCTGTGCTCTATCTCTATAAAAACGATTTGTCTTACGAGAAAGACGCTGTATATCAATATCTCAACGGATCGGGAGACAATAAATGGGATTTGATTTACCGCAAACAGAAAGAAGACGGTAACATGCGTCCGAAAGAGCAATACGCCAACTATAAATGGATACTAATCTCGGAAGATGTGGACGCCAATAACCCGGAAATAATAGGTATCATTCGGGGAGGGACCGGTCTCCCGGTATTGAACCTCAAAGGCTTCACCTATTCGAGCGACCGTCTGGATTGGGGAGAGCCGGACAACGGTGCTATTGACACAACTAAGAACACGAAGGTCAAAGGTACTAAACTGTATATCCAGCAGCCGAACCATCCGATCTTCAAAGAGAAGATGTCTTATTTGAAGAAAGGCGATTCTATTCAGGTACTCTCCAATTACGAATTGAACGGACTAATGCCGATTAATGTATTTGAGCAGGGAACATTCTGTCTGGCTACTGCCTACACACGTGATATCAACAATTACTACGGCAATGGCGAGTTACAGACTGCGCTGCACGAAGTGCCGGCAGACACGCGAGGCGGGAAGAAATATATCTGCTTGCCTATGGCACGTGACGTGACTCTCACGAACACCGGAAAGAATTTGCTGGATGGTATTGTATCCTATTTGATGAGCCCTGATGACTCGGGTCTGGAGCTGCCGAATCCTCAAATCAACAGTTTCAAGCTCTTTGACCTTCCTGCTACGATCAATCAGGCCGAGAACACCATTTCTATCTCGCTCCCGCAGGAGAAATATGACGATCTGGCTACTGCGCATCCTGTGATCACGCTGGCAGACCCGAACACGCATGTCACTCCGTCAGTAGAGCCGTCCATCGACCTGCGTAATGCCATCTATTTCCCGAAGACATTCGTAGTTTCCGACTATATCAACCGCCGTGCTTACAGCCTCACTATAGAGATATACGATCCGCAAGGAATTGAGGATGTATATACTGCCGGTCAATGGGTAAACATCTATGATATTTATGGCCGCAAGGTAGCTACTACGAATGAGGACATCTACACGATGGAGCTGCCAAGAGGAATGTATATCATTGTTACGGAGAGCGGTGAGACAATCAAAATTATGCGTTAAACAACCGAGAGCTAATGTTTTTCCTCTCGTATAAAAACTGAAAACATTCATGCGAACTGAAAACGAATTGGAGGGAATAACCCTTCTGGGAAACCAGCACGTGCAATATAGCGACAACTATAATCCTGCCGTGCTGGAGACTTTCCCGAACAAACACCCCGAGAACGAATATCTTGTTACGTTCAATTGCCCGGAGTTCACTACACTCTGCCCCAAAACAGGACAGCCTGATTTCGGACATATTTACATCAGTTATATCCCGCGGGAACGGATGGTGGAGAGCAAAAGTCTCAAACTATACCACTTCTCCTTCCGAAACCACGGCGACTTCCATGAGGATTGCGTCAATATTATCATGAAGGATCTGGTCAAACTGATGGATCCGAAATATCTGGAAGTAATCGGCTATTTCATGCCCCGCGGCGGAATTAGCATCTATCCTTTCGCCAACTATGCCGACGCTGATCATCAGGATTTGAAAGCGCAGAGACTGCGTGAACAGTTTTCTCTAAACACTAAAAACAAAACTAATTGATCCTTCTCCCTTCCTTTTAGGGAAGGGATGGGTTTAGGCTTTTTATGAAAGATTCATTAATCGTGCTTTCCGGTGGATTAGACTCCACCACGATGCTTTATGAATATCAGTACCGCATCGGAATGGCGGTATCTTTCCATTATGGCAGCAATCATAATGACCGCGAATTGGAGTTTGCCAAACTGCATTGCGAGCGACTCGGTATTCCGCATCTGGTGATCCGTCTGCCGTTTATCAAACAGTTCTTCAAATCTTCGCTGCTGGAAGGAGCAGATGCAATTCCGGAGGGTAACTATGACGAGGAGAACATGAAATCGACCGTCGTGCCTTTCCGCAACGGTATCATGCTCTCTATCGCTGCAGGTATAGCGGAGAACAACAAGATGCAATATGTGATGCTGGCTAACCATGCCGGAGATCATGCCATATACCCCGACTGCCGGCCGGAGTTCGTCGAAGCGATGAATAATGCTATTCATTTCGGCACCTGGAATGGCGTGCAACTGCTCACACCCTTTACCCGTCTTA
>ONIM01000058.1 GCA_900317885.1 uncultured Bacteroidales bacterium | reverse complement strand
CGTAAACACCGTGTCGAAGCAGATAGTGTCCGCCGAGAACGTCAGACGCAGCGACGGATCATCGCTCACCTGGTACTCCCGGCATCCGATAAGCGCCAAGGCACACACTATGTACACCACCCAACGTCTCATTATTCAAAATTAAATGTCAAGCAGATACAATGACTTGTCAAGCGCGAGATGGCGTCCGAATAGAAGGCATCCTGCGGCGATAACTCCATTCGCCCTTGAGCAGGGCTGAGTTGATTTGCAAATCCGATGCGGTACGTCAGCTCCGGGCAGAACTTGAACCACCGGAAGTAGAAGTCCACGCCGAAACCCACTTCGCAGAAATAATCCATCAGATTCAGCAATACGGGCTTGTCCCGATCGCGGCTGACATTAAAACTGACGCCGCCTCCGCCAATGACGTACGGCCGGTAGTTACCCTCTCGCGCTGCGCTCCATTTGAGGTACAGCGGCAGGTTTAGCGGCATCGCTAATACATCTACGTTCGGTCCGGTCTTACCCGGCGTGCCTTGTACTTTACGGCCGCTCTCGGACTTGTAGCTCAGCGTGCGGCTGCTGAATTGCATTCCCGGGCAGAAACGCAAATTCAGGTATTTGCAGAGCCTAAGGTCGGTGATGAATCCTACGTGAAATCCCGGCAGCACGCTGCTCACGCCGGCGTGGTAGATATCTTTCTCTCCCGTCACCGGGTCCGTCAGTTCCATCTCGCTGTCGATCACGCTGAACGAGGCGAAGTTGATACCCAACTGAAATCCGAAATGGAACAACTTATCGTCCGCGTACGGTCGGTTCTGCGCCTGCTGTGCCTGCGCGCTCACAGCGCACAAAGTCAGTATTGCTATGTATATGTATCGTAATTTCATCATTAATAATCTCCGCTATTTCCGCTATCGTCGAAGTCATCGCCTCCGCCGTTCATCTCGCTGCTATCGGGCTTGCGGCGTTTGCCTTGCTGGTTACCGAAGTTATAGGTGACGGTCAGACTGATTGTACGGCTGTGCCATCTGTTCTCTTGTTGAGGAAGGTGTGTCTCAGACCCAGGTCGATGGAGTAGCTGTGGCTCGTCGTACCTTGTGCCACTACGCGCGGCGAGCGGTAGTTGGCGGATATCTGTCCGCTGAAGTTCTTCGTAAAGAGGAACTGTGCGTTGAGGCGAACCGAACCTGCGAAGATATTCTGCCCCGGCAGGTTGATAGGTATCTCTTTGCCTTGGTGCAGGATGGTCTGGTTGACGGCAGAGACGTTGTTCCAATAGAAATTGGCGGAAGTGGTCAGTTGCAACAGTTCACCGAAAAGGCGGTTCTTTGCCACGACTTCAATACCTAACTCCTGTCGTGTGGAGATATTGAAATAGGTATTCTTCATCACCCCTTTGCTCGGGTCCGAAGGATCGTCGTAATCCATATATTTGACGTTCTGCACGGCACCCTCGCGGTATTTCCAGAAGACCCCAGCCGAGAGCGTGTGACGCTCCCAGGTCTTGAGGTAGTTGAGCTCCAGGTTATTGCTATATGCAGGTAACAAGTCCACGTTGCCGTAGCTGATATTCGTACTATCGGAGAAGTCCATGCGCGGGTTGATCTGATGTCCGCGCGGGCGGTTCACACGGCGTGTGTAGTTCAGTTGCAACTCATGGCCGTTGCCGAAATCATAACTGATATACGCACTCGGGAAGATCTGGAAATAGGCAGTGTCACGTTTGTTGGGTATCGATGCGTACGAGTCTTGTATCGCGCCGGTATTGTCCTTGTAGAAAGACTCCAGATGCCGCATGTAGTACTCGCCGCGCAGACCTACCTGAATCGATAACTTGTCCCAGAAGCGGTTGCCGTACGTCACGTACAGGGCGTGGTTCTGCGTGAGGTTGTTGAAATCCGTATAGTACGGGTATAACTCTTGCTCGCCGCCGCTGATCTTATTGAACGCGTTGCCGTTGCTCTTTCCCCACGAGCGGGTGTAGTCATAACCTGCTTCCAGACGGCTCTGGGTAGTCGGTTTCCACTCGTAGTCTGCCTTCACCTCAATGCTCTGATCGTTGTTGAGGTTGTTCTGCGTCTGGTAGGTGGTATCCTGTAGCTCGATCTGCGTGTAGTCGGTGAACATGTTAAAACCGAAGTTGTTATATGTCCCGCTGACGTAGAGCTTGTGGTTGTCAAGTTCGAAGGTGTAGTCGAGGGTAGCGTTACCGCCCGGGTGCGAACCCGAGCCGCTCTGATCTCTCGTGAAGTCGCGTAGCACCGTACCGTCCGGAAGGGTCAGCAGGTATGTACGATGGTTCGTGTTACTCATCTTAAAGACCTTCGGGTCGCTCACCATGCCGAATCCCGACACGCCGAGTGTGTGTCCTTCGGCCAAGCGGAAGTTCAGCCCCGCGCGAGCGAACATGCCGCCGCCACGGTGCGTCTGCGTTCCTTCCTGCGTCAGGTGGCTCTGGATAAGCGTCGAGTCCAACTCCTTACTACCCGTCCCCGAGAGGTTATAACGGTCGGTGACGCTTCCTCCGTTACTGATGTGATAGCGGTAGCCGACGTTGAAATAACCATCGACAGGACCTGCGTTGAAGTTGATATTAAAGCCTACGTTAGCTCCCGGAGGTGTTGTCCAGGGCTTCGAGAGGGCGTAATCGATACCGGCTTGCACCGAACCGTAGTAGCCCGCTGCGCGGTCTTTCTTCATGACGAGGTTGATGATACCGGATGTTCCTTCGGGGGAGAATTTCGCCGAAGGGTTAGTGATGATCTCTATCTTCTCGATGGTGCCGGCAGGCATCTGCTGCAGGACCTGACCGCGGTTCTCGGAGTTGAGACCGGCCGGCTTGCCGTTGATCCAGATCTCTACATCTTCGCTGTTTCGCAGGCTGATTGTTCCTTCCTGATCCACATCGACGGAGGGGATGTTCTCCAAGACGTCCGTCACGGACGCACCTGCCGATGCGATGTTCTGATCGACGGTGAAGACCTTCTTGTCGAGTTCAAAGCGCATGGAGCTGCCTTGTCCCACTACCTCGACGTCCTGCAGGACCTGGCTGTCTTCCCGGAGCGATATACGTCCCACATTCAGCGGCTTGCCGGCTACCACAATCTCCTTGCGGCTCTCCTTATAGCCCATGAACGAAACGACCAGCACGTACTTGCCGTCCTTGACCTCGATGGCGAAGTTTCCCTTCTCGTCGGTCACGGTTCCGGTAACGAGTTCTGCGGGCTGACCGCTGACGGCAGAGGGCTTCTCGACGCTGACGTTCGCGAAATCCACCGGCTGCTTCGTGCCGAAATCAATCACTCTACCGGTTACCTGTGCGCCGAGGGCGACATTAGCAACCAGCAAGAGACAAAATATGTTCCACAGCTTCTTTGTATCCATCTGTTCCGTGTCCTATTATCGTGCGGGCGCACACGTCTGCGAGCAAGTCTGTATTTCTAAAAGGTTCGCGCGCATGTATATCGCTTATATGCACTTCGACTACCGGCACTTCGCTCTCTTCGACGGCATCGCGGAGCGCCACACTTGTGTGGCTATAGCCTCCTGCGTTGAGGACGATGCCTGCTACACCATTCGGTTCCTGAATCCAATCGATCAGGTCGCCTTCGTGGTTGGATTGCTTATAGACGAAATGCACATCGGGCCAGTTTCGCTGGATCTCCAACAAAATCTGTGCCATCGTCCGGGAGCCGTATATCTCCGGCTTGCGTGTTCCCAGACGATTCAAGTTAGGACCATTAAGAATTAAAATTTTCATCGTGCTCCGTTAACGGCTAAGAGGAACTCGTCGTTGTCCTCCGTGCGCTCCATGTAGCTCTTGAGCTTCTCCATTGCTTCCTGGCCGCTCATGTCGGAGAGCATCTTACGTATCTGCCACATGCGGCTCAGGACATCCGGCGGCAGCAACAAGTCGTCACGGCGGGTGCTTGAAGCAGGTATATCTACGGCAGGGAAGATGCGGCGGTTTGCGAGTTTGCGATCGAGTTGCAGCTCCATATTTCCGGTGCCCTTGAACTCCTCGAAGATGAGGTCGTCCATCTTGCTTCCGGTCTCCGTGAGGGCAGTAGCGATGATGGTCAGCGAACCTCCGTTCTCGATGTTTCGCGCCGCACCGAAGAAGCGTTTGGGTTTGTGTAGCGCTTGTGCCTCGACACCTCCTGACAGCACTTTGCCGGAAGAAGGAGCGACGGTGTTGTACGCACGTGCCAGACGTGTAATCGAGTCGAGCAGGATCACTACGTCGTGACCGCTCTCCACAAGCCTTTTGGCTTTCTCATGCACGATGTTCGCTACGCGAACGTGGTTATCCGCCGGTTCGTCGAAGGTCGAAGCGATGACTTCGGCGTTGACGCTGCGTTGCATGTCGGTCACCTCCTCCGGACGTTCGTCGATGAGCAGCACGATCATATATACCTCGGGGTTATTATTGAGGATGGCGTTTGCCAACTCCTTGAGGAGCACCGTCTTACCGGTCTTCGGCTGGGCTACGATCAGTCCTCGCTGACCCTTACCGATCGGCGCAAACAGGTCGATCATGCGTACAGAGAGCGAGTCGCGGCCGTCGCCCACGCAGAGTTTGAATTTCTGATCCGGGAAGAGCGGAGTGAGGTTCTCAAATGCCACCCGTTTCTTCGCTAACTCCGGTGCTAAGCCGTTGATACGGATCACTTTGTCCATCGGGAAGAACTTATCCGGTTGCGGGTTGACGCGGATGGTACACTCCACGGTGTCTCCGGGCTTCAGAC
>ONIM01000060.1 GCA_900317885.1 uncultured Bacteroidales bacterium | reverse complement strand
GATCTTCGGGAAAAAGAAGAAGGGGTCGGTGAATCCTCCGCCTTACACGGTTCAGATTGAGGTTTCCTCGAAAGACCCACAGAGGATTGCGAATCAAAACCAACTCTTCATGGAGCCTTCGACGGATAGAATGACCGTCGGTGAAGCGGAGATGGTGCTCGACTATACCTATAGCGGAGCCGCACTCAAGGATAATCAGCTTACGATAATCACCTATGCGGATGTTACCGCTTCCTACAAGGATAAGGTTATCACCGGCAAAGGCGAGGTAGAGGTCGTCGCTACGAAGAAATAAAATACACACAACTATATGAAAGTGAACTATCTGGAAAAGCGTCATATCGGCCTCTCGGAGGCGGACGAGAAGAAGATGTTAGAGGCTATCGGCGCAGAGTCCGTCGATGCGCTGGTACGTGAGACCATGCCGGCGGATATCCTCCTGCCGGAGGGAATCGAACTCGATGAACCCTCCACGGAGCAGGTGTATCTGGAGACCGCAGAGACCTTGCTGAACACCAACGTTCCCGCGCGTTCGTATATCGGTCGCGGATGGTACGGCACGATCACCCCGGCGGTCATCCGTCGCAACATGCTGGAGAACCCCGTTTGGTACACCTCCTACACTCCGTATCAGGCGGAAGTCAGCCAAGGTCGTTTGGAGGCGCTGTTTGTCTTCCAGACCATGGTCTCCGACCTCACGGGACTGCCCCTGGCGAACTGCTCGCTTCTCGATGAAGCTACCGCTGCCGCCGAGTCCGTCACGATGATGCGTAACCTCCGGAGCCGCGAGCAGGTGAAGAATAATGTCTGCAAGGTCTTTGTAGATGAGAAGATATGGCCGAACACCCTCTCCGTCCTCCGTACCCGCGCTGCGGGACAAGGCATTGAGATCGTCACCGGCTCCTACGCGGACTTTACGCCTTCGGCGGAGTTCTTCGGTGCGCTGGTTCAGTGGCCTAACAGCGACGGTTCGATCGAGGACTACGAGTGCTTCATCGACGACTGCCATGAGGCAGGGCTGAAAGTGACGGTCGTAGCTGACCTCCTCGCTCTCGCGCTGCTCAAACCCCTCGCTGCAGATATCATGTGCGGTACCGCGCAGCGCTTTGGTCTGCCCATGGGCTTTGGCGGTCCTACCGCCGGATACATGGCTACCCGCGACGAGTACAAACGCGACATGCCCGGACGTATCATCGGTCTGAGCAAAGACAAATATGAGCACCCGGCTTACCGTCTGGCGCTACAGACACGCGAGCAACATATCAAACGCGAACGCGCGACATCGAATATCTGTACCGCAGAAGCCCTCTCCGCGATGATGGCAGGTATGTACGGCGTCTATCACGGAGCTGAAGGAATCCGTCAGATTGCCGAAGGTATCCACTCCAAAGCGACTTACCTCAACGAGATGCTTCAGGCTTACGGTTACGCCCAGGAGAACGCGGAGTTCTTCGATACCCTCAAGATCAACCTTCAGGATTCAGAAGTCAGCCTTCAGACCCTCCGTGAGAAAGCCGAAGAGAAAGGTATCAACCTCTACTACGATGCGGAAGGATGGATCGGTCTCTCGATAGACGAGACGGTGGATCTCTACGACATGAACGACCTCATCGCCCTCTTTGCCGAGGCGTCGGGTAACCTGCCGCAGTTAGAGGATAGCGACGAAGCCTTCGAAGGACTCTGGACTATCGACGAGAGCCGCGTTCGCGACATCGACTACATGCAGGCGGAGGTCTTCCAGAAATACCACACCGAGACCGAACTCATGCGCTATCTCAAGCGCCTCGACCGCAAGGATATATCCCTCGCGACTTCGATGATCCCGTTAGGTTCGTGTACAATGAAACTCAACCCCGCAGCGGCGATGATTCCTATCACGTTCTCGCAGGCGATGAACGTCCATCCCCTTGCGCCGGAAGATCAGGTGATCGGTTACCAGACAATCATGGAGGAGCTCAAAGAGCAGCTCTGTGCCATCACCGGCTTTGACGCTTGTACCCTTCAGCCGACCTCCGGCGCTGCCGGTGAGTACACGGGCTTGGTAGTCATCCGGGAGTACCTGCGTCGTCAGGGACAGAGCCACCGTAACGTGCTTCTCATCCCTGCTTCGGCGCATGGTACCAACCCTGCCTCCTGCGTGCAGGCTGGCTTCGTTCCCTGCGTGGTCGCTTGTGACGAGAAGGGAAACACCGACCTGAACGACTGGAAAGCTAAAGCCGAGGAGCACAAAGACAACCTCGCGGGATGCATGATCACCTATCCTTCGACCCATGGTATCTTCGAGCAAGCCATCCGTGAGATGGTCAATACGATCCACGCAAACGGCGGTTACGTCTATATGGACGGCGCGAACATGAACGCGCAGATAGGCTGGACCAATCCTGCCTTCATCGGTGCAGATGTGTGCCACCTAAACCTCCATAAGTCCTTCGCTTCGCCTCACGGCGGTGGCGGACCCGGTGCAGGAGCTGTATGCTGCGTGGAGAAGATGGCGGAGTGCCTGCCGACCGAAGATAAGAACCGCGTCTCGTCTGCCCTCTACGGCAACGCCAACATGGCGCTGATCTCCTGGGGTTATATCGCTATGATGGGTGCCGAAGGACTACGTCACGCGACAGCGGCAGCAATCCTCTCGGCGAACTATATGGCTTCCCGTCTCAAGGACGCCTACGGCGTAGTCTATACCGGAGCGACGGGCAGAGTAGGGCATGAACTGATCCTCGACTGCCGCCAGTTCCACGCGATCGGTATCACCGAGACGGATATCGCCAAACGTCTGATGGACTACGGTTATCATGCGCCGACCCTCTCTTTCCCGGTACACGGCACCCTTATGGTAGAGCCTACCGAGAGCGAGTCGCTGGAGGAGATAGACCGTTTCTGCGACGTCCTGCTGCAGATCCGTCAGGAGATAGCAGACGTCGAGTCCGGCAAGGCCGACAAGACCGATAACGTCCTCCTCAACGCTCCGCACCCCGAGTATGAGGTAGTAGCCGACGAATGGAGCCATCCGTATAGCCGCAAACAGGCGGCATACCCCACCGAATGGGTGGCCGCTACTAAGTTCTGGTGCCCCGTAGGTCGCGTAGATAACGGCTTCGGTGACCGTAACCTTGTTGCCAAATTCTAAACAGGCATCCTGTGAGAGAGAATATAAAACAAAAGTCCAACCTCCGCGAGCATCTGAAAGAGTACAGGCGTACCTTGCCGTGGATCATGATCAAGGAGCTGTTCATGATAGCTCTCAGTACGATCCCTTACGCGCTGGCGGTGAACCAACTTCTGGTACCGCATGCGATTGTCGGCGGTGGCGTGACGGGTCTCTGCGAGATCATTTATTTCGCGACAAAGACATATGTGCCGATCTGGCTCAGCAGTGCGCTGATCAATATACTGCTGCTCATTCTGGCTGATGGTATCGCTGATGATGGCCCCGGCCATCAGCCCCGCCAGCTTTTCCCCGGGCATCAGCCCGTGCTCCTGGAACATCGTGGCGATGATCGTCAACAAGTACCACCATCTGCCGATGGGAAGGGTGTTACTTGTGGCGGACATGACTATTATCTCATCGGCTTTCTTCCTGCCGACCATTCAGGCGGCAGGCACACAAGGCGCGATAGAGAAAATACTCTTCGGTCTTACCTATACGTTCATGAGCTCGACTGCTGTGGACTGGGTGATGAACAGGATGCGGCAGTCTGTCCAGTTCATGATCTTCACCCAGAAACCCGATGAGATAGCTGAAGCAATCATCACGCAGGCACACCGCGGATGTACGTTTCTGGAGGCGGAAGGCGGCTATAACAAACAGCCGATGAAGGTAGTCACGACCATCGCGCGCTCCTACGAATCCGCTACGATCTTCCGCCTCGTACGATCCATAGACCCCAATGCGTTCGTGTCGCAGAGCCAGGTACGGGGCGTTTTCGGGCAAGGTTTTGACCCCATGGCAAACGGGAAATAAAGTAGAAAGTAGAAAGTAGAATGTTACGGTTTCATCGTTTTGTAAATCCGCACAATGCGCCGAGTCAGTCCCGGGTAAGGATGGTATTTGAATACCTGGTGATCATTTTCGGTATCTTCCCCATGGCGCTGATGGTCAACTGGGTGCTCCTGCCGCACGCCTTCGTCGGCGGCGGACTGACGGGTATCTGCTCCGCGATCTATTATGTCACCGGCGGACTCTTCCCCTCTCTCTTTCCCGAATACGGGGGGGCGGTCCCGGTCTGGCTGACGACTTTCGTGTTCAACGCCATACTGCTTTTGATAGCAGGTCTCACGGTAGGTTGGCGGTTCTGCATCCGGACGATGGTAGGCGTTGCGGCAATCACGTTCTGGTACCGCGTGATACCTATCCTGCCGGAACCGATCATCGAGGATCCGTGGCTGGGAGCCATCATCGGCGGCTTCGTCTTCGGACTCAGTCTGGGGGCAGTACTGGCGGCTAACGGGTCGTCCGGAGGCACGGATATCGTCGCGATGATCGTCAATCATTACCGGAATATATCGCTCGGAAATATCATGCTGGCGTGCGATATTGTTATTATCGCCTCGGCGTTCTTCCTGCCGCTGCCCGAGTCGATGTTGGCGGAAGGGGGGAATCCGGTCTATCTTCAGATCAAACGCGTGCTTTATGGTGTGGCGATGACGATCTCCTATACCGTCGCAGTCGATTGGCTCATGGCGCGGCTGCACCGGTCCGTCCATTTCCTGATCTATTCGTCCAAGTACGACGAGATAGCTACCGCCATCAATACCACTGTCAACCGCGGCGTGACGGTCCTTGACGGCACCGGGTGGTATTCCCAAAAACCGGTCAAAGTGATTTCGGTATTGGTGCGCAAACCCGAGAGTTCGCTGGTCTTCAGTCTGATACACGAGATCGACCCAAATGCCCTCGTCTCCATCGCCGATGTAGGTGGGGTATTCGGTTCCGGCTTTTTTCCATCGCCGATGTAGGAGGTGTCTTTGGTTCCGGCTTTGACAAAATTAAGGTAAAATAGCCTCCTTTGTGCAAAAAAATGCATAATTATTTGCACAATTCAAATTTTTGTTGTACCTTTGCACGCTTTTTCAATGGAAGAGCTCGTGCCGAGCGCGAAGGAGAGTTGTCTGAGTGGTCGAAAGAGCCGCACTCGAAATGCGGTATACGCATTACGTCGTATCGGGGGTTCGAATCCCTCACTCTCCGCTTAAAAAGATTAGGGGCATCCCGATGGGACGCTCCTAATTCTTTTTAGAGAAGTCCGAGGGCCTTCTCACACCCCGATCGGGAGTTCTCCGCCGCTACGCTCTGTCGATTATTGCTTTGCAATTTTCTTATCTCGCTGCGCTCGAACGATTATTGCCTGCGGCAATTGTCGAATCCCTATCTTTAGAGTGATACCAACAAACTGTAATCCGTGCCGTCATCCACAATGCTGTGACCGGAATTGTCAGCAGCAACTACAACAGGTACAGTATAGTTATTAGAAGGCTCTGCCGGGCGATGAATAAAAAGCCCTATCAGCAGACCAACAGCAGCGGCAGCAGGTGTCGCTATCCATCCCCAATAACGGGTGTGTTTTTGTGGAGTAACAATCGTCTCGGGAACAGAGAGATTGCTTTCCGATTGCTTGCGTATACGACGCGCAGAAGCAGATAGTTGGGATTCAAATGTATTACTCATAATCTTTCAATTTTAGTCGTAGATAATTGGTTAATGTATTGAGGCGCGATTTGACAGTACCTTCCGGAATATCAATAATTGCGGCTATTTCTGGCACGGTTAACTCTTGCGTAAACCGAAGTTCAAACAGCATTTGTTGCGTCTCATTGAGACGGGCGAGTTCCTGTTTCAAAGCACTATCAAATGTAGCCGCGTCCAATTTCAGCGGAGTGCTATCTTCTGCAATGGGCTCATCCGTCGGAAGCGAATCAAGATATTCTTGCTCATGCTGATTTTGCCGATACGTGTTCTTGCAAAGATTGTAGGCAATGGTAAATATCCAGGTGCGGAACGATTGTCCGTCTGAATAATTCCACCGTGAAGACCACACTTTCAAGAACGTGTCTTGCATATGATCCGATGTTTTATCCTCGTCGCCACCTAACCTGCGGAAGAAGAAACCTTGCAGCAATCGGGCATAACGGCGATAGATTTCTGCAAATGCCTGTTCATCGTCTTTCCGACGAACACGCTCCATGAGTTGCCCGTCGGAAAGAGATTTATAGTTTACAAATAGTGCTATCATTTCTTGTCGCTCAGTAGGTTGAAATACTTTTGTTTTTCATCGTTCGAAAGCGACGTTCGCGTAACGGCAGCAGACAGGTAACGTGCCAAGCGATTAGCATGCAACGTGTCACCTGCTTGCATGTAGTTCTTTACCACTGGAGCAAGCATAACCATATAGTTGAGTTGGATACGTTCACTACCTTTCCATTGCTCCTCGTTTACATATTGTGGTTCCAATAGATATTCTAAATGGTATTTCTCTTCCACATTCCGCTGAGCTACAGCCATATTGTCATAGCGTTTTGCCGAGTAACGGAACACCAACCCCTCGTTATATAATTTCAAAGGAAAATCATCGGCTTGTGAAGAATTGAAGTGCGGCGAGAAGTATGCCGGACGCTTGCTCTTATTGATGATA
>ONIM01000061.1 GCA_900317885.1 uncultured Bacteroidales bacterium | reverse complement strand
ACCAGGACAAAAGGATTCGGCGAAGGGAAGATTTTCTCTATCTGCGACTCCGCTTCGGCAGAGAAGAAGATCGTCGTCTGGCGGCTGAGATACCACGAACCGAAGAAGAGAATCACCGCTCCTACAGCCATCGGCAGTTTATGCCGGGAGATGAAAAGCGCCAGTTTATCGGTAGGCGGCACATAGGCTTTCTTCGCTGTCTTATTGATCGTCCGTCGGCAAAGAAGCATGAGTGCCGGCATCGCCGTGAAGGTACAGATCAGCGAGCATACCACTCCTTTGGCCAGTACCACACCCATATCGGTGCCTATTTTCAGACGCATGAAGCAGAGCATCAGCAGTCCTACCACCGTCGTCAAAGCCGACGAGAGAATGGACGGTGCTGCTTTCTTGATAGCCCTGTTAGCCGCCAGGACGGCTGTCCGCCGGTCGGTATGTTCGTCCTGCTCCTGCCTGTAACGGTTCAGCAAAACGATACAATAATCGAGCGAGAGCACAGCCTGGAGAATAGAACCGATAAAATTAGTAGTAATCGAGACAGAAGGCAGAAGTGCGTTCGTACCCATATTGAGCAAGATAGCCAAACCGGCCGTGATCAGGATAACAACGGGTTCGAACCATGACTGCGCCATCAGGAAAAGCACCAGCATAATCATCACCGCAGCGATAATAATCACAGAGACTGGCGGCGTAGCACCATCCTGGCTGGTCTCTACGACACAGTTACCTCCAAAACGCGTGCTGATCTGTTTGCCCAATGCTTTCTGGTCCACCGATTTGGGTACATCGAGATCAAAAACCGTATAGGTGCTATCCGAAGAATACCGGAACGACACTCCATGCACATCAGGATATCCGTCCAGCAAAGTACGAATACCCGGCACTTCGTTAGGCCGCACGCCTTCAAACATGACATGCACATCGGCTCCGGACATCTGCGCCGACGAACCGAACTCGGAGGTTATGATCTCCAAGCCGCTTTTCATCTGGGAGTCATCCGGCAGATATTTGGTCATGTCGGCATTGACATTCGTATGGAACATCATGATGCCGCTGACAATCGCCAAGGCGAGAGTGACGAAGAACGATATGTAATAAAAAGTGCGTTTCAAATTTTAAAAATTGCCCATCTGGAGATAAGCCACCTCTTTGGGCGTAAGGAAACGCCATTTGCCGCGACCTACATTCTTCTTGGTCAAGCCTGCAAAAGAGACGCGGTCCAGGTTAACAACCTTGTACCCCACTTTCTCGAAAATACGGCGAACGACGCGGTTCTGGCCGGAATGAATCTCCAAACCGATATGCTTGCGGTCCGCTTTGGGGAACTCCAATGCATCAGGAATGATACGCTCGTCATCCAGTACGACACCGGCACGAACGATAGCTTCATCCACTTCGTCCAGTTCGCGATCCAAAGTCACCGCATAGATCTTTTTCTTTTGGAACTTCGGGTGGGTCAGTTTGGCAGCCAGGTCTCCGTCATTGGTAAGCAGGAGCACACCGGTAGTATTACGATCAAGCCGTCCGACCGGATAGATACGCTCCGCGCAAGCGCTGCGGACTATATCAATCACCGTATGACGCTCCTGCGGATCGTCCGTCGTAGTGACGGTATTCTTAGGTTTATTGAGCAGGATATATACCTTGCGCTCGCGGCGGACAGGCTGGTCATGGAAACGGACATCATCCGTCGGCAGCACCTTTGCGCCCAGATTATCCACCGTCTCACCGTTCACCGTAATCACACCGGCCTGGATAAAATCATCCGCCTCACGACGGGAGCAGATACCTGCATTAGCGAGGTATTTATTAAGACGAATAGGCTTCGTTGGATCCTCGTGTTGCTCACGATAGACTTGCTGTTTATGTCCGGAATAGACACCGGGATTGCGTTTAGGTTTGCCTCCAAACGGACGATTCGGGCGCTCAGAGCGCTCTCCGTAAGGCCGGGATGGACGTGACTCACCGTCACGGGAAAAACGAGGACGGGCTTCGCCGTCACGGGAAAAACGGGGACGACCTACAGGTTCTGCCCCTTCGCGGTGAAAACGCGGCCTTGGGCGACGCTCACCATCATTGTTGGAATTGTTGTACATGTTAATGTTTTACGTTGAATGTTTAATGTTTATTGTTCATTCGAAGTGGCCCTCACGGGTCACGTGCGTACTCACGTACGCGTTAAAATTAAGGTGCAACGAAGGCTCCGGGTTATAAAACCCAGAGCCTATACGTTTGCACGCATCATCGATTAAGCTTCAGCTTGCTCGATAGCCAGTTTACCACGGTAGTAGCCACAGGAAGGGCAAACGGTGTGGTAGATGTGAAGAGCGCCACAGTTCGGGCATGTAGCCAGTGTCGGAGCTTTCACTACGTCATGTGTACGACGTTTCGCTTGTCTGGTGTGCGATTGTCTTCTTTTAGGATGTGCCATATAGCTCGGCGTTTTCGCCGGGCTATATGGCTCGGCACCTCCACGCCGCGGGGAGGGATTAATTATTGTACAATGTTTTATTCTATATCTGCGTCAGTATCGTTTTCGGGATCCGGCTCGTCACAAAGGTGATCATGGAGGAGAAGTTCCATTTGCGGATTGCACTCACCCGGTTGGTGACTGTGAACGAGCGGAATATTGATACTAACTATCTCATAGGCGAGCCAAGAGAGATCCAATGTTGAATGTTGAATGTTGAATGTTGAACGATCATCATTCTCCTCATCAGACCAGATTTCCTGCTCGTCGTTGATGTCAAGGGGCATTGGGTCGAGGCATCTATCACACACAACAAAGACAGTTCCATGAACCGCAATGCTGAGCTGATAGTCCTCCTCCCGGAGATTAAGCGTCGCTTTAGCAGAGATATTGCCACTCAGGATTTCGGTCTTCTCCAAGGAAGCGAAGAAGTCGTTATCCAACTGAATATCAAACTGATGCGTACCGACAGGCAACCGCGACAGATCGATCATATAGTGGCTCTGCTCGCTCATAGGCGCAAAATCGGGTGCAAAGGTACTGCTTTTTTTTGAAATACGCAAATTTTTTTGCACCAAAAATTAAGAATGCACTCATTTTCGTTCTTTTTATCTCTCGATAATGGCTCGGGAATGGCTCGGGAATGGTTCGGGAATGATTCGGAAGGCTATACCTTCTCTCCGCGGAGGACAAAGATAAGAGTCAAAGATTTTTTAGATCATGCCAGGCCAATGCCTGTTAGTTTGCAGAAGATGATAGCTGCTCCGCATACAATAATCCCCAATCCGATTAACACCAGCATTTCTATAATCAATTCGCCTAAAAAAGTGGTTTTAAAAAAACATTTTGAGACTATCGCGTCGCGGTAATAACTGAACGGGAAGAATATACGGTACGCGTTAGGGTGCGTGAGTGGTAGACACGCCTTCATGACTTTGCGGTTCTCGTTAAACAGATTCTTTGCTGACCACACATGCACCAGGGCATTCTTTTTGTCCAGCCACCAGCCTTGTGAGAACAGTTTGATTTCCTCCCAATAGCCATATAGTATCGAACCATCCGGTTCTACTCTGTGGTTTTGAGGTTGCTCCAACAACTCATCAACCCAGTACTCATTTTCTTCGGTTTTGGTTTTCTTGTTTGTTTTCATAATT
>ONIM01000062.1 GCA_900317885.1 uncultured Bacteroidales bacterium | reverse complement strand
TTCCAATGTTCAGTCGTGATGGGGCTGCAAACTGCAAAAAATTCTATGTCAATGTTCTTTTGTAAGAATTCATTCTAACAAAAAAGCGTGCAAAATTACTAAAAAATTTTGACATATGCAAGTAAAATTAACGCAATGCGTTATTTTTACAATCATTTTGACGTTCGAAGCATACTTTTTCGTTAAAAAAGTAACCTCACACCTCTCGATAAGTGTTTAACCACCTCGTTCGGAGAGCTTCTTTTCGAAATGGGAAAGGCGCTCTTTCAACTGCTCAATGGTTATACACTGGAGGCGATCTTTAGCCTCTAAACGGCGAAGAGTTTTCGCGATCCGGCGTCGGTGTCGCGCCAAAGTCTTCGGAGAGATGTAGGCTTTACTATGCTTCGAGCCTACAAAATTTTTTTAGTACTCATTTTTTTCGCACTCCGGACACGTTTGTCCGAAATCGAGTGCAAAGTTACAAAATAAGTGTCCAATTACTTTGGACAGAAAAAGAAAAAGTGCAAAAAAAGTGAGTTTTTTCACGAATTTTGCACTTTTTTAGTCCTTTTTGGTCCTTGAAGAGAGCCAAAATCAGCCAAAACCGTTGTAATTGGTGCTCGAAATGACCTCTTGAGGGAATTTTTCGCACCCAATGTACAAAGTATCGAAGGCATCCGTGCCATCTGTGCGGTGTTCGAGAAGATCTTCTTCGGACTCCGCAAGCTTCTCGCCGGACTTGTTTTTGTGGAAGCCATTTCGTCCGTTCACGACGCCGGCAGACTGAATTGCGAGCAGCAAATCATCGTTGTTCTGACGGTTAAAAAATGGCATCAATCTTTGCTTTCCTTGGAAGGCTTGGTTGATCAACAAATACTTCTCGTCATGGCGCATCGGATTGCCCAAATATACGTCCTGAACTGACCATCCGTGACGCTCAAATTCGTGCATGATTACCCAATGGAAATCTTGCGTGTTTACCGCATAATTACTGCCCAAAGCGGTGGTATCGTAGTAGAAGATTACTGTCTTATTCCGGTGCTCGGAATAGTAGTTGCAGAAGTCCTCCACCAAGGCAGGTAATTTGCGCTCGAATTTGACGTAAAAAGACTTCAAAATATTGAGCCTGTTTCCGGAAGGCTGACCGGCTACAATCCAGTTGATATTGGCGTTGTAGTCCATACCGATGCAGATGGGTGCGTCAGGGTTCACATCGCGGTCAGCAAGGGAGGTAAAAACGTCCATCGGGGCGGCTGCTGATAGTCCAACTACATTGGACTGCCAAAGGGTGTCCAAGTACTCAAAATTAGATGCGTCGTACTTATGAGACTCCCTCATCGACGAATAGAAGCCATCCTTAGCAATACCGATTTGCTTGCACAAGATAGAGGTTTGGAAGGTAAGCGGCGTAAGATCGCGCTTCATCTGCTTGATGTAGGACTCGCCAAGCAGTTGCAAGTTCTCTATGGATGAGTACTCCTTGTAGTACACGGCCACAGAGCGCATCTGATTGAGCTGCTTGTCAAGGTGGCGTATCTTCTTGCGGAGATATTCCGGCGGCGTCTTGCCTGCCGCAATAGCCTCCTTGACCTTTTGCTTCAAGCGCCAAATCTCGTACACGGTTGCCTCAATTGTGGCAATCAGTTCCTTGTCCATCTTCTTCTTGTAGTGCAAGAACCAAGAGCCTTTCTTGGACTGCGGCATATCGGAGAGGATCATTATTGAGTGGTTGAAGGAGTGCTTACCAAAGTAGGACTTGATACCACCATTAGCCGGAAGGGTCTCGTCCTTTAGCTTTTCATAATCTATGAACTTGGCTTCGTCGATCAGAAGCCACGAGAGCGTTAAGGAGTTGGACGATCCCGGACGGTCCTGCGAAATAATGACCGCTCTTGAACCATTGTAAAACGATATGACGTGTTCATAATCGGTAGGCTCAATGATGGCTGTTCCGAAGGACTTGGGCGGCTTCTTACCCACCACATAGTGGATGTTAGGCAGCAAGCCCCATCGACGCCATGCGGCGAGTAGTCCAGGAATGGTATTAGTCAAGCCATGCTTGAACGTCGGCACAACGATACCGCCGGTTGATCCCGGCATGCGTTGCATGTTGCGGAGCACAAAGGGAGAGGCGATAGAGTCCGTTTTGCCGGTACGTCGGCCAGCGACAATAACAGTAGTATTGGCGCCGATGAGCTGCGTCAAGCGCTGCGGGGTGTTGAAGTAAACGCGCTTACTCATGGTCGCCCTCCTTTTCCTGTTTCGGTTGCCACATCTCTTCCTCCAAGTCCGGCTCCTCATATTCGATGTCCTCGATGTCGATAGTCTCTGCGCCATAGTGGGCGATCATCTGATCAATCTTCTGCTGGAGGTTCGGAATAGGTTTGATACCGAGCACGGTCGGGTCGTCGGTAGCGGTGAAGGGCTGCACCACAATCATCTCATAAGGCACTGCCTGTTCGTCCTCCAAATCTACGCGGTTGAACTTGGCATAGGAGGAAGCGGCTTTCTCCATCGTCTTGGTGTCCTTACGTGCCTTGGCCATCTGATAGGTTTCCAAGATCATTTCGTTAAAGCGATAGCGGTGGAAGTCGCGCGACGCGGAAGAGAGCGTCGGGAGCAAAGCTTTCACTAACGAAAGGTCGGCATAGGCTTGTGTGACACCTATACCAAAGCGTGAGCGTACTTCATTGATAAACACCCGATCCTTGGCGTCGGGGTTCGCCATGAACCACGTATATTCCTCCCGGACACGGAGCAGTTTCTGAACCGTTTCCGGTCCATACCGCTGCATGAGTTCGGCTTCAGCCGTAAAGAGGTCACGCTTGCATATTTCTACAGTCTGTGGTCGTGCCATTACTCGTCGTCCTCCATGTCTAAAAGGTTTTCTCGTGCCGTCTGCAGGGCAAGCGGCGAGCCTACTTTAGCAAGGGTCATTTCTTGCTGATGTAGCTGTACCTTACTTAATGCTTTCCCATGGCGGTACGCCGTAAATGCCGGATTATTTTCGTCTTGAATATCCCGCTTAAACACCTCAATTCGGACACCGAGAATGACCGCGATGTCGGTTGGACGGAGGTAAATCGACGCATATTGGTCGATTTGCTGGAGTTGTTCTTCGGTGTAAGTCATGCTAAATTCAGATTTAGGTTTGTGATACGATTAGGGATTTGCCGGTGCTTGCTCCGGCTGTGCTGCTGCCGACAGCCATTCGGCTTCATTGTAACGTAGATCGGTGTAGATATCCACCGCCACTTGAAACGAAGCGCAAGCGCAACCGGAGGCGAAATACTCGGGTATCTCCGAGAAGCGGATGCGCGGATCGAGATACAGGGAGCGTTCCTGAAGCTTGGTAGATTCCAAGATCAGAACCGACATATATTGCCGGAACAGTTCGCGCATGGTATCGAAGCAGGCGAGACGGGCTGCCATGTTTCCCAGTTGGTGACGCATGGCGAAAAAGACCGTCTTGACTCTTCGAGTGCGCGGAGAGTTGTTCAGCTCTGTGTAGCCCTCGGCGGTGTCAGAGACGCAGACGAAGGCGGTGGTGGTCTGGAGGGAAGCGAGCGCGTCCTCGAAGCCCTGCAGACCACTCACTTTACAGAAGCGAAACTTCTTGTTCCG
>ONIM01000065.1 GCA_900317885.1 uncultured Bacteroidales bacterium | reverse complement strand
TGCTCAGCCGAACAAACGTATCGTCATGAATGCGGTAGCTCAGTATGGCCAGCAGGGGCAGATTGCTTCCGCACCGGTCGATTTCTGCTATACCGAGGTGTGGGACCACTCGAACACCACCGGCTATACTATCTTCTCGGATATTATTACTAATAACGCTGCTTGGTCTTCCGGCAAACAGACAGTTCTCGCTGCTTATCTCAACTACGATTATGGTCGGAAGGGACGAGGTTATTTCAATACCCCCGGTATCCTGATGGCTACGGCTGCTGCCTCTGCCTGGGGAGGAACGATCCTGCAGATGGGCGAGCATATGCTCTGCAATGAGTATTTCCCAGATGATAACCTCACGATGTCCGGCGAACTCAAACGAGCTATGATTAGGTATTATGATTTTGCGGTGGCGTATGAGAACTTACTGCGTCCGGACGTACCGGCCGCAGTGAACAGCGATTGGTTCGGCGTGGACATCACCAGCACGCATGACAGTTGTGTCTTTAATCAGTGGGGACCGCAGTTCAACCAAATAGCCACTGTAGGACGGCATGTCGGTACGCGCGATGTGATTCATCTTCTCTCTTATCGTAACGCTACCCATCTGGATTGGTGCGACTCCGAGGGCGATCAGGCTCCGCAGTCTATGTTGAGGGATATACCTGTCTCTTTTGCATTGCCGGAGGCTCCCAAACGAGTATGGGGGGCTTCTCCTGACTATCAGCATGGTACGGCGCAAGAGGTAGATTTCGAATATGTCGGAGGACAAGTTACAATGAATATTCCTGCTCTCCAATATTGGACGATGATTGTAATAGAAAAATGATGATTATGAAAAAGTGTATTTTTACCTTGTGTCTTTTTCTCCTCCCTTTGTGGGGAGGTCGGGTGGGGCTCTTATACTCCATCGAGAAAGTAGAATCTCCTTCGCTGAATTTAACGGCGTACTTTGATGTGCAGGAAGGAAGACCGGTCTATTGGCTCCTTCATAAGGGCGATACGGTCATTCGTCCCTCGCATCTTGGCCTAACGATTAAAGGAGAGAAAGGACGTACGGATTTTAATGATTTCGGTACCAAAGAGCGCCCGACGGAGGAGGTGAATGGTCTGCTAACCGGCTTTGTGATGACCGGCAGCGAACGGTTTATCCATGATAGTTGGTGGGAGCCTGTCTGGGGCGAGGAACGACGCATCCATGATAGCTATCACGAGATGCTCATTACCCTTACCCAGCCCGCTAAAGACCGCTATATCCAGATCCAATTCCGTCTCTACGATGACGGTCTGGGATTCCGCTATATCTTCCCGCAACAAAAGAATCTCAATTACTTCGTCATAGAGGAGGAGCAAACGGAGTTCGCTATGCCCGGAGATATTACGGCATATTGGATCCCCGGAGATTATGATACTCAGGAGTATGAATATACCCGCTCTAAACTGAGTGAGATACGTGCCATTCAGGAGAATACGAACAAAGCCAATCTCTCTACCACTACGTTCTCTACCTCCGGAGTGCAGACACCGGTGCTATTCAAAACGAATAATGGTCTTTGGATGAATATCCATGAGGCAGCACTCGTCAACTACTCCTGCATGCATCTCAATCTGGAGGATAATCATGTTTTCCGCTCCCATCTCACTCCTGATATTGATGGCACCAAAGGACATATCCAGACTTCGGCTACTTCCCCTTGGCGCGTCATCATGGTTGGCGAGACGGCGAAAGATATCCTTGCTTCCCGTATCGTGCTCAACCTTAACGAGCCTTGTAAGATTAAGGACACCTCATGGATCAAGCCCATGAAGTATGTAGGCGTATGGTGGGAGATGATCGCGGGTATGCGCGATTGGAGCTACACATGGGATTTCCCGTCTATCCATATCGGTGTGACAGATTATTCTAAAGCCAAACCCCACGGTCGTCATGGCGCGACGACTGAGAACGTCAAGCGATATATTGATTTTGCTGCCAAATACGGCTTCGATGGCGTGCTTGTCGAGGGATGGAATATCGGATGGGAAGACTGGTTCGGTAATGAGAAGGATTTCGTCTATGATTTCGTAACCCCGTATCCGGATTTTGACGTGGAGGGCATCCATGATTATGCCAAATCTAAGGGCGTGAAGATGATCATGCACCACGAGACCTCCGGCGCTATCCGTAATTACGAGCGATGGCTTGATACCGCCTACCAGTTCATGCGCAAATACGAGTACCCTGCTGTCAAATCCGGCTATGTGGGAAATATCCTGCCGATCGGTGAACATCATTACTCCCAGTTCATGAATAACCACTATCAGTACTGTCTTGAGAAAGCTGCTAAGTATCATCTAATGGTGAATGCGCATGAGGCAGTTCGTCCGACAGGACTATGCCGTACATGGCCGAATCTTATCGGTAATGAGTCTGCACAGGGCACGGAGTATCAAGCTTTCGGAGGCTCTGTCCCTAACCATACGACCATGCTGCCCTTCACTCGTCTCATCGGAGGTCCGATGGACTATACACCGGGTATCTTTGAGAACGACATCCATAAACTGAACCCGAATAGTCATTCATGGTGCAACACCACCCTCTGCAACCAACTCTCGCTCTATGTCACCCTCTATAGCCCGCTTCAGATGGCGGCTGACCTGCCCGAAAATTACGAGCGCTTCCTCGATGCTTTCCAGTTTATCGTTGATGTGCCGGTAGAGTGGGATACGGTTTATTATCTGGAGGCTGAGCCTTATGAGTATGTCACCATCGCCCGCAAGCAGAAAGACAAAAACGCTTGGTTCATTGGTTCCACCAACGGCTATGATCCGCGAACCGCCATGATCGACCTCTCTTTCCTGCCCGCAGGACAGAAATATACCGCTACCATCTATGCCGACGCGAAAGATGCGCATTACCGCAATAACCCGCAGGCTATTAACGAACTATAATAAAAATTTAGTAAAAAAATTAATTTTTCGCATAAGATGATACAAATCCTTCTATATAAGGTTGATTGTTAGTGACAACAGCGAATGCTTGTCGGATAAGTTTGTTGGCGACAGCAACAACGGCAAGTTTGCCGGATTTGCCTCTCGCACGCAGACGTTCGTAAGTTTCTCTGCAAGCAGCATTACACCTAATAGATGCGAAAGCAGCGACATACATTTGACTGCGCAGATGTGTATCTCCATTGCGATTAATGTGACCTTTGAAATTGACTGACGTACCGGATTGTTGGTAGGTAGGGCAAAGACCGAGAAATCGGGATATTTGCTTGGCATTGCTAAAATAGGTAAATCCTCCGGTAGCTAAGATGAGCGCAGACGCGATAGTAACACTTATACCTTTAATAGAGGTTAACAGTTTAACTTGACGTCCAAACTCTTTAGTGGAAAGGTTAGTTATCTCCTCTTCCATTTTAGAGATCTGTTTGCGCAAGAATTTAACAGTTTGCTCTATGGCTACTTTACTTGCAGGATCTTGCTTGGGCAACACTGCTAACGATTGTTGGAGATTGATCGTAGCAGTAAGTTGCTTCTTAAGTTGCCTAAGAACAGTACGTTTCTGCTTAAGCAGAATAATACTTTCCGTGGGAATCTTATAGGGCGCAGGAGTCATCTTCTCGCCATACGTAGCAATCAGTTTTGCATCAATCTCGTCTGTCTTAGTAGTGGACAGCATTGCGCGTGCAAAATGCTTAATTTTCTGCGGATTCTCCATGCTAACGATAATATTAGCCTGTTGGAGTAGATAGAGGAGAAGCATGCTGTAGTTGCCAGTCGCTTCCATCACACAATGGCAATCCGCCGGTAACGAGTTAACGAACTTGCGCACACCAGTAGTGGTGTTAGGGAATGTCTTGGTGGTGTAACCACTCTTAGTCGGATAAGCTGCCACGAACGAATCCTTGCTTACGTCAATACCAATGTAGGTCATAACATTAAACTTTAAGTTGTGCACGATTAACATCTGATACATCTGAACACTATCGTTGCGAATGCGGGGTCAAAAGCCCAATGAACTATCCAGTTTTTGGATGTATAAGGTATGGGGACGGAACGTTAATTACGGTGTTATCACCACCCCTCAATCGGTCTTAATCCATACCTTAGATGTAAATCGAGTGCAAAGATACAAAAAATATTTTAAATATACAACCATTAAAATTAGAAGGCTTATGAGAAAATTATTCTTTTTGATTGTATGTGCATTTGCTTGTGCAACCCTTTCAGCACAGACTACCGAACTGCTCCTTGAAGAGGATTTTGAGTACGATGCACCTCGTGTATTGATTAGCGACCCTATTGACGGTTCCGACAATTTGGATGCCGTGACGGGATGGAGCACCGAGGCGGGACAGAGCGTATTCAAACTCTTTCCGGAAGGTATCTGCGATGGAAAGACGGTCTATGTGGCTTTCCTGCTCAAGATTGCTCCTGTTGCGGAAGAGATAACCGGCGGGGATTTTATGCTGAGCCTGAAGATGGAGCCGCAAGCCGACTCATGGAACTGGGGAGGACGCCTCTATGCGAAAGTGGATCCCAACTATGCAGGAGAGGAAATCAGTTTCGGTATTCAGAAATTGAGCGATTGTAATATCCAATGGGTGAACGGACAGACCGGACCATTCTTCCCCGTAGACCAGACATTATTGATTGTCATGAAGTACTATGTAGGTGCGATTTATGGTAACAACGCGGATGAAGAAATAGGGCATTTTGACGATAAGATGTATCTCTATGTCAACCCTGATCCTTCCGCAGAACCAGCATCGGCAGATATAACCCTCATTGATGCAAATGCAAAAGATATCTATCGTTGGGGTACTACACGTATTTTCGGGTCTGCACGGGGTCTATACCTTCGTTCGGCAGACCAAGGCTCCATCCCGCCATATACTATCGATGGAATCCGTGTTGGCAGAACATGGGAAGAAGTGATGGGTGTAACCGAAGGTATCGACCAACTGCAAACTATTTCAACCACCTCTAAATCTATTGAAAATGGACAAATCGTTATTTACAAGAACGCTAAGCGCTATAACCTGCTTGGCACTGAGTTATAATCTTTGCTATGCAGAGCAGGTTATCAGGCTCACGCCGTCCGATGATACCTATTGTGTAAACAATAGCACTCCGCACGGTATGGAGGCAACCATGCAGGTCAGCCACAACCAATATGGAGAGTGGCAGCGGGTTGCATATCTCAAGTTCGACATCTCTTCCATCCCCTCTCAGGTGGACTCGGTAGTGATGCGCTTGTACACGGACGGATGGTCTGCCGGTGACACCAAACAACATATTTTCCGCCTCTTTACTGTCATTCGCAACGACTGGGCGGAGGATGACGTATCTTACACCAATCAGGCTGCCAAGTTAGGAGGTCTGGTGGACTCACCGGTTTTGGCAGCCGCCTCTCCGGTAGGGGAAGGTGAAGGCAAGTAGTTCGTACCAGAGTACCGCGAGACACGTGAAATCTTGTGGGAAGCCGGGGGGACCACCCCCCAAGCCTAAAGACGATCAGTGACCGATAGCGCATAGTACCGTGAGGGAAAGGTGAAAAGAACCCCGGGAGGGGAGTGAAAGAGA
>ONIM01000069.1 GCA_900317885.1 uncultured Bacteroidales bacterium | reverse complement strand
ATGACCCTGAAGGTAGATTCCCCTTCGAGTTCTATATCAACGCCATGAATCTCGTAAAAGACATAGAGGCGCCGCTGACTACTTCGCGCTGGTATGTGCCTTCTATCTTTGAGGCGGCACTGATGGTGAATACCGCGCTTACCAAGCCGGGCGATTTCAATAACTCCAAGGTGGATGACGATATGAATCCGCTTGTGCAGCACAACAACGCCAATTTGGCGGTTATGAACACTGCCCTCGGTAAAGTTCAGGGTGCCGACTTGCTTCCTACCGGCAGCGAGTATGCTATCGCTTCTGCTACAGATGCATATTGTCCGTTCAAAGAGATATGCAGTTCTATGAGCTGCGGCGATTTCTTCGAGTGCTGCTATGTATGCAATACAGGCGAAGGACGCCCGGCCGACGAAGCGGCGGAGATTGAAGCAAGATGGGATAGCTGGCTCAAAGACAATGCCGGTGACAAGTATCAGGAGTACAAGAACTACGCCGAGACTATTAATGAGCGCTATGAAGTATTCCTGGCAATCAGAGGATATGATAATGTCACTCCCGAGCAGATAAACGGTGACCGTTTAGGTGTTGGGCTTTCCATACTGGTTGCTTCGATATATGCTAATGTAGGTGTTTCGGACGGATTAAGGCACGTTAACATGTCACCGCACTCCGGCTTTAAAGGCGAAGATAACCAATTCGACGTAGTCCGCGCTATCATCGCATTCTAATAAATGCCATTGTACCGGGATGCCGTACGAGCGACATTCCGGTACAGCCTATTTTTTAATTATAAAAAAAGTTACGTATGAAGAAATTTTTACTTTCAGCTTTGGTGCTTGCTGCAAGCACCTTTGCAGCCCACGCTATTGAGGGCGAACTCTCGGGCAAGTTCATCATCAACACTAACGGAGACAGCGTTCATTTCTCGCAGGGAATCCTCCAGTATCATGAAATTTCAAGTACATGGTCGTTTGCAGACTACCAGTTTAAAGCCGATGATGGCGCACTCGCATATTTCGGTTGGGGTACCAGCGGTTGGAACAGCGGTGCCAACGAGTATCAGCCTACTTCTACCTCTGCCGATCCGGCTGACTATTTTGTAGGCGGTAATGAGAACAACAACCTGACCGGCGATTATGCCTATGCAGACTGGGGAATCTACAACCCCATTGAGAACGGAGGCAATTTTGCCGGACTCTGGCGCGTGCTCACCCATGAGGAGTGGGTATATATCATCGAGTCGCGTCCGAACGCGGGCAAACTGTTCGGTTTCGCTACGATTGATAATCAGTACAAAGGTGTTATTCTGCTGCCGGACGAGTGGGTACTCCCCTCTGGCGTAACTTTCAAGCCCGGCACAGATTGCTATATGGAGTATGAGACCGGCAACGGATGGCGGAATCTGAATCTCGATATGCAGACCAACTATAATGACAACAAATACACCATTGCCCAATGGAATATAATGGAAGAAGCCGGTGCTGTCTTCTTCCCGGCTATGGGATATCTCACAGGTGGAGAGATCCGTTATCCGAATGACTTCGGCTACTACGCTTCTTCTACTGCGAGAAATGGATACACCGAGTACGCAATGGAGTTTGACAATAAGAGTCTCCTTGCCAGCGACGGCGCTTCCAGAAGGGGAAATGGCGTCTCCGTACGTCTCGTCACCAAAGAAGGTGCAGGACAAGGCATTGAAAACGCTCAATCGCACAAAGCAGCGAAGAAAATTCTTCGTGACGGACAAGTGCTCATCCTGATGGATGGCAAGCAGTTGAATATCCTCGGCGCCGAGGTGAAATATCAAATAACAAATAACAAATGAAAAAAATCTTTACAAAACTGCTTGTGCTGCTGGTGGTAGTGGCAAGCGGAATGGCTCTCACCGGATGTGAGAAAAACAATCAGAAAAACCTGATTGGCAGATGGAAACTCGTTTCGCACGATGTCGAGTACAAAAATGGCGACGACGTGGAAAAAAACACAGTGCCGCTTCAATATAGCATGATCTGGGAGTTTACGGCTGACGGTACTGCTATACAGACCATGGAAGAAGAGGGTGAAATTGATACAGCTACAGCCTCCTATACATTCGAAAACAATATAATTACTACGAATGATGATGGTGATGTCATGCAGATGGTTGTCAAAGAACTAACCTCCAAGAAGTTAGTCATTGAAAGAAGTGAATCAGAAATAGAAGATGGAATACGGTACACCATTACCACTACTCTTACATTCGAGAAGATGAACTAATATCCGTTCGCGGATTTCAGCTCGGCGGGATTGGTTTCCCGCCGGGTTACAAATAATAAATAACAAACTACAGATGAAGAAAATTAATTTTAATCGTGCCCTTGTGGCTAAGAAAAAACTTCTGTTTTTCCTCCTCCCGGCATTGATGCTGTTTGCCGCCGGCTGTAAGGATAAGAACCAGCCGGAGGATCTTCCGCAGACCCTGTCCGTCAACCCGGAGTTGATCACCTGCCCGGATGCAGGTGGTGACTACACGCTTGTCCTGACCTCGCCTAACAGCGATTGGTCGGCTGCTACCAACGAGAGTTGGATCCGTGTGACCCCCACCTCCGGCAAAGCCGGCACAGCCGAGGTACGGATCAAGATATCGCCTAACAAAGAGTCCGCAGAGACCAAAGGAGAAGTCACCTTCACTTCCGGCAACGAGACCCTCCAACTGCCTATTACCCGTGCAGCGAAAGCGGCTCCCTACCTGCGTATCGTCTCTGACCTGGAACTCAATACCCCGAAAGAAGGCGGTTCATATACCGTTCAGATAGAGAGCAATATCAAGTGGTCCGCCTCTTCCAATACCGGCTGGGCGAAAGTGAACAAAGGTGTCTCGGTCAACAACGACAACATCACCGTCACCGTCTCGCCGGCTACGACGCCTGAAGAGACAACAGCGACCATCACCATCGCCCCGTACGGCGAAGGCGAAGCCGCAGGAACCCAACAGGTGACCATCACCCGCGGCAGTACGGAAGCTACTTCTCTCTCGGTTGAC
>ONIM01000078.1 GCA_900317885.1 uncultured Bacteroidales bacterium | reverse complement strand
TGATAGATAAGTCTACAGTTTTCGAAAAGCTCGGAGAGGGAGCTAAATGGACTGGTGAAACTTTAGTAAACACTAAAGATAGAGCTGTTGATTTAGCAACTGCATTAGGTTATTCTTTTATTCACCCTGGTAAAGCTATAATAAATCCTTTAATGGATTATACCGCTGATAAAATTAAGAGAGCTCAAGAAGTAGATGATACTCTTGGTGGTACTCTTGAAGGTTTGAAAGTATTAGGCGAAGTACCACTAGATATTGGTAGTGCTTTTATTACTCATCCTTTAACAGGTAAATCTATTCAAGAGTTAGCTAAGGACGGTTATTCATTGGAAGATTTAGCTGAACATATTCATCAAGGAAGAGGTGTAGATATTGCTTTAACTCTTCCAATTGCTGGAGGTTTGTTAAAGTCTGCTACAGAACCTTTAAAGAAGCCACTTACTCAAGGTTTAGAAAAACTTGATCAAGCTGTTACTAAAGGTAAAGTTGGAGATTATATAAAAACTGAAAAGATTAAGGATGAATGCAAAGACGAATACAATGCCTTCTATGACGCCTCAGACGAGATTGTCAGCAATATGAAGTTCTTTACTCCCGAAGTATGGAGAGGCACCGAAGAGGGGACGGTTCTTTCTTTCGAAACCATCGATCTGGATGGCAAACCGGTGGATTCCAAAGCTCTGTTTGCGCAGAACAAGGTGACCATGATCAACATCTGGGGCACGACCTGCGGCCCCTGCATCAATGAGATGCCGGAACTGGAGGAGATGAACAAAGAATTCGCAGAGAAGGGCGGCGCTATTGTCGGCCTGGTGGATGACGTCTGGGTGAGCAATATGAAATATCTGGATGAGGCGAAGGAAATTGTCAATGACACCGGCGTAACATTTACCAATCTGTGCGCATGGGACGGATATAATGATGTGCTGTCTGCCGTCGGAACTCCGACCACGTATTTCGTGGACAGTAACGGGAAGATTCTGGGAGATCCGATCCTGGGAGCGTCTCCGGACAAGTACAGAGAAAGAATGGAGGAGTATCTCGCACAGGCGAAATAATAAGCGGGAACACCTTTTTTAAGGCAAAGTGGAATGAAAAAGAAATCGACTGTAATATTATCAACGATTATGATTCTCAGCCTGCTTTCCGGCTGCGAATCGATGTCCGGCGGCCTCACGAGAGAGCAGAAACTCTCCGACCGCGTACGCCGCACGCTCACCGGTCTGGGCTACAATGAAATGCTGACGTTCTCGTTCGGCAGCCCCTCCGTTTTCGACAAACTGCGCCTCAGCGCCGATGATAAGCTGCGCGACGCGGTAGTTATCTCCAACCCGCTGGGCGAAGATTTCTCCGTGATGCGTACCACCATGGTACCCTCCGCGCTCTCATCGCTCGCCGTAAACCACGCGCACCGCGTAGAAAATGCCGCGCTGTTCGAGATCTCCTACGTATATATTAAGACCGCCGCGTATCCTGAAGAGCTTCCGGAGCACAGGCAGCTCATAACGATCTGCCGCTACGGAAACGGCAATTTCTTCGATTTCAAGGGCGACGTCGAAGCGCTGCTGAAGGCGCTGCGCGTCCGTAAATACGATTTTGAACCGGGCGACGGAGCGTCAATGCCTTATATGCATCCCGGCAGACTCTGCCGTCTGACCGTCGGGGACAATACCGATGCGGGCTTCTTCGGGCAGATCCATCCGGAAGTTGCCGCAGCGTTCGAAGTGCCGGACGATACGATGGTGGCGTGCATCAGCACCGCCGCGCTCTACGGCAACGCGATCGATATACCGCAGAATAAAGAATTGCCCAAATATCCCGCCGTCACGCGCGATATTGCAGTCGTGCTGGACAAGGAAGTGCCTCAGGGGCACGTGCAGAAGCTTATCTGTGAGCGCGGTGGCCGCATCCTCGAATCGTGCACTCTGTTCGACTGCTACGAGGGACTGCAGGTCGGACCTGGAAAGAAGAGCCTGGCTTACGCGCTTTCGTTCCGCGCCGCCGACCGTACGCTTACCGACGAGGACGTTGATAAGGCAATGAAGAAGATCCTGAACGGGCTCGAGACGGTGTTCGGAGCGAGTTTGAGATAACCGGGCGAACCGAGTGCCACTTGCAACTTGCCACTTGCCACTTGCAACTTGCCACTTGCCAC
>ONIM01000071.1 GCA_900317885.1 uncultured Bacteroidales bacterium | reverse complement strand
TTGTAATGCGCGCAGTAGTAGCGAAGGGTCACCGATGATGGGTTACCGGTTACGGGAGCCGCTATATACAAGAAGAACAAGCCGTCTTGCGGTTGAGCCGTGCCGAGGCAGGTCTCGCCGGAGAACGCAGCCAAGAGATCGTTGTTATCAAGAACAAAGTCAGCAGCTGTTTCGAGGTACTGCGCTTTGAGATCCACCTTGACTACGGCGGTCATGGAGGAGCTCATATCACTCACTTCGGGAGCGGTCCACGTTGGACGTGCTACATTACCGGCAAGCGTTTCCGTCTGTTGCGGCTGAGTTTGTTGCTCCGGATCGTTCTTGTCCTTTTTGCAGCCTGCAAAGCATAATGCCACGACTGCCAGCATACAGATAAAATACAACTTTTTCATATATCTATTCGTTTATTAGTTTACCATGCTTTGACTTGTTCATCACCACCTTCGATAGGCGTAGTGCGGTCACTTCCGGCGAGGAGGGTTGAGGTGATCTGTACAGAAACTACGTCTGTACGCGGGGATGTGTACTGTCTCATAATTTCTGTCCGGTTATGGAGTATTGCTCTCCGTTTCTGTTAATAATAATTTGCCCGTCACGCAGTTCTTTCTGAACGCTGACTTCTAACGGCTTAATGCTCTCTATGTCCGTCGGGGTAGATACGATGCGGAGGGAGGCGGGCATATCTCGACGAATAGGAGCACCGGCGAGGGTATTTCCTGTTATTTGGAACCAGGCACGGAAGCCGAGCATCTTGGCATCGTCATTGCTTCCATCGGTCGGCCAATAGAGTTGGTTACCGCCTTGCAGGAAGAGATTGAGGTGTTGCTCACCGTCGGTGGCATCGTTGATATGTGTTTTACCATAGAAGCCGTGCAGTTTGACATTTCCGCTGGTAGACTCCGCATTGTTGTCACTATCCCATGCGGTGATACCGGAGAAATGGAGTCGCGTCATCACTTCGCCGGTACTATTCCACTGGATGAGATAAGGCGTGCCTGCAGAAAGGCTGATGGAAGTGACCTTCGCTATGTCAAGTTGCAGCGCACCGTCGAGAACCTCTGCGCCAACGAATTCATAGACCTCCACGTTATCTCTGCCAAGCGGTGATGCGGCGATGTCGGGTACGTTGAAGGGCAAGGTCAAGGTATTGAAACAACCTGCCTTGCGTAGCGTACGGAAGATATCGACGTCGGTTAGTGACGCTGTCCTGTACGCGTTAATCTTTGCCTCCGTATTCGATTGCTCATCGTTCTCATCGAGGAAGATACATGCTGTAAGTCGCGTTTCATCATCATAGTGACTCCAGTTTGTCTCGTTCCGATAGGTACCGAGTGCGGGTACGCAGATTTTCAGAGATGCGTGGCAGTTGGTAAAAGCATCCGTACCCAGTTTTGGTGCGTAATACCGTCGACAGAGCACGTCTGAAAGTGCCGAACAGCCTTTGAAGGCCTCTACACCGATACTATCCACCGAAGCCGGAATGACCACGTTGGTAAGTGCGGTGCAGTTTTCGAAGGCTTTGGTGTGAATCTGTGTCACATTATCGGGGATGATAACATCCGTGAAGTTCCCTTTATTCCTAAACGCCTGCGCATAGATTGTCGCCGCGCTATAAGGATTAGGTGAGGAGAGGACAAGCGTAGAGCCGTTCAGTACCCACTCCAGATTATTTCCGCATGGTGTGCCGGCAGAAGCTGTGCTTACTGCCCCGACGAGCAGGGCAGCAAGCAGGAGTGATTTATAATTTCTTACCTGTAACATCATAGCGTTCATTGTTGCGAATTATTACTACATGTTGATCTTCGATGATCTTATACGGACGGCTGGTCTCGCCGGGTTTCAGGATAATAGGAGCCTTTAAGGAACCGTGATGGGCATCAGAGGTGTATCGTATAGGCTGCTCGGCACGAAGCGGTGTGCCATTTTCCGTCTCGAAGCGAAGTTCGCCCACAAAGTCAGAAGAAACGGTCAAGAAGTATAAACTATCTATCTTCGTTGCTACCCCTACGAGTTCGTCACCAACGAACGCCTTAACTCCTTCATTCGTTAACTCGTTCAGTCCTTCAACTTGACAGATCATCGTCATGTTCGTAGCGGCATTGCCGTTGAACTTCGGAGCGCGTTGCGGCGCGTTAGCGGGCTTATTGTAGAACTTGATCGTTACATCTTCTGCACCGAGGCGCTTGAACAGGTATCCTTCTCCCGGACGGAAGGCCGTGAGGTCTCCAACCCATTTGCGGTCGGGTGAGAAGACGGCGAAGCGGTTATGTGCCTTCACCATATCACCCGGAGTGGCATTGTCGTAATAGCCTGCGAAGGCTTCGGTGATCGTCGTCGCTTGCTGTAACAAGCACGGCATCGGACTCCATTTGCCATTACCTTTTATGGTGATCTCCATCTTGTCTTCCGGCAACGGATCACCACTGATATGCATCGTGTTAGCACCGGCGGCATAGAGCATATACATATCGCGGTAGTCAAAGGCCTTGATAGTACCGAGGAAGGCATCCATGACCTCCGAATAGGTGACGAACTGCTGGGTGGAGGGGTTCTTGATGAGGTCGCCTTCTTTCCACGGTTCGTTAGCCGTCAGCATATTACGAATTATACCTGTGGTTTCATTGAGGTTCAGATTGAACGATATCCAGTTCCAACCGGAATAGATGTCGATATTCTGTGTCTCA
>ONIM01000075.1 GCA_900317885.1 uncultured Bacteroidales bacterium | reverse complement strand
TGAGACACAGAATATCGACATCTATTCCGGTTGGAACTGGATATCGTTCAATCTGAACCTCAATGAAACCACAGGTATAATTCGTAATATGCTGACGGCGAACGAACCGTGGAAAGAAGGCGACCTCATCAAGAACCCCTCCACCCAGCAGTTCGTCACTTATTCGGAGGCCATGGATGCCTTCCTCGGTACTATCAAGACCTTGAACTACCGCGATATGTATATGATGTATGCCGCCGGAGGCAATACGATGCATATCAGTGGTGATCCGCTGCCGGAAGACAAGATGGAGATCACGGTTAAGGGTGGTGGCGAATGGAGTCCGATGCCGTGCTTGTTACAACAAGCAACGACCATCACCGAAGCCTTCGCCGGCTATTATGACAATGCCACTCCGGGTGATATGGTGAAGGCACATAATCGCTTCGCCGTCTTCTCGCCCGACCGCAAATGGGTAGGTGACCTCACTGCTTTCCGTCCGGGCGAAGGATACTTCTTCAAGCGCCTTGCTGAATCAGATGTAACGATCAAGTTCTACAGCAAGGCCGCTAACGCGCCGCAACGCGCTCCGAAGTTCAACGGCAAAGCCGCTACGAACATGACGATGATCTGTAAGGTTGAAGGAGTGAATGAATTAATGAATGAGGGAGTTAAGGCGTTCAGCGGTGATGAACTCGTAGGTATCGCAACGCCGATTGAACTGAACAACGAAACGCTCTACTTCTTAACGGTTTCGTCTGACTTTGCTGACGAACTTCGCTTTGAAACAGAAGATGGGACCCCGCTTCGTGCCGAGCAGCCTATACGATACACCTCTGATGCCCATCACGGTTCGTTAAAGGCTCCTATTATCCTGAAACCCGGCGAGACCAGCCGTCCGTATAAGATCATCGAAGATCAACATGTAGTAATCATTAAAAATGGCGAAAAGTATGATATCGATGGAAAAAAACTTCAATAAACTGCTGCTTACTGCCTTGCTCATCGGGGCAGTAGGCAGTGCTATCGCAGGCACTCCTTGCGGTACGAACCTGGAGTACGAACTGGACGGCACTACGCTTGTCCTCACTTCACCCGACCCCACGCAAGCGGCAACGATTAATTCGCAGGCGTTTATGGGGCGTATGGATTTCACGGATGTCGTCATACCTGATAACGTGACTGAGATAAACACGAGAGCCTTTAAGAATTGTACTGCCCTTACAAGTGTAGTCATTCCGCCTTCTGTTACTTTAGTCGGTGAGCAAGCTTTCTATGATTGTTCCGCACTTGTAAGTGTACTCTGTCGTCCTACCAGCGCCCCTACGTTAGTAGCAGATGCTTTCACGGGCTGTCATGCAAGTCTGCAGATATGTGTGCCTAAGTTAGGAGGTACGGATGGGTATAACTCTTCGGATTGGAACACCAGTTATGGAGAAAAACTAAATCTCTGTTTTCTCGACGAACGTGACGATGAGGAGACTACCGCCGGTCAGATATCGACCTTTCGAACGCAATCTACACCCGCTGTCTTTCTCTTCCGTACGCTGCGTAAGGCAGGTTGTTTTAATACCCTCACGCTTCCGTTCAATGTGCCGAATATCGCCACTTCCCCGCTCGCAGGAGCAGAGGTGTATGAGTTCGTTGGCGCAACCGTTGTGGATAATGCCCTCCAACTCGACATCACGCTGCTCGCAGGTTCGTCTCTTACTGCTGGCACACCGTATCTTATCCAATGGCCGAACACAGGCGAGGTGCTCAATGCAATGCTTTTTATGGACATCTCATGGGACGTTGACCAAATGGCTGATGATGCTGGTGCAGGACAAGTGACGTACCATGGTTTTTACGGTAGGACGCACATTGACGATGCTACCAACGGCACGCAGCACCTCAACCTCTTCCTTGGCGGAAACAACACCCTCTATTGGCCTACCGACGGAGATATCGCATCCGCTAAAATGCTTGGTTTCCGCGCATGGTTTCAGGTAAGTACAGTGGCTTCATTCGCTCCCGTTCATCGAAACATGCCCGCCTCCTTCCGCATCGTTTCTACCCCTACGGACATGGATCAAATTACTAATGACCAGTTACCAAAGACCAATAAGATTATCGAAGATGGCCATTTAATCATTATTAGAAACGGAGAGAAATACTCCATAAACGGACAGAAACTATGATGCAGAAACACTATATCGCTCCGCGTACAGAAATAGTTTTTGTACTGCAAACAGCCTCCCTCCTCAGTTCCAGCGGAGAACGCACCACTCCTATTGGGGGAGGGGATACTCAAACGAATGCTTGGTAAATTAACATCTGTTTAATCTGATAAATCT
>ONIM01000088.1:1161-2308 GCA_900317885.1 uncultured Bacteroidales bacterium | reverse complement strand
TCTTCGGGAACGAGATACCGTAGATACGGGTCATCATAGGCCGCTTCTCATCGCCGCGCCAGTAAGCCGCGGAGCAGGAGAGCACTTTGACTGCCTTGATCGGCTCGGTAGAAAGCAAGTGCGGACCCTTGCAAAGGTCGGTGAACGCACCCTGCGTATAGGTAGAGATATGGCCGTCTTCGAGTTCGGAGATCAACTCGCATTTATAACTCTGCCCCTTGTCTCCGAAGGCTTTGAGCGCATCGGCTTTGGAGACCATGCGTTTCTCCAGATGCTCTTTCTTCGCGCGGAGCTCCATCATCTTGTTCTCGATGGCTGCAAAGCAGGTGTCATTGATGACTACGCCCTCGGGCGGCATCACGTCATAGTAGAACCCGTTCTCAATAGCGGGACCGATACCGAACTGGATCCCCGGATAGAGTTCCTGCAGGGCTTCCGCCATCAGGTGCGACGAGGTATGCCAGAAAGCGTGTTTCGCTTCCTCGTCCTCCCATTTGTGCAACTTGATTGCTGCATCTTCCTCGATCGGGAAATCCAACTCTACAATTTTCTCATTCACACTGGCGCAGAGGATGTCCTGCGCGAGGCGGGAGCTGATGCTCTCCGCAATCTGCAGCGGCGTCACGCCGCTTTCGTACTCACGGACGCTACCGTCCGGAAAAGTAATTTTAATCATATTGGATAAACCTACAAATGTTTATGCCTGCTTGACTCACAACTGCCAAGCTCGGCGTTAATATGTTGATGTTGTGATATTTATTGCAATCTAAAATTCACCGGCACGGTGTATTTGACGCGAACCGGTTTGCCTCTCTGTTTGCCGGGTTGCCATCTCGGCATGGACTTGATCACGCGTACTGCCTCTCTGTCGAGCGAAGGATCGCCGCCTGTGCGAACCACCTCCACGTTCTCTATCTTGCCGTCCTTGGCAACCACGAACTGCACGATCACGCGTCCTTGGATCGAATTCTCCTGCGCGATCTTCGGGTATTTGACGTTCGCAGAGAGGTACTCCGCCAGCGCGTCCTGTCCACCCGGGAAATCCGGCATCTGCATATAGGGTTCGAACTTCTGCTTCGGACGTTTCACCACTTTGCCTTTCTCATTGTAATAAACGGTCGTCAGGTTCGTGGTCTTCTCGTCCAGC
>ONIM01000088.1:0-1133 GCA_900317885.1 uncultured Bacteroidales bacterium | reverse complement strand
AAGATCACTTCCTCTTTGGTCTTGCCGTTCGGATAGAGATACGTCTCTTGCGCCAACCGATTCCGCGCTTTGGTCGGAGGCGTGCCGGGCACAACGCTCTTGCGCTCCTCGATCACGAGGGTGTAGATCTCCATGGCTTCCACTTTGCCCTCTGCGTTGAAATAGAGCTGCTTGCCTTTCTGCAAGCCCTGCCCTTCTCCTGTCGCCACGCGTTTCTGGACGGAGCGCAAGCGATCCTCCGCTTTCGTATAATACTGCATGGTCACAGTATTGGACGCGGTGTCCACTTTCTTGACCAAACCGTACATCGTCGCTGCCTCTGGCGCAACGGCTTCGTAACTATCATTCACCCAGATCTTGGCATCCGCCGTATAAAGCGGATTTGCTTGATTTTCCGTCTGCGCGGACGCCCATACAGGCATGCATAAAACAATAAAAATTAACAGTCTTTTCAGGTTCCTTTTCATACGCACGTACATTTGAGCCTGCAAAATTACTACTTTTTTTTGACATATGCAAATATAAAATTTTCAACAAAAAGTGTATATATACTACGTATATATACAGTAAAAGCGCATTAAGTGCAAAAAACGGCAAATATCCTATGGGTATCTTATGGTTATCCTATGGGTATCATATGGTGCGATCACGATCTTTACCCTATTTTGTGTTCTCCGTCATTGTGTTTTGTCGATTATTTTTACATAATTATTTGCACAATTCGAAAAAAAATTGTAAATTTGCACCCGATTTCGAGACGGCTATGATTGACACTTTTATTCAGACAAATTGGATACAGTTGCTGACGAAAGTTCTGTTGGCGACGGCGCTGGGTTATTTGATGGGTATGGAGCGCGAGATGCACGGAAAAGCGGTGGGCCGCAGGACCATCTCATTAATCGCGATCGGCAGTATGCTGTATGTTTTGATGTCCCCCTCTATCATGGGCGGCGACAATTCCCGTGTGATAGCGCAAGTGGTGTCGGGTATCGGCTTTCTAGGCGCAGGTATTATCTTCAAGCACGGCGACACGGTAAGAGGTTTGACCACAGCAGCCACCGTGTGGTGCGCCGCAGCTATCGGCTGTCTTTGCGGTGTGGGCATGTTTGCCGAAGCCATCATCGGGACGGCAG
>ONIM01000076.1 GCA_900317885.1 uncultured Bacteroidales bacterium | reverse complement strand
CTTTGCGGGCGGTATTAACGAGCACGCCGCCTTTGGGCATGAGGTTCACAAGGTCATGATTGATGCTGTTTTTGGTCTCCGCTGTCGCAGGGATATGCAGGCTGACGATGTCGCAAGTTTTATATAGTTCCTCAGCGCTGTGCAATGGTTTCACGTTGGCAGCCGTCATGGCCTCGTCCGGACAATAGGCATCGTATGCATATACCTCCATACCGAAACCCTGCGCGATACGCGCTACATTACGACCGACGTTACCGAAGGCGTGAATACCGAGTTTCTTGCCTTTGAGCTCCGTGCCACTGGTGCCGTTATAGAGATTACGAACCGCATAAACCATCAGACCAAGCGCCAACTCTGCTACGGCATTGCTATTCTGGCCCGGAGTATTCATCGCCACTACTTTGTGCGCTGTGGCAGCATCGAGGTCGATGTTGTCATAACCTGCTCCGGCGCGAACCACGATCTTCAACTGCTTGGCAGCATCCAGCACAGTTGCATCCACAATGTCCGAACGGATGATGAGTGCGTCAGCGTCAGCCACAGCGTCCAATAACTGCTGTTTTTCCGTATATTTCTCGAGCAGCGCCAGTTCATAGCCTGCGCCCTCTACCACCTCGCGAATACCGTCCACGGCTACTTTCGCAAAGGGTTTCTCTGTTGCTACAAGTACCTTCATAAGATTTGAAGATTTGAAGATTTGACAATTTGAAGATTTTAATGCAGCGCTTCGTATTCTTTGATGCAATCCACGAGGGCTTGTACGCCTTCGAGGTCCATCGCGTTGTAGCAGGAAGCACGGAAACCGCCTACGAGACGGTGACCCTTGATACCTACCATGCCTTTTGCTGTAGCAAACTTGAAGAAGTCGTCCTGCAATTCCTCATAGCCGGGTTTGAAGACGAAGCAGATATTCATCCTACTGCGGTCCTCTTTCTTGCTGATGGTGGGCATAAAGAGTTTGGAGTTGTCGAGGCAGTTATAGAGCAATTCGGCTTTGGCTTTATTGCGCTCCTCAATCCATTTCACACCGCCATTTTTCTTGAGCCAGCGGAGCGTCAGCACAGCCGTATAAACGGGCAGCACAGGAGGCGTGTTGAACATTGAGCCATTCTCGATATGCGTCTGATAATTCAGCATCGTGGGGATATAACGGCTTACTTTACCCAGACAGCTCTCTTTGATGATGACGAAGGTTACACCTGCAGGCGCAAGGTTTTTCTGTGCACCGCCGTAGATGATGTCGTATTGGCTAACATCGATAGGACGGCTCAAGATATCCGAACTCATATCGGCTACCAAAGGCACATTGCCTTTTTTCTTGTATATCTCCGCCAATTTGGCATCGTTAATCTCGGTACCAAAGATGGTATTATTGGTCGTGATATGGAAATAATCAGCGTCTTGCGGGATTTCGTAATCTGTCGGGATTGAATCCGTGCTGGCTGCTACTTCGACTGCTTCACCGAAACCTTTTGCTTCTTTCAGTGCCTTCTTGCTCCATACACCGGTGTTGAGGTATGCGGCTTTCTTCTCCAGCATATTGAACGGCACCATGCAGAACTGCAACGAGGCACCGCCGCCAAGGAAGAGCACACGATAACCTTCCGGCACGTTCAGCAACTCCTTCACCAGTGCCTCGGCTTCGTCCATCACGGGTTGGAAATACTTGGCGCGGTGGCTAATCTCCAGTACAGAGAGGCCTTCGCCTTGAAAATCGAGTACCGCCTCTGCGGTTTGTTTGATGACTTCTTGCGGCAGGATACTCGGTCCTGCATTAAAATTGTACTTCTTCATACTATTTTAAGACATAATGTTTATGATTCCATGCAGTGGATTTGATTTGCGGGAGAGTGATGATACCCTCTTTGGGCTTCTTGCCCGCGAGATACAGTGCGTAAGCCACAGCGGCCAACTCGTCTTGATTCTTGGCTCCGGACTCTTGACTCTTGGCTTCCGGAGCGGTCGGCATATACTGACGGAGGTTCTCCGGTACGGGTTTGCCGGCCTTGAGCATACGCTCCACGAGGTCTTTGTTGAACTGCTCTTTGGCGATACCGGACTTGTATTCGCGATATTGCTTGTCGTGCATGGCGAATTCGAACAGTTCTTCGTCGTCCTGACCGCGGTCCCAGCCAAGTTCTTTCATCTCCTTGATATACTGCGGCAACACGTTCGGATAGAGTTTCTGCGGGTCGTCGGTATAGAACTCGAATCCTTTCTCTTTGGCCAGTTCGATAATCTCCGGTGCCAGTTCGCCGGGCAGTTTGCCGGACTTGCCGAGTATCATGCCCCACATAG
>ONIM01000079.1 GCA_900317885.1 uncultured Bacteroidales bacterium | reverse complement strand
TGTGTCGCTGCTAATCTCCGTCTCTGTGAGCAGAATACAATAACTTTGTTCGCCTCCTCGTCCTACACGTCCGCGCAACTGGTGTAACTGGCTAAGTCCGAACCGCTCCGCGTTCTGGATAATCATCACCGTGGCGTTCGGTACATTCACGCCCACTTCGATGACTGTTGTTGCAACAAGAATCTGTGTCTCGCCTTTTGCAAACCGCGTCATCTGCAGGTCCTTGTCCGCCGCCTTCATCTGGCCGTGGACCATCGAGATTTTATATCCGGGGAACGCTTCGCATAGTTCGTTGAAGCCATTTTCCAAATCGCGCAAGTCGAGTTTTTCGTTCTCTTTGATAAGCGGGAAGACAACGTATATCTGCCGTCCGTCCTGTATCTGTTTCTGCATGAACGAATAGACCTGTGCGCGGCGGTTGAGTGGGTAGTGAATGGTTTGAATAGGTTTTCGCCCGGGCGGCAACTCATCAATGATACTAACCTGCAAATCGCCATATACGGTCATCGCTAATGTGCGCGGAATAGGCGTAGCCGTCATGACGAGAATATGGGGAGCTACTACCTGCGTGCTTTGCTCGGGTTCGGAGCCCTTCCGAGCTTTCGTCCATAGTTTGGCGCGTTGTGCGACTCCGAAACGATGCTGCTCATCGATGATGACCAGCCCGAGGTTTTGCCATTGGACCTTATCCTCTAATAACGCGTGCGTACCTATTAATATATGTATCGTGCCGTTCATCAGCCCGTTGTGTATCGGCACGCGGTTCTTCGACGTGGTTGAACCTGTCAGCAGCGCTACGTGTATAGTATCACCAAGCGGAGCCAGGAAGGCCTTGAGCGTTTCATAGTGCTGGTTCGCCAGAATTTCAGTCGGCGCCATGATACATGTCTGGTAACCGTTGTCAACCGCCAAGAGGCAACACATCAGTGCGACAAGTGTCTTACCAGAACCGACATCGCCTTGCAGCAAGCGGTTCATCTGTTTGCCCGATTTGAGGTCGTCGTGTATCTCGTGAATGACGCGTTTCTGTGCGTTCGTCAGCTCAAAAGGCAACGCTTTGTACAGGGCATGAAAGCGTGTTCCGACCATGGGCATCGGGAAACCGGGGTTCTGTTCCCGCCGCTTCATCTGCTTGAGAATCTGCAGCTGGAGGAAGAATAGTTCTTCGAATTTCAGCCGTGCCCGTGCGTTCTGCATGGCTGCGGTGTCCTTCGGGAAATGCACATTCAGCAGAGCGTCCGTTAGACTCATGAGGCGGAACTGCTGTAATATATCCGCTCCTATCGTGTCCGGCACACCCATCTTGAGATCCGGCATCAACTCGGCGATGATGGACCGTATTGCTTTTGAGTTAAGCCCCGACCGCTTCATCTTGTCCGTCGTGTTGTAATACGGTTCGAGTCCCTGCGTCATCTCAGGTGTGACTTTACTCATGGGCGTCAACTCAGGGTGGACGAAGTTATAGATATGCTGGAACCGGCTTGGTTTGCCGAAGAGCAGATAGGGCACGTTGCGCTGCAGCTTGACGTACTTTACGCCCTGAAACCATACCAGTTCGCATTGATGGGTGCCATCATTGAAGGTTGCGCTGAGTCGCTGTGCCTTACCAATACCGATAGTGTGCCATTCGGTCACGGTACCGATGATCTGGACGTAGGTGTCCTCGTCGTCAAGTTCGGCAATCTTGTAGAATCGGCTTCGGTCGATGTACTTGTACGGCACTTGGCGCAACATGTCCATCGCTGTGCGGACGCCCAGTTCTGAACGAAGAATGTCGGCACGCTTAGCACCGACATTCTTACAATATGCTATATCTCTATAGGCTAATTCCATTTATCCGCATGGTTAAGCGGTTGTCGAGCCGCTCGACTTATTGCAGCTTGAAGTTAACCGGCACGGTATATTTCACGCGGACGGGTTTACCACGTTGCTGACCGGGTTTCCATTTCGGCATGGACTTGATGACGCGTACGGCCTCTTTGTCCAACGAAGGATCACCACCCGAACGAACGACCTCAACATCGACAATCGAACCATCGCGGTTAACGACGAACTGGCAGATTACACGTCCCTGGATACCGTTCTCCTGCGCGATAACCGGATATTT
>ONIM01000081.1 GCA_900317885.1 uncultured Bacteroidales bacterium | reverse complement strand
TTTCGTCTTCGTCGGCACCACTCCTGGGTCCTGACGGCTACCATTGTCATATTGCTTTACCACGATATCCTGTTTGTTGAGCTCGATGAAATCTCTATGGTTACGACCGATGGTCATGTGTCCGTGCTGCACGAAGCGATGCAGACTCTCCGCCGCCTCCTTACCGGTCGCGATGGCATCGATGGCGAATTTCGGGCCTGTGAACACATCGCCGCCAACAAAGATATCGGGTTCCGCCGTCTGGAGCGTCAGTTTGTCCGCTATCGGATATACACCGCGGAAGAACTCCACTTTGGTGTCCTTCAGCAGGTCCTTCAGCACCACGGTCTGACCGATGGCGAAGATAACCATATCCGCCTCCAGCGTAATCGTCTCATTCTCATCGAACTTCGGAGCAAAGCGGTGCTGCTCGTCAAATACCGACACGCACTTCTTGAAGGTAATACCCGTAACCTTTAACCCTTCACCGTTAACCTCTTTCGGTCCCCAACCGGGATTCAGAACCACGCCGTCTTCGCGTGCTTCCATGCGTTCCTCGAGCGAAGCAGGCATGATATCTTCCGTCTCCAGCGAGAGCATCGTCACTTCGCTTGCCCCGCTTCGTTTCGCCACACGCGCCGCATCAATAGCTACGTTTCCGCCGCCTACCACAACAACCTTGCCTTTAATCTTTTTCTGCCCGCAATTCGCCTCATGCAGGAAATCGATGGCGGTTGTCGTGCCTTTGAGGTCTTCTCCCGGTATGCCCGGCAGACGGCCGCCCTGGCAACCTATCGCTACGTAGAATCCTTTATAACCCTGCTCGCGCAACTGGGCTATCGTGATGTCCTTACCCACTTCCACGCCGCATTGGATATCCACGCCTATCTCACGCATGATATCTATCTCGGCGTCAATAACCGCCTTGTCCAGTTTGTACGACGGGATGCCGTACCGCAGCATACCGCCGGGTTTCTCATTGCGCTCAAATACGGTCGGTTTATAGCCCATCGTCGCCAGATAATACGCGCAACTCAGTCCACTCGGACCGCCACCGATGATGGCAATCTTCTCCTCCCATCGGTCTTGTACGTTGGAGCATATATTCACCTCCGGCACAAAGCGCGTCTCGGCATGCAGGTCTTTCTCCGCAATGAATTTCTTCACGGCATCGATAGCCACCGCGCGGTCTATCGTTCCACGCGTACAAGCGTCCTCGCAACGGCGGTTGCATATACGTCCGCATACCGCAGGGAACGGGTTCTCGCGTTTGATGAGTTCGAGCGCCTCGGTGTACTTGCCTTCTGCCGCTTTCTTGAGATATCCCTGCACGGCGATATGTGCCGGACAAGCGGTCTTACAAGGCGCAGTCCCCGTCGGATAACAGTTGATGCGGTTCTTATCGCGATAGTCTTCTGTCCATTTGTCTTCACCCCATTTGGTTGCGTCCGGCAACTCCTGCTTCGGGTAGGTCTGCGGGCCGCTCTTCGTGCATAGTTTCTGACCAAGCTTAACCGCTCCCGCCGGACAGTACTCTACGCACCGACCGCACGCCACGCAGTTCTTCGGGTCCACTTCCGCTACGTACGCGCTGCGCGACATATTAGGTGTGTTAAACAACTGCGACGTACGTAACGCATTGCAAATCTTCACGTTGCAGTTGCATATAGCGAAAATCTTCCCCTCGCCGTCAATATTGGTCACCTGGTGAACGAAACCGTGGTCTTCGGCTTTCTTGAGAATAGCCATCGCCTCATCGTAGGTGATGTCATGGCCTCGTCCTGTCTCTCGAAGGTAGTCCGCCATATCGCCCACACCGATACACCAGTCGCGATAATCATCCGCGCAGCCTTCATCCAGTTTCTTACGGCCGTAGCGGCACGAACAGATGCCGACGCCGATATGGCCCTCGTACTTTTTGAGCCAGTAAGAGATATGCTCGATATCAACCGACTGGTTCTCCATACTGATAGCCTTTTCGACCGGAATGACATGCATGCCAATACCTGAGCCGCCCAATGGGACCATAGGAGTGATTTTTTCAAGCGGGAGGAAAGTCATGCGCTCGAAAAACAT
>ONIM01000083.1 GCA_900317885.1 uncultured Bacteroidales bacterium | reverse complement strand
CAATACGCCAGACGAAAAAAAGATTCTTTGGACATCGTGGCTCAAAAGCGCCAAATCACCGACAAAAGACTGGTTGAAATCGACTCCCTTACTAACGAGTTGGAACTCCGTATGAATATCAATACGCCGGAGATTGAACGCTCTATCTTTCGCGACCTTGATGCCGACCTCGCGGATGTCGCAAGAGCCATAAGGGACCAAAATAGCCACTGGTATAAGGAGGCGAATGTATTGGTACAATTCACGCAGAATTATATCTCGCCTAACTGGTACAAAGGCGGAAACAGTGAGTTTTCAATACTCACAATGGCAAAGGGCTATATCAACTACAATAAAAACGCCATCTCGTGGGAGAATACCGGCGAGTGGCGGGCGGGAGTCACTACTACGCCGCGCGATACGCTCCGTAAGTATAATGTCACCGACGATATCTTCCGCTTATATAGTAAGTTCGGATATCGGATAGTCAATAAACTGTACGCTACTGCCTCTGCCGAGTTCAATACAACCCTTTGGAACGTCTGGAACGAGAACCAAACGACAGCGAAAACGGCGTTTATGACCCCTATGAAGTTCTACCTCAGTGCCGGTTTGGACTGCCGGCCGGTCAAGGACCTCAGTATCCTCTTTGCCCCCGCTACTTATAAACTCGTTTATGCGCACTTCGGAGACGGCGATAGCATCCGCAATATCGATGTCACCAAATACGGCATCAAACCCGGAGAACATCTGTTGAGTGAGTTCGGAAGCCTCTTGCGAGTAAACTGGAAATGGCGTCCATACAGAGAGTTAGCCATCGATACGGAGTTTTATCTCTATACGAATTATCGATCTGTTGAAATAGACTGGGAAATAAATACGGAGTTCCTTATCACCCGCTTTCTCAGTATTCGCCTGATTCTGCACCCACGCTTTGATTCTGCTTATATCGCGGAGGGGGACACTAAACCAAAAATGCAGTTCAAAGAACTGCTTTCTATTGGTTTCTCGCACAAATTCCGGTAAATCAGAACTCACCCATCTCGGCTACTAATCGCTCCCAACGCAAAATAGCGTCGTGACCGTATTTCCAGATGTTATGACGGATTTTAGACAAAGCCACTTCTTCACCGAGGTGGCTTTTTGAATAGAACTTGTCGGCGTAGCAGATAATGCGTTCTTCCAGCGAAACGGGCAGGTAGTCCTGAACAGGAATGGGCAAATCTTCCCGAATCACTTGGTCCATCGTGATGCCGCTTCCTGTATGCCGCTCTGCTACTAAAGCATGGCGCGGATAACCCTCACGACGAAGCAACTCTGCCCCTAAATAGCCATGTTCAATATATTGGTGCTCCCCTACGCAGAAAATCTTCGGGGCGTGGCAATAGATGATTCCTATATCATGCAGCATGGCAGCTTCGGCTACAAAATCGCGGTCAACATCCCACTCAGGATGTGCATCGATGATACGTAGCGAACGGTCGCGCACTTGCTCTGAGTGCGTAACTAATACGTGCCGTAGTTCCGGCGACGAACCGTAATACTTATCTATGAGAGAAAGGTAATTCGTAATTTTTAATTTTTAATTAGGCTTTTGCCGTTAATTTTTAATTACTTAACTAACTTCCAACAGCGCAGCGGTCCAACTTCCAACAGCGCAGCGGTCCACCTTCCAACAGCGCAGCGGTCCAACTTCCAACAGCGCAGCGGTCCAACTTCTTAATGTACCCCATTAAGAAACGCTCGTGCGTCCATGCGTTTTTTACCCGGCGCTTGCAGTTCGAGAATGTCTATATCTCCGTCCGCGCAGGGTTTAATAATATGTCCTTTCTGTTCCGCAACGTGGCTAATCGCTACTTTGAACACTTTCGTCTCACCCATTCGTGCAGCGGGGTAGGGACTCAGTCCACGCACAAAATTATATATCTCTTGAGCGCTCTTGGTGAAGTCGATGCGGTCGTTATTGTAGGTGGCAAATTCCGCTGCATTCATGTAATCCAGGCTACGGGCCAGCTGGGAGAAGCCCAGCTTGGCGGTCAGGGTGACCGTGGGCTTGGAGGCCGTGG
>ONIM01000084.1 GCA_900317885.1 uncultured Bacteroidales bacterium | reverse complement strand
TTTGTTTGAAATCCGCGAGTCCTTTGAATACCGGCGAAGCCGCAAAATGGCGCCGGGAATGAATGATACCCTTCCGCTCGTCGTTACCGCACCACTGTATGGCGGAAAGCACATGTTCTTTTAGAACATTTACCTTTTCCTCCATAGACCGCGGCGGAGCCGCTGAAAGACCGCTTCTCTGAAAGACCGTTTCACTGAAAGACCGTCCTTCGGACTGAAAGACCGGATTGGTAGAGAGAAACTCTTTCATTTCGGCGAAGAGCCAGGGAGCGCCGAAAGTAGCACGGCCGATCATGATGGCATCCACACCGTAGCGGTCGAAACATTCTTTCGCGCGTTCGGGTGTACACACGTCCCCGTTCCCTATAATGGGAATGTGTATGCGCGGGTTATTTTTCACTTCTCCGATGAGAGTCCAGTCCGCTTCGCCACGATACATCTGCGAGCGCGTACGGCCGTGAATAGCGAGTTCGGTAATACCGCAGTCCTGAAGGGCCTCGGCGAGATCTACGATAAAATAGGAAGACGAGCCTACCCCCGCCCCCTCCCTAAAGGGAAGGGAGTTAAGCCCAAGCGGATTATATTTGGGAGTTAAGTCACTTTCATCCCATCCGAGGCGGGTTTTGGCGGTAACCGGTGTATGGACGGCATTGACGACCGGCGATCTTGTTCACCGGGCATCCGAAATTGATGTCTATAAAATCCGGGTGGGCCTGCTCTACTATCAGCGCAGCGTCCCGCATGGCTTCGGGTTCCCGTCCGTATATCTGGATAGCCACCGGCCGCTCGGCATCATGTATAGTAAGTTTGCGTGTAGTGGAGGCGATGTCTCGAACGAGTGCGTCTGCATTGACGAACTCTGTGTAAACACGATCGGCACCGTAGCGTTTGCAAAGCATACGAAACGCCGGATCGGTGACATCCTCCATAGGCGCGAGATAGAGCGCGTGGCGCTCTGACCGCTTCGCTGTAAGACCACTATCGCTGTAGGACCGCTGCGCTGTAAGACCGGCTGCGCCTGTAAGATTTTCTTGCATTACTTGTTTAATGTAGGATAAGATATACGATGATGGTTCATAGCGACGAGGCGGGAGATGAATACACGGCGGATATCCTCGACATCCTTGAAGGAGAGCGGTGTCTCAGCAAACTGGCCGTCCGCTATCTGTACATCAATCATCTGGTTAACCGCCTCTGCGATAGCCGTTTCCGTATATTCGGCAAGGCTACGTGAGCGCGCTTCAATCGCATCCGCCATCATCAGAATCGCCCCTTCCTTGGTAGTAGGTTTGGAGCCGGGATAGCGGAAGAGGGTTTCATCCACTTTCTCGTTGGGATGTGAGTTACAATAAGTGTTATAGAAATAACGAACCAGCGAGGTGCCATGATGAGTGGTAATAAAATTGATGACCACTTCGGGCAGATGATTTCTGCGGGCGATCCGTTCACCTTCGGTGACATGAGAGATGACCACCTGTGCCGCGTCGCGCGGGTCCATCTTCAGCAGGGGGTTTTCCGAACCGGTCTGGTTCTCGACATAATAGATCGGGTCTGTCATTTTACCTATATCATGATAGAGCGCACCGGTACGCACGAGAAGGGCATTGGCCCCGATCGCTTTAGCCGCTTCCGCAGCGAGGTTGGAGACCTGCATGGAATGCTGGAAAGTACCGGGAGCACGTTCGGCGAGGGTATGCAGGAGTTCGGAATTGATATCCGTCAGTTCGACCAGCGTAATGGACGAGATGAAACGGAACATCTTCTCAAACATATAAATCAAGCCGTAACAGCCGACTGTGAGCAAGCCGCAGATGAAGAAATAGAGATACATCCACAAATCAATGGACGACCAGACACCTGCTTGCGCGAAGGTAAGGGCTGTATATGCGACCGACTGCGCGAGGAAAATCCATGCGGCAGTCTGGAAGAGTTGTGCACGTCGGGTCATATCACTAAGCGACGAGACAGCCACCATTCCGACCACTATTTGGATGAAGAAGAACTCTACCGGAGCAGGTACAACAATAGAGGTAATCAATATTGTCGTGAAATGCAGGAAAAGGGCTGTCCGCGAATCAAAGAAGACACGCGTCAGTATAGGTACCCAAGCAAAAGGAATGAGATAGACCGAGAGATTGAACCGCAAGGCAAGACAAGCCAAGGCAATGACGATAAACATCTGCAGGCAGAAGAACGAGACCGTAGCGACGCTGCGCAGATACGCGATGCGGAACACATACAGATAAATCACAAAGAGGCAAAGGAAAAGAGTAACCAACATTGCTTCTCCGAAGATAGAGAGTGTGCGCTGGCGATGCCCGAGCGATTCATCTTCGTATGCCCGGCGCAGGGAATGAAGAATCTGATAATTGCGCTCCGTGACTATTTCCCCTTTGTCAATAATTTTTTCTCCTTTTTGCACAAGACCCTGGGTAGGGGAAACAGTAGCCAGGAGTTTGGCACGCATATCTTCCGTCCGAGCCGTATCAAGCACCAAATTGGTAGCGCAGTCATAACCGAATTTCTTACGCGCCGTCATGGGGGTATAGACCTCCGAAACAGGATATTTGGTCTGCTGGATTGCGATACGCGAATAGCCTTCTTTCTGTAGCCATTCCATGGTTTCGAGCGGCACCACTTTCACTTCGCGCTGTACGCGCGGGATATATTTAAAGTAAGGAGC
>ONIM01000085.1:931-2911 GCA_900317885.1 uncultured Bacteroidales bacterium | reverse complement strand
ACCTACTTCTTTCTATCGCTATTTCAAGCGCGTGGCGGGAATGACGGCCCACGAATACAAAGAGTCATTAAATACGAAATAAACCGATGAAAAAAAATCTGTTATTCCTTCTTTCGGCAGCTATGCTGTGTGCGTGTCAGCCGAAAGAGCAAAGTTTCCAATACAACGTGGACAAGTTTTATGATTTAGAGATCCTTCGGTACGATGTGCCGGAGTTTGACAGTTTGAGTCTGCAGCAGAAGCAGCTGGTGTACTGTCTGAGTGAAGCGGCTTTATGGGGGCGCGACATCCTTTTTGACCAGAACGGACGGTATAACCTGCGGATCAGGCGAGCCTGCGAAGCGCTGTATGTACAAGGGACAAAGGACGAGGTACAAGGTACAAGGGAGGAATGGGACGCTTTTGAGCGGTATCTCAAGCGTGTATGGTTCTCCAACGGTATTCACCATCATTATAGCGAGGACAAGTTCCTGCCGGAGTTCAGCCTGGGTTGGTTCGTAGCAGCTTGCGAGCAGGCGGGTGTGACGTACGACGAAGCGATTCTGCCGGTGATGTTTGACCCGGCCGTGATGCCGAAGCGCACGACCGCGCAGGACGGTGTGGATTTAGTGGCTTGCTCTGCCGGCAATTACTACGGCGAGGGAGTGACGCAAGCGGAGGCGGAGGCATGGTACGCCGCGCACAAGGACAACAGCCCCGAACCGATGTGGATCGGTCTGAACAGCCAGCTGGTGAAGAACGAGAAGGGGGAGATAGAGGAGCGCGTCTATAAGGTAGGCGGGCTCTACGGCGAGGCGCTGGAGCATGTCGTTTACTGGCTCAAAGAGGCACTCAAGTACGCCGAGAACGACGCGCAGAAGTTAGCTATCGAGAAGATGATCGAGTTCAACGAGACAGGTGACCTGAAGACCTTCAATGAATACTGTATCGCGTGGGTGCGCGATCTGGATAGCCGCGTGGACTACGTCAACGGTTTCACGGAGACCTATTCCGACCCGCTCGGCATCACCGGTACATGGGAGAGTATGGTGAACTTCAAAGACCTGGCTGCTACAAAACGTACGCAGTTGATCTCGGAGAACGCGCAGTGGTTTGAGGACCACTCGACGACCGATCCCAAATACAAGAAAGAGGAAGTGAAGGGAGTGACGGCGAAGGTGATCACGGCGGCTATCCTGGCGGGCGACTGCTATCCCGCTACACCGATCGGTATCAACCTGCCGAACGCTAACTGGATTCGCAAAGAGTACGGTTCCAAGTCTGTGACGATCGACAACCTGATGCATGCGTATAACGAGGCAGCGAAGGGAAACGGCTTCAACGAGGAGTTCATGATCGACGACGAGATCCGCGCTATCTACGAGCAATACGGCGCTATGTGCGGCGACCTGCATACCGACCTGCACGAGTGCGTCGGTCACGGTAGCGGTAAGTTAATGCCGGGTGTGAGCAAAGATGCGCTGAAGGAGCACGCTTCGACGATCGAGGAAGCGCGTGCCGACCTGTTCGGACTCTATTATCTGGCGGACCCGAAACTGGTGGAGTTAGGCTTGCTGCCGAACGAAGAAGCATTCAAGGCGGGTTACTACCAGCAGATGATGAACGGCGCAATGACGCAGTTGGTTCGTATCGAGCCGGGTAAGGACATCGAGGAAGCGCATATGCGCAACCGCCAGTTGATTGCCAATTGGGTGCTGGCACATGTAGATTCGGCTCATCCCGAAGTGGAAATCGTACAAGGTACAAAGGATAGCAAACACTACCTGAAGATCAATGATTACCAGGGTCTGCGTCGTCTGTACGGCGAGCTGCTAGCAGAGATCCAGCGCATCACTTCCGAAGGTGACTACGCTGCCGCGAAAGAGATAGTGGAGCAATATGCCGTGAAGGTGAATCCGGAGCTGCACAAGGAGATTCTGGAGCGCTACAAGAAACTGAACCTGGCGCCGTACAAAGGTTTTGTCAACCCGGTTTATACCG
>ONIM01000085.1:0-884 GCA_900317885.1 uncultured Bacteroidales bacterium | reverse complement strand
TACCGCGGTACGCGATGAGGCAGGTGAGATCACGGATGTGAAGATCGACTTCACGGAAGGTTACATCGAGCAGCACCTGCGTTACAGCCGCGACTACAGTCCGCTGCCCGACATTAATTAATGAATAATGATTAATGAATATTGCAACGTATAACCCTTCCGATATCGAAGAGTATAGCGAATAGAATCCTTCTATTACAAGCTATCCATGGAGATCCGCTGATGCGGGTCTCTTCGGATATGCCCGATGATGTGATCGTCCTGCATGATGCATTGGAGAAGCTTCGAGAGGTTTATGGCGTTCCGGGCTCCCCTTCTTGCAGGAAGGGGTCGGGGGTAGGCCTCTCCCTATACCTCAAGAACTGTGGTACGGCATTGCGGTTCTTGCAGGTGCATATAGCGAAGTGTTATCCGGGTGAACCGATTACGTTGACGGGTGATGCGCGGCTGATGGAGCGGGACGGCAAACCGACCTCGCAGACTGTTTCCGCCCGCATCCTGCACGGCGAGGATATCCCGGTAGAGGAGAACGAGAGTCCCTATATCACCATGAGCCGCCGGATAAAGGAGCGGTATGAGAACGTATCGCTCGAAGCCTGCTGGTCTTCCGCTGCGTTCTGGTACGAGTATGTGGCGATTCACGGAGGGGAGTTGGAGTTAGAAGGTCTCAAAGAGGACAGCCTCCAAGGCGACCGGGTGGTGGCTGACCTCTATGCCACCCACTTTGGCGTCCAAACGACCTTCACCCCCGAAGGCGCCCTAATCCGGTCTGTCAGTGAAGCGGTCTGTCAGTCCGAAGTACGGTCTGTATTCTGTCAGCCGAAGGCGGTCTCAATCGATTTTTTCAACTGTCCGGATTTATATCCGGCAGTGGCACTAACGTG